>CAJLHL010000088.1 GCA_905206455.1 uncultured Eubacteriales bacterium
GGGATATCTGCAGAGACTTGGGCGCGGTTCTCCGGGTGAGACCTTACGAAGAGGCATAGAAAAAATATACGAAATTTTTATAATTGTTTTGATTAAATTCGCTTTTTAAGGGTATTTCTATATTATTCTAAATAAATTTTTGTTTGTTACCGACATCTTTCGAACTTATCAAGAATATAAATTTCTTTTCAGCTGCCCCGCGGACGGGCCGTATGTATGATACGGCCTGTCAGAGCCGCGGGAGGCGGCAATATCGTTTTTTGCTGTATCCGCGGATCTTCGTTATCTGTTGAGATCTCCGGAAAACAGAATTATTTTTATACGGAAAGCCGATAAAAGTCACAGACAGTATTTCAAATCAGTGCGCTCCGCGTTTTCAGGGGTGAGCTTTCAGCGTGGAGACGGGAGATGTGAAAGTGGCTTGACAGACTTACAAAAAAAGGAAGATGCTCAGGAATTTATGTTGGAAAATATAGGGGGTTGTAGATGCAGTTAAGAAAAGTTACAGGTTCTTCAGGTTTGAGCCAGCTGGCAAATGAAATGACTTACCGCAGATATATGACAAACAGGGTCAGTATCAGCAAATATTTCAGTTATATGACGATTCCGGAATATATCGTGCTTTGTATGGCGGCGGAGCCGGGGCAGTCAGAAAACAGCGAGGCCCGGAAAGTCTATCTGGCGGATATCGCCGAGCGCATGCAGATGCCGGTACGTCAGACTTCCGCCCTGATCGGAAGACTGAGAGACAGGGGATTTATCACCTGGACGCACGATGGAAACGGCAGTGAGGGAACTTATGTTCAGATTACGGATCTGGGCAGAAAAAAGGCTTCCGAACAGGAGGAAATCCTCAGCGGATATTACGGCAACGTTATCGATAAATTCGGAAAAGAAAACATCGTCCACCTTCTCCAGATGATGAATGAGCTTGACTCGATTATGAGTGAGGAAATATCGGACGACGGGGAAGGAATAGAAAATGAAGAGTAAAATTGACAGTTATGTAGAGAAACAGACGATTCTCTGCGCGCGCAATGATTCGATTTCGCCCCGTCTTTTTGAAGAGTACGGAGTATACCGCGGTTTGAGAGATGAGAAGGGAAACGGCGTTCTCACCGGTCTGACCGGCATTTCGGATATCGTTTCATCGCGAATCGTCGAAGGGGAAAAACAGCCCTGCGACGGCGAGTTGTGGTATCGCGGCTATGAGATCAAATCCCTGATCAGCGGCCTCGGCAACGAAGAATTCGGATTTGAAAAGGTAGCGTATCTGCTGCTTTTCGGTCAGCTGCCGAAAGAGGAGGAGCTCTCGGAGTTCGAGGAAATCATCGGGCAGAGCCGCGTTCTTCCTGTGAATTTTACTAGGGATGTCATCATGAAAGCGGTCAGTTCGGATATCATGAATATGATGACCAAGAGTATCCTGACGCTGGCCTCTTATGACGAAAAGGTGACAGGCGGCGGACTGAGCAATATTCTCCGTCAGTGTATTCAGCTCATCAGCCTGTTTCCTGTGCTGGCGGTGTATTCTTATCACGCTTACAATCATTATGAAAACGACGCCAGTATGTATATCCATCGGCCGAAACCCGAATTGTCCACCGCAGAAAATCTTCTGATGATGCTGCGGCCGGATCAGAAATTTACTCATATCGAAGCCAAGGTGCTGGATACAGCGCTGATCCTTCATATGGAGCACGGCGGCGGGAATAATTCCACGTTCACTACCAGGGTCGTTACCTCTACCGGTTCCGATACTTACTCCACGATTGCGGCAGCCATGTCTTCCCTGAAAGGGCCGAAGCACGGCGGAGCCAATATCAAGGTGACGGAAATGATCGAAGATATACGCAGCCATGTGTCCGATATCTCCGACAGAGAGGAAGTCGCGGAGTATCTGAGAAAGATTCTGAGAGGAGAGGCTTTCGACAGGAAAGGCCTGATCTACGGTATGGGGCACGCTATCTATACGGTGTCCGACCCGCGGGAACGGATTTTCAGACAGTATGTGGAAAAGTTGGCGGCGGCGAAAGGCCGGGAAGAGGATATGCGGTTCTTCAACCTTATCGAAGAGCTGGCTCCCGCTCTGATTCTGGAAATCAATCCGACGGCGAATATCAGTCCGAATGTGGATTTTTACAGCGGATTTGTATATGAGATGCTCGATATTCCGAAAGAGCTTTATACGGCGATCTTTGCTGTCGCGAGGATCGTGGGATGGAGCGCTCACCGAATCGAGGAACTCGTTACGACGGATAAGATCATACGTCCGGCGTATATGAGCGTGATGCCGAAGAGAGATGAGCCGGTAGAGGATCAGGACATATGACAGAATGCGGAGTCGTCCGCTGCGGCAGGCGCCGGGAACTGTTTCGGTTGGAATGAACATTTCGGTACGGGAGCGGTGCGCTTTTGATGCGGCGCGAAAAATCGGCGCGGTCAGATAAAATGAATCAAAGAGACCTTCGGAGGTTATTCCTTTTCCGGGCCGGATTTTCTGTCTGACGTTCGGGAAAGAAGCCGCGGGGTCTCTTTTTTGTTTCGTTTTTTTATGCAGCCGTTTTTCCTTCAGCCGCCCGAGTAAATATTTTTCACGGCGCAGGCTGCGGAAGAGAAGGCGAACTGAAGATTATAGCCTCCGGTATCTCCGTCTACATCCAGAATTTCGCCGGCGAACCAGAGTCCGGGATGTTGTTTTGATTCCATCGTCTTGAGATCGACTGCGTCCAGACAGACTCCTCCCCGGGTAGCCATCGCCGAGGCAAAACCGCCTTTTCCGCTGACGGAGAAAATATCCTCTGTCAGTATCCGCAGAAACGACAGCCATTTTTTTCTGCCTGTCTGGGCGGCCCGCTGCGCCGGATCCAGTCCGCAGCGAAGCAGCTGAAGATCCAGGAACCTCTGGGGAAGCGGAGTTCCCGCTTCCCTGAGAACCCGCGCTGCGTGGAGGGAGACGGAAGCTTTTGACTTCTCTGCGGTCTCTGTCAGCGCGCGCAAAAGCGCTTCCGTTGAAGAAGCGGAAATCCAGTTGATTTTCAGCCGGTCGCCTGTCTCTATCTGCCGGCTGCTGTCGATGATGCATGGCCCGGAAAGCGCGTCGTGCGTGAGGAGCAGAGAACCGCGGCGCTCTTCTTTTTTTCTGCCCCCGCGGCCGAATACGCTGAGAGAAGCGTCGGCGAAGGAAATGCCGGACAACTCCCGGAAAGGGTATCGCTGGATAAAAACGGGAACGAGGGCAGGCGCAACCGGAGAGATGGGAAAGTTCAGTTCAGTTAGTACGCGGAGAAAAGATCCGTCGGAACCCGTTTCCGGCACGGAAGCTCCGCCGGCGGCGACGAGAACATTTTCCGCAAGATATTCTCTGCGGCCGCAGATGACTTTCCAGCGGGCAGCTGCGACGCCGGAAACCGCAATCGGAGCAGGTTTGCTGCGGGAGGAGAGGGAGGAGCTGTCCTTTTCCTCCGCATTGCCGAGAGGGATCAGACCGGTGCACATCAGATCCGTCTGAATGGAAAAACCGTTCTTTTCGCAGTGTCTCCTTAAGATGTCCCTCACTTCTCTTGCCGACAGGGATTCCGGAAAAATTTTACCGTCTTCCCGTACAAAAGTGCGCAGACCCATGGAGGCGAAGGTAGAGACTACCTGCTCGTTGGAATGAGCGTACAGGAGAGTGCGGATCTTTTTTCCGGCCTCATGATAATGGGCGGGAAAATTCTTGATCGAACCGCTGTGGGTGATATTGCACTGGCCGGATCCGGTGATCATGAGTTTTTTCCCGGGTTCCGGTTTTCGCTCCAGGATGAGTCCGCGGTGTTTTTTCGGAAAAGCAGGGCAGAGCAGGCCGGCGGCTGCGCCCGCATAGAGACCGGCGGCGCCGCCGCCGATGACAATAAGCCGATATACGGCAGAAGTATCGTTTTTTTTCATTTTTCTTCCTCGTCGTATTTATTCAATTTATCATATCACAGCGATAATCAAACAAAAAGGGCAGAGAAAATTTCTCTGAAAAAGAGACTTAAAATAGGGAAAAGTTCATGTTATACTGATATTATTCAATTTACGAGAGGCGGTGTTTTCTCTTTCAGAAGGCGGGACGCATGATATCGTAGTGGTAACATGAGAGGTATGATGTGTGATGTTTTATTTGTTCAATAAGTCCGTTTCGTATAGTGTGGCAGAGGCAGATAAGGAGTGAAGATATGGCTGTAAAGATCAGTGCGGATGAAGCCGCAGGACTCATTCAGGATGGCGATGTGGTGGTTTTCGCCGCAGACGGGCTGGTAAGTTTTCCAAATGAGATCGTAGATGCGGCGGAGCGCCGTTTTTTAAGAGAGGGCCATCCGGCCGGTATCACGAGTCTGAGAGCTGCCGGCATGGGGAATTTTATCGATACGGGAGAACATGGCTGGTGCCACAAGGGGATGCTCACCCGTTCGATTTCGTCTTATCTCAGCGTATGTCCGAAGCTCTGCCGGATGGTGGAGGACGACGAAGTGCAGGGCTATATGTTTCCTCTGGGTCCTCTGATGCAGCTCTTTCAGGAAGTTGGGAGAGGAATGCCGGGAGTGCTGTCGAAAATCGGCTTGGGGACATTTATGGATCCCCGTTTCGATGGAGGCAAGCTGAACCGTCTGACGAAAAAAGAAGGAGAAGATCTGGTGGAATACATCCCCGATTTTCTGGGCGAGGAATATCTGTTTTATAAATCGCCGGGGATGAACGTAGCCCTTCTCAGAGGGACGTCGGCGGACGAACACGGCAATATCAGCTGTGAAAGAGAGGCGATCGATCTGGAGCTTCTGTCCGTGGCACAGGCGGTAAAAGCCAGCGGAGGTACCGTAATCTGTCAGGTGGAGGAAATCGTACCCCTTCACGATATCCATCCGAGAATGGTAAAAGTTCCCGGAATGTATATCGATTATTGTCGTCGCGGAGCATCCCGAAGATATTCCGCAGAATTTTGACCGCAGAAAGAATCTGAACTACAATCCGGCGTTTACCGGGGAAAAAGTGGTGGAGCTGTCACAGGAAAACGTGCGTCTGCCGCTGAACCATATTAAGGTGATCGCCCGCCGGGCGGCGATGGAGCTGAAAAAAGGGGATAAAGTGAATTTCGGTATCGGAATGCCTACGTTTGTACCGTCGATTCTGGCGGAAGAGGGGGTACAGGAGGATGTGACGATGATTTCGGAAACGGGTGTCATCGGAGGCGTGCCGGGAGCCGGACGGGATTTCGGGTGTCATTGGAATGCAGAGGCATTCTGCGATCACGGCGAACATTTTTCCTTCTTTGACGGCGGGAATCTCGATGTAGGCGTTTTCGGACTGAGTGAGGCCGACAGAGAAGGCAATATGAATACGAGTCATCTCAACGGAAAAATTTCGGGAATCGGCGGATTTACCGATATTTCCACCATGTCAAAAAAAGTGATTTTTATGGGGACTTTTACTGCGGTGGGGATCGAGACGGAGGTTCGCGGAGGGACCATCCGGATTGTCAGAGAGGGCAAGTATAAGAAATTTATCGGGAAGTGCAGCAGAATTTCCTTCGTCGCATCGGAATTTCTCAAAAAAGGAAGCAGTCTTCTTTATATCACAGAGCGCTGCGTCATTCGAAGAACGCGGGAAGGCATGATTCTGGAGGAAGTGGCTCCGGGGATCGATATACAGACACAGATTATCGATCAGTGCGATCTCGATCTGATCCTTCCGGAGGGAGGTCCGAAGCTGATGGACGCGTCTCTGTTTACAGAGGATGGATTTTCTCTCTGCAGATGATATCCGCAAAGGCAGTGTAATTCAGCGCCGGCGGAACCCGCCTCTGAGAACGGCGGGTTCCGTCCGGTTTTTATTCTGACTGCCGGATAATGCGAGATCCGGCGGATCTTTCTGCCTGACGGCGAAAATGAACTGTATCGGCAGAAAAAACGAAAACCTTCCGTCATCTGGCTTCAGATTATCGGAAGGTTTTCTTTTTCAGGAAGATATCCCTGCATCGCAAAACCACTTTTTGCGATGCAGGGATATCCCGAAATTTTCTTTTGATAAAATTATGGTTTCCCGGATGGTTAAAAGCGCTTTTTCTTTTCTGCCGTGTAGAGACAGATACAGACCAGAACGAAGAGAAGATAGACGGCTCCCGCGAATAGAATAATCCCCGGTCCGGAGACGAAGATGAGACGGGAGGCGTCCCAGATGCTCACCGCGCCAAAGGCGGCGAAGATCAGGAAGGAAATTTTGCTGAGAATGCCGGTAGGCATTTTGCTTCTGAGAAAGAGACCGGCGATCAGACCGATAAAGTCCGCCAGGATCAGTCCCAGAGTGCATCCGGCAAATACTGCGGCGGCGTTGGAAAAGCTGTGCTGCGTGTAAGAGGCGGCCAGTGTGATGGCGGAAAGCTGTGTTTTGTCTCCCAGCTCTCCGAGAAAGAAGGAACCGAAAATCGCAAGGACAGGCCCGAACCGGCCGCGTCCCGAATAATTTTCCTCCTCTTGTCCGCTGTCTGTAAGAGCGGCGCAGGCGAACCAGAAAAAGGCGAATCCCGCGATGATTTTTATGATCCTCATATCCAGATACTGACTCAGAGCGGCGCCTACGAAGACGGCGAGTATATTGAGCAGGATCGTGGCCAGCCATGTGCCTGCGAGTATTTGTGAAATCTTATATTTACTGGCCATGGCTACGAGAAGGAGCTGAGTTTTATCACCCATCTCGGCGATGAAGATCGTACCCAAAACGATCAGAAATATTGTCATTTGTAACCCTCCTGTCTACATTTTATTCGCTGCCGGCGCGCTTATGAACGACAGGTCGGAAAAAGAGACTTATGTATTCAAGTGCAGTATATGTCGGCGCTTTATCCCTGTCAACCGACCGAATGTAAAAAATGAGATTTCTATCGCTGGTAAAAGTGTGTATAATAGAACGATATAAGCAGTTGCAGATATGTCGTTTCCCGATACAGAAACTCGTCTCTTCTGCCGAATGCTGTAAGACAGATTTTATGTTAGTTTTGTCAGGAAACGGGAATTAATTAAGTCAGAGTATGCGAGTTACTTTAAACGATGATCGCGTCTGCAGGCGAAAATCCGATACGGAGGAAAGGCGGTTTATATTATGAGTATTATAAATTTGACAGCTGAAAATTATGAGCAGGAAGTGGCAAAAAGCGATAAAAAGGTTCTCATCGATTTTTGGGCGGCGTGGTGCGGTCCCTGCAGAATGATCGCACCGGCGCTGGAAGAAATCGCCGCAGAGCGTTCTGATATCAAAGTATGCAAGGTCAACGTGGACGAGCAGTCCGAACTGGCAAAAAAATTTCAGGTGATGAGTATTCCTATGCTGGTCGTCGTAAAAGACGGAGAAGTCGTTCACAAAACGATCGGAGCACAGCCGAAAGCTTCGATTGAAAAATTTGTCGATGAAGCGTAAGAAAGTGTGAGCGCCACATGAGATATTCATTTAACAGCAGAATCCGATACAGCGAAGTAGGGGCCGATTACAATCTGACGATGTTGTCTCTTCTCGATTATTTTCAGGACGCCAGTATTTTTAACTCAGAGGCGGTGGGCAGAGATTTCCGCGTTCTCGATCGGGAAAACAGAGCCTGGTTTCTGTCTTCCTGGCAGATCGTCGTAGACCGTTATCCCTCATTTGGAGAAACGGTGACGATTTCCACCTGGCCTTATGATTTTCGAAATGTCTTCGGAGACCGTAACTTTCTTATGACGGACGAAAACGGCAATCGGCTTGCCTGGGCGAATTCCATCTGGGTCTATACGGATACGTCCAACGGGCGCGCCGTACGCGTGCCGCAGTCGGAGCATGAAGCATATCAATTTTCGGAACGTCTGGATATGGAATATGCGCCGCGAAAAATCAGGACCGAAGGAAAGGGCCGCAAAGAGGCTTCTGTACTCGTGATGAAGCATCATCTTGATACGAATAATCACGTAAATAACGGGCAGTATGTGCTCATCGCCGCAGAATGCCTTCCCGACGGTCTGCAGATCGCTCAGATGAGAGCGGAATACAAGCATCCGGCGGTGCTGGACGACATAATTGTTCCGGAGGTTTTTGAAAACGGCGGCGTCTATACCGTCGTTCTCCGCTCCGAAGACGATAAGGTCTTTGCGGTAGTGGAGTTCATCGGGAAGTGATGCCGTGTCTCATTCTGCCGGAGCGGAATTCGGATAGTGCGTTCGGGCAGACCGCAGACCGTGGTGATGCTTTCCGTATCGTGCGGGCATTTTGGGCCTGAGCGGGATGTGATTTTCGCGAAAGTCCGGGAAATTGTCTTCCGGCGTTTTCCGGAAGAGGCGGGAGATCTCCGGCGCTGTGTTATGTACAGAGAAAGGAAGAGAGGAAGATATGGTTCGATTCGCTCACTTTAATTTTAATGTTCTCGATTTGAAACGAAGTCTCCAATTTTACGAGGAGGCGCTGGGGCTGAAGCCGGTGCGCACGAAAGAGCTGTCCAATGCAAAACTCGTCTATCTGGGCGACGGGACGTCGGATTTCACGCTGGAGCTTACGGAACTCTATGGAAGAACAGAGCCCTATAATCTGGGGGAATGCGAGTTTCATCTGGCTTTCGTGACGGATGAATATAAAGCATTCCATAAGAGGCACCAGGAGATGGGAATCATAGAATTTGAAAATGAAGAGGCGGGAATTTATTTTATCGTCGATCCGGACGGATACTGGATTGAGATCGTGCCCGCAAAATCGGCATGATGTCGGGTGTATGCGGGATGAAAGCGGAAGCGTGTGAAATGAAACGTCCGGGGAAAGATGCGCCCATCGGCGTTTTTGATTCCGGGGTGGGCGGAATCAGCGTGCTGAGAAAGATGATTTCTCTCATGCCCAACGAAAATTATATTTATTACGGGGATTCTGCCAACGCGCCTTACGGTGACCGATCGGATGAAGAGGTTCTTTCTCTGACGGAGAATGTCTTCGATTATCTTCTGTCCGAAGGGGTCAAGGGAATCGTCGTAGCCTGCAACACGGCGACGTCAGTTGCGGTGCGCAGACTGCGCGGCAGATATCCGGATTTGCCTATCGTGGGAATCGAGCCGGCGATCAAACCTGCCGCAAAGAATCATGAGGGCGGAAGAATCGTTGTGATGGCTACCTCTGTGACGCTGAGGCGGCCGAAGTTTGCCCATCTGATGGAAAGTTTCCGGCAGAGTGCGGAGATCATTTCCATGGCGTGTCCGAGCATCGTGGATTTTGTGGAGAAGGATAAGATGAATTCTCAGGAACTGATGAATTATCTGACAAAAAAGTTCGCAGCGCTGGGTGACCGTCCGGCAGACGCTGTAGTGCTGGGCTGTACGCATTATCCTTTTATCGCTGAGGCGATTCAGAAAGCCGCGGGCCCGCAGGCTGTCCTGTACGACGGCAGCGAAGGAGTGGCGCGGGAGATCCGGCGCAGACTGGCGGAAAAAAATCTGCTGGCAGACGCGGACAATTCCCTTAATCTGGAAATTATAAACTCCAGCGGTCCGGAGATGGTCGCTCTGACAAAAAGACTTCTGGTAGTCTGAGGTTCTTTTTCGCGGAACGGCAGAGCAGAAACGATGAACGATATATGGCGGAGGGAGAGTTTCTCGGGGGAGGCGCTCTCCCTTTTCTGTCCGCGAAGAAGGGAAAGCTGCCGGTAAATTGGAAAAACAGAATAAAACAGCGGCGGTTTTTTTGATTATTTATAAAATATGATACGGAAATGGATTGAATAAAAATAAATATAAATGTATAATTATGCGTATGAGTCTATGAGTCTATGAGTCTATGAGTCTATGAGTCTATGAGTCTATGAGTCTATGAGT
>CAJLHL010000089.1 GCA_905206455.1 uncultured Eubacteriales bacterium
TCTTTGGCAATTTGTTCCACTGCTTCGATAACCTCTCCTGAACTGACTCCTTCGGTGCCGGCGGAGAGCCTTCTTCCCGACGCTTTTCCGTCCGGCTTTTGACGGCTGCGGAAAGGATTCCGTCAGATTTCTTCCTTCCCGCATTTTTACTGTACGGCGCTAAAAAATATATTCGATCCCTAAATTAGATCATCTCCATTTTTTATACCCTGCCATTTTCATATCAAACGTCGAGACTCGTCTGTTCCTCATCTGAATTGCCGTCATGTACTGTTTCATTTTCGACTGCACTGTCTTTTTCTTCGTTCACTACTTTTGCCATGGCGATGATATTGGCATCTTCTGCGACTTTCATAATTCTGACGCCCTGCGTAGCTCTTCCCAGGCGCGACACATCTTCGGCTTTGATCCGGATGATAATGCCGTCGGAATTGATGAGCATAATTTCGTCATTCTCGTTGACCGCCATCGCCCCGATCAATTCTCCGGTCTTCTTAAACTTCGCCTTGTCGTAAGTGAGCAGTCCCTTGCCGCCTCTGGCCTGTATTTTATAATCTTTGACCGGGGTTCTCTTGCCATAGCCCGCCTGTGTAACTACGAGAAGTTCCTCATCCTTCTCCGCCAGTTCCATCGCTACGACTTCATCCCCTTCTTCCAGCTGAATCGCCCTCACTCCTGCAGCGATTCTTCCCATCGGTCTCACGTCTTCTTCACTGAAGCAGATGCTCTTGCCGTGCTTCGTCACGATGATGACATTGCTCGTACCGGAAGTCTGTTTAATGCCGATCAGTTCGTCGCCGTCTTTGAGGTTAATGGCGATGAGCCCCGATTTCCGGTTGGTATCAAACTGTGCCAGCGCTGTCTTTTTTATCGTTCCTTTTTTGGTGACAGCGATGAGATACTTATCCGAATCGAATTCACTCAGAGGAATCACCGCAGTAATCCTCTCGTGCTGCATCAGATTCAGGAAATTGACCGCAGGAGTTCCTTTTGCGGTTCGCTGAGCCTCAGGTATTTCATAGGCTTTCATGCGGTGGGCTTTTCCCGTATTGGTAAAGAACATCAGATGATCGTGGGTCGAAGTGATGATCATATTCTTCACGAAATCATTTTCTCTTGTGGTAATTCCGGTAATCCCCTTGCCGCCTCTCTTCTGCGTCTTATAGGTATCCATCGCCACCCTCTTGATATATCCCAGATGAGTCAGCGTAATCGCCACCTGCTGTTCCTGAATGAGATCGGATTCGTCGATTTCACTGGAATCCGCCACGATTTCCGTCCTTCTCTCGTCGGAGAATTTCTCTTTGATTTCCAGAAGCTCTCCTTTGATAACGCCCATGAGAATTTTTTCATCGGATAAAATCGCCTGATACCAGTTGATCTTTTCCATAAGTTCCGCATATTCGGCTTCGATCTTTTCTCTTTCCAGTCCCTGGAGTCTGGCAAGTCTCATATCCAAAATTGCCTGAGCCTGAACGTCGGACAGACCGAATCTCTCCATCAGCTTCTGCTTGGCGTCGTTATAGCTGGAACGGATCACTTTGATCACTTCGTCGATATTATCCAGGGCGATGATGTATCCTTCGAGAATATGAGCCCGCTCCTCTGCTTTTTTCAGATCGTAGCGCGTTCTTCTCGTCACCACTTCTTTTTGGAATTTGATATAGTTATCAAGTATATCATACAGATTCAGCAGCTTCGGCTGACCATCCACCAGAGCGATCATGATAACGCTGAAAGTATCCTGGAGCTGTGTGTGCTTAAATAATCTGTTCAGGGTAATCTGAGGGTTCGCATCCTTTTTCAGTTCTACCACGATACGCATACCGTCGCGGTCGGACTCGTCACGGATATCCGAGATATGTTCGATTCGCTTGTCTTTTACGAGCTCTGCGATTTTTTCAATCAGACGGGCTTTATTTACCTGATACGGAATCTCGGTAAATACGATCTGCATTTTTCCTCTCGAAGTTTCCTCAAATTCGTATTTGGAACGTACTTTAATCTTTCCCTGCCCCGTACGATAAGCTTCTCTCGCCGCATTTCTGCCGAGAATCTGCGCTCCTGTCGGAAAGTCCGGAGCCTGAATGATATCGATGAGATCCTCGATATCGCAGTTTTCGTCATCGATCATACGTACTGTTGCATCTATGACATCTCCCAGGTTATGCGGAGGAATAGACGTAGCCATACCCACGGCAATACCGTTGGAACCGTTTACCAGAAGGTTCGGATATCTGGACGGAAGAACTACCGGCTCCTTTTCGTCACCGTCGAAATTCGGCTGAAAATCGACGGTATCTTTATTCAGATCTCTCAGCATCTGCAGCGCGAAAGGTGTCATTCTCGCCTCTGTGTAACGCATCGCGGCAGCGCTGTCCCCATCGACAGAACCGAAGTTTCCGTGTCCGTCCACCAGCGGATATCGGATATTCCATTCCTGCGCAAGTCTTACCATTGCATAGTACACAGAACTGTCTCCATGAGGATGATACTTACCCAGCACGTCACCGACGATACGCGCGGATTTTCTGTGAGGCTTGTCCGGCGTAACTCCCAGTTCCGTCATATCGTACAAAATTCTTCTGTGTACGGGCTTCAGGCCGTCTCTGACATCCGGAAGAGCACGTCCGACAATGACGCTCATCGAATAATCGATATAGGACGAACGCATAATATCGTCTATTTCTTTGTGAAGAATTTTCGTATCTTCAACCAGATTTTCCATTTATTACTCCTTTTGTTTCACGTGAAACTTCTTTAAATATCCAGATTCTGAACGTATTTTGCGTTTTCTTCGATGAATTTTCTTCTCGGAGGAACTTTTTCCCCCATCAGCATAGAGAAAGTATCATCCGCGCGGGTAAAATCTTCGATCTTAACTTGAATCAGCGTTCTCGTAGCATAATCCATCGTCGTCTCCCAGAGCTGATGTGCGTCCATCTCGCCCAAGCCTTTGTATCTCTGGATGTTCAGCTTCTGTCCTGTTCCCAGTTCGGACAGCAGTTTTCTCTGTTCTTCTTCTGAGTATGTGTAATATCTCTGCTTGCCCTTTTCCACCTTATAAAGTGGAGGCTGAGCGATGTACACATAACCTTTTTCGATGAGCGGCCTCATATATCTGTAAAAGAATGTCAGCATCAGCGTACAGATGTGCGCTCCATCCACATCGGCATCGGTCATGATGACGATCTTATGATAGCGGAGCTTTTCTTCGTTGAATTCGCTTCCAATTCCACACCCGAAAGCCGTAATCATATTTTTAATTTCATCGGAATTGAGAATTTTATCCAAACGGGCTTTTTCCACGTTGAGAATCTTGCCTCTGAGAGGAAGTATCGCCTGTCTCTTCCGGTCCCGGCCCGATTTTGCGGATCCTCCCGCGGAATCTCCCTCGACGAGAAAAATTTCGGAGAGAGCCGGATCTTTTTCACTGCAGTCCGCTAACTTGCCCGGCAGCGTCATGCCGTCAAGGGCGCTCTTTCTTCTGGTGAGATCTCTCGCCTTTCTGGCAGCTTCTCTCACCCGGGCTGCGCGCAGTCCTTTTTCGATTATGATGCGGGCCTGCTGAGGATTTTCCTCAAAGAAAGCCGTAATGTTTTCATTGGTAGCGTTGTCCACAAATCCGCGGATCTCGCTGTTGCCCAGTTTTGTTTTCGTCTGCCCCTCAAACTGAGGTTCGGTCAGTTTGACAGAGATGATAGCCGTAATCCCCTCCCGGATATCCTCGCCGGAGAGAGCGGCTTCATTTTCTTTGATCAGTTTATTCTTTTTTGCGTAATCATTATACGCTCTCGTCAGCGCTGTCTTAAAGCCCACGAGATGCGTGCCGCCTTCGGTGGTATTGATATTATTCGCGTAAGAAAGGATAAATTCATTGTATCTGTCGGTATACTGAAGGGCTACTTCACATTCAAAATTGGCTTTTGTCACTTCAAAATAGACGATATCTTCGTGAATGGGCTCCTTATTACGGTTGATATATTTTACAAATTCTTTGATTCCGCCCTCATAATGGAATGTATCCGTTTTCTGAGCTTCTCCGCGCTCGTCGGTAAGGGTGATTTTTATTCCCTTGTTTAAAAAAGCCATCTCCCGCAGGCGATGCTCCAGAGTGGAATAATTAAAAACTACCGTATCTCTGAATATTTCAGGATCGGGCTTAAACCAAGTCGTCGTTCCTGTAACATCACTGACGCCCGTCTCTTTCAGAGGATACATCGTCTTTCCCCGCTCGTATCTCTGACGATATACCTTTCCGTCCCGCTTTACTTCGACTTCCATCGCTTCAGAGAGAGCATTCACGACAGAAGCGCCCACGCCGTGAAGACCGCCGGAAACTTTATACCCCCCTCCTCCGAACTTACCTCCGGCGTGAAGTACCGTATGAATAACTTCTACCGCAGGAATACCCAGCTTCGGATGGATATCCACCGGCATACCTCTTCCGTTGTCGCTGACACGGATCGCATTTTCCCCGGTGATAGTCACGTTGATTTCCGTACAGTATCCTGCCAGAGCCTCGTCGACGCTGTTATCGACGATTTCGTAGACCAGATGATGAAGACCTGTCTCACTGGTGGAACCGATATACATGCCCGGTCTCTTTCTTACAGGCTCCAATCCCTCCAGGACCTGAATCTGCTCGGCATTATATTCCTGATTAACTTCTGTATTCGGCAATTGATTCACCTCTCTGCTTCTGAATTCTGTTAAAAATTTATATTATCACAAAAAAACTGTGGTTTTCAATCGACTTATCTGCAATTTTATTCGTCAGATTTATCGGATAAAGGAACACACCGCCTATTGCCGCCCATTATTTTTTGCAGTCCTCTCTGCTCACAGCTCCCTTTTTTACTGTAAAAATAGCATAATCTTCCAGTTGAGATGTAATTTCATCGCTTAATTCCGTAGCGGTGATAAAAATCTGAACATCTCCAAAAGATGTGATCAGCTGACGCTGTCTCGTTTTATCTAATTCGGAGAGCACATCGTCCAAAAGGAGTATAGGCTTTTCTCCGGTCTCCTCTTCTATGAGCATGAGTTCCGCTAACTTGAGAGACAGCGCTGACGTGCGCTGCTGTCCCTGACTCCCGAAATTCCTGACGTCGATATTGTCGATCTCGATGCGCAGGTCGTCTCTGTGAGGTCCACGCAGCGTGGTCCGTCTTTTCAAATCGTTCTTTCTGTTTTCTTTGAGAATATGATAAAAATTGTCTCTGACCGCCGTGATATCTTTTGAACTGCCTTCCGCCGGCAGTGCGCTTTTCTGTTTTTTCGGAACAGAGCTCTCAGAAAAACTTTCCCGGATGCCGAAATCTTTCTTTGGAATATCCGTCGTGCCGTTTTTCTCCAGCGGAATATCGGATTCATAATGCAGATCCAGTCTTTCCCGCCCCTCGGTGAGATCCCGGTGAATTTTTCTGCTGATCTCTCTCAGCTTTTCGATAAAATCCCCTCGATAAGCTATGATTTTCGCTCCGTATTTTGCCAGTTCTATATCCCAGATATCGAGCACAGAAAGATCGACCCTTTCTTCTTTCAGAAGAAAATTCCTCTGACTGAGGGCCTTTTTGTACTTTGACAGGCTGTCATAATATACCGGTTTCAGCTGACAGAGTTCTCTATCGATAAATTTCCGGCGTTTTTCCGGTTCTTCCTTTACGATTCTCAGATCATCCGGAGAAAATATGACTACATAGACGTTTTCCAGAAGTTCAGAAAGTCTGCTTTTTTTTATTCCGTCGATTTTCAGACTTTTTTTATTCTTAATCAGTCCGATTTCGATCGAAAGATCTTCTCCGTCTTTTTCCGATAAGGTTTTTACTCTCGCCAGATCGCTGCCGAAGCGGATCATTTCGTTGTCCTTTGACGTCCGGAAAGATTTTCCCAGGGACATGATATAGAGCGCTTCCAGCAGATTGGTTTTTCCCTGAGCATTTTCTCCGATGATGATATTTACTTTATGATGAAAGTCGATTCTTTGATTTTCGTAATTTCTGAAATTCGTCAGGTCGATCTCTTTGAAGTACATCTTCTCACCGCGCTACGACATGATTCTGACCGGAAGGATCAGATAAGTAAAGCTGTCGCTTCCCGCAGGACGTATGATGCACGGCGATACGTTTGTGTTCAGAGAGATGACAATATCATCCTCTTTCATCACTTTCAGCCCGTCGATGAGATATTTTGAATTAAATCCGATTTCGATGTTATCTCCATTGATTTTCACAGGTATATTTTCATCGACATTTCCCGCTTCCGACTTGGATGTGATATGAAGGCAGTCATCGACGAAAGAGAGACGGATCAGATTGTTTCTCCCTTCCTTTGCCAGAAGAGACGCTCTTTCGATGCTGTCGATGAGCAGACTCCTGTCTATGTTAACCGTAGTCTTGAATTCTTTAGGGATGAGATCCCTGTATTTCAGAAATTTTCCTTCGATCATACGCAGAATGATACGGCTGTCCTCCGTGAGGATCACAGCTTTTTTGTCGTCTAAAATCAATTCTACATCGTCGTCATCGCTGTCGCTGTCTGCGAGAATTTTATTTATCTCATTGAGAATCCGGGCGGAGATAATGATGTCATCCGACGGAGCGCTGTCTGTTTTTTCACTGGCTACCGCCATTCGGAATCCGTCCAGAGCTGCCATATTGACATTTCCGTCTTTCATCTCGATGAGCACGCCGACGATGACGCCTTTTGATTCGTCGATGCTGGCTGCAAAAGATGTTTTCCTTATCATCTCTTTGAGACTATCTCTGTTCAGTGAGATTTTTCTGTTTTCTAAAACAGTACCGATATCGGGGAATTCCTCTGCGGGCATTCCTACGATTTTGAATTCGCTCAGGGAGGTGCGGATGGATACATTGTTGTGGTCTGCGAGAGCGATTTCAATCGATTCGGAAGGTAATTTTCTTACGATCTCTGTAAATAATTTCGCAGGCAGTACGACAGCTCCCGGTTCGAAATCGGAAACTTCCATTTTTTTCTCGATACTCAGGTCCATGTCCGAAGCGGTCATCGTCAGTGTTCCGGTCTCGTCTATGGATAAGAGAATACCTTTCAGAACGGGCATAGTGCTTCTGACGGTGACTGCTTTTGAAACAAAAGCGAGAGCTTTATTTAATTCCTGCTGAGATGTTGTAAACTTCATTTTTATCCTCCATGTCTGTTTTCAGCAACGTGAGGCAGTTTAGCTTATTATTATAATATTTTTTAGTAGTAATAGTAATAAAGCCTGTGGATAAGTGGATAACTTATGTGGATAATAGAATTTCAACACTTTTTTTGCAGGCTAGTCTGTGGATAATATGGATATTTTTCCTGACAAGCTGTGAATAGCGTGTTGATAACTATAGGGGCAAAAACACTTTTTTGAAGGTGGATTTTGCTCTCTGTCATCCGTTTTTTCTGCCGAAAGGATTTATTCGTCCAGAATCTTGCTTTTAAGATCTGAAATCGTATTTCTCAGATCCTCGTCTTTCAGCATTTCGTTTGAGATCTTTTCACAGGCGTGCATCACTGTCGTGTGATCTCGCTTTCCGAAGAATTCTCCGATCTTGGGAAGGGAGAGCTCTGTGAGCTCACGGCAGAGATACATGGCGATCTGCCGCGGATGCGCCAGATTTTTGGTTCGCTTGGAGGATTCGATGTCCGCTACGTTGATGCCGAAGTGTCCGCAGACGGTATTTTTGATCAGCGGTGCATCGATGGCGCGGCTGGAGGTGTCGAATACTCCGGAAAGCACTTCCTTCGCTGTCTCTTTTGTCAGCGGTTTGTTCATCAGATTGGCGTGTGCGATGACCCGATTGAGGGCTCCTTCCAGTTCTCTGATGTTAGATGTGATTTTATCCGCAATCAGATAGAATATTTCCAGAAGATCCTCATTAACCTGTATGTCTTCCATTTCCGCTTTATTTTTCAGAATCGCCACTCTGGTTTCGAAATCAGGAGACTGGATATCTACGGTGAGACCCCATTCAAATCTGGATTTCAGGCGGGCGTCGATCGTCTCGATTTCTTTCGGCGGACGGTCGCTGCAGAAGATGATCTGTTTATTTGTTCCGTAAAGTGTTTCAAAAGTATGGAAAAGTTCTTCCTGGGTTCTGTCTTTTTTTTCGATGAACTGGATATCGTCGATCATTAAGAGATCGATACCGCGGTATTTGTTGCGGAATTCTTCGTTTTTTTTGTTCTGTATGGCGTTTACCAGTTCATTTGTGAACATTTCCGAGGAAACATAAAGAACACGCTTCGACGGGCTGTTCTGAATGACATAATGTCCTACGGCGTGCATGAGGTGAGTTTTACCCAGACCGGATTTACCGTAGAGAAACAGAGGATTATACGTCGTTGCGGGACTCTTTGCAACGGCAAGGGCTGCGGCATAGGCGAGTTCATTGTTGGCGCCTACGACGAAAGTGCTGAAATTATATCTCGGATTGAGGCAGAGTTCATCATTTGCCGGATTTTTTACAGCCGGCTTTTTCTCGCTGTTTTTTCCGTTTTTTAGATTATCCTCATCGTCTGACAGTACGAAGTTTATTTTCAGAGGTGTACCGCAGACTTTCTGTACGGCGTTTTCCAAAATCGACAGATATCTGTTCTGAAGAATCGACTTGCTCATGTCGTTGTAAGTCACCAGTGTAAAAATGCCGGCATCGGTGTCGATTGATTTCGGGACGAGAGGCTCAACCCACGTATTGAAGCTGGCAGGCATCATTTCTGATTCCGCTTCTTCTAATATTTTTTTCCAGTTTTTTATAATATTTTCCATAGAGTAGATCCTTGTATCCTATATATTTCTTACGAAGTATCGTCTTCCAAAACAATTGCAGTAGTCTCAAAATCCCATTCCGGTTCCCGGCGGCATATGCTTCTATATATGTAAGAATCCGCGGCGGGAATGTGGAAATTTTGAGTTATTCACACTTTTCCCCTGACTTATCCACAATGATTATAGCAGAAAAACAGGCTTGTAATCAATTTTTTCTAATATTTCCGAGGTTTTCGTCTCAATTATCCACAGACGCTGATTTATCCACAGAAGGGATATCCACACAGGCTGTTTTGAGAAAAATTTTCATAATGATTGTGATGATTTCTGACCGGATGATGATTTGAAAAGTTTTTTCTGAGATACTTTTCACTGGAACGGCTGGTTTTATTACCTTTTTTGTTGACATGAAACATTGAAATATGTATAATTTATAGGCAATCGTGCGCTGTAAATACGGAAATGTCTTTTGCACGGAAAAAAGATGAAAAAATACCTGCGGAGCTATTCTATCCTCTGTGGGTTTGATCAAATAATCGACGGGAGGTGTTAATCGTGAAGCAGACTTATCAGCCAAAAAAGAGACAGAGAAAAAAGGAACACGGTTTCAGAAAGAGAATGTCCACTAAAAACGGCAGAAATGTTCTTAAGAGAAGAAGAGCGAGAGGCAGAAAATCTCTGACAGCATAAGAAATTTATAAGACCGCGGGAAGTGGTCTTATTTTTTAGGTCAAATAGACACTGCAGAAGACAGTCGATGGAACCGGGGAATGGTGAGGAAAGATGTTGAGAGAGAACGTTCTCAGAAGAAAAGAGGATTTTGACCGCATTTACAGAAAAGGCAAATCGGTCGGCGACAGATAT
>CAJLHL010000090.1 GCA_905206455.1 uncultured Eubacteriales bacterium
GATAAGAGCGCGCAGCGCCGGTCGATGAAATTGACCGGCGCTGCGCGCTTTTTTGCTGCAATGAAATAATGAAATATTTATTTCGTGAAAATTATATCTGCAACAGATTTTCTCGTTGTCTGCACATTACTTACCACTTACAAGAAAGGGTGGTACGGTAAGTTGCAAGAAGATGGAACTCCATTATGAATGAAACATCAATCACATATTCAACAAATAGAGAAATCGGTGATGTTTCATCAAGTAACCATTTGGAAAAATTGAGAAAAAGGGGCAGGTCAATACAGCTGCTCTTGATGAATATTTGGAATTACATCGGATGGATGTGGATCGTTGTAGAAGTGATAATTTTGATCAACATATAATTCATAGGGCCAAAATACTCTTAGATTCTATCGAAGGAGCTGCAGGAAAAGCTATTTCGGGAAGAAATACTGAGGACGTTATTAAAATGTTCGGTCAAACACTTTGTTAAATCCTTTGCAAAGTAAGCGCTCAGTAACCTGATGCCTTTCATTGGAAAAATCCAAATGAAATAATTGAGAGTAATTTGGAGTCAATCGGTTGTCTCACTGGCCCTTAATCAACTTTTGAGACTTCCGCAATGAGCGTAGCAGATCAATGAATGCCGGAAAAGCGGACAGATCTTATTTCATCGTGGCGCATCTTACTATTTCCAACGCAGGGCGATTGATTTCTACCGGCGTAATAAAAAATATGCCCTTGATAATATGTCAAAAATAAGAGAAAATGAAATAAAATAAAGTTTTGCAAACAATATTATATCAAAAAGGAGCAAAATATGGGTTTTTTAGATTCTTTTAATGATGAAGAAAGCAAAATCAACAGTGGTACTGGCAGATATAGAGTTATGCAGGTGGTGCTGCGGGAAAAATTTGTAGGAAAGGGATCGAAGAATTTCCGGGAAATTGAGGATCTTTGCAATGAACAGTATGCAGAAGGATATCGGCTGCATACCTTCGCTCAGTCTACCGCCGGATCATCGGGTTTTGGCGGCGGTGACCGTACCGTGTGCAACCTGGTCTTTGAACGTATGGATTAAGATGAAAATTCACTGATATAAGGTTAATGTAATCGGAGAGACTGCTGCAAAATGAATTTCGCGGCAGTCCCTTTAAAATAGTGATCGCAAGTTTTTCGCGACCGCTATTATAAAAAAGAGCAGAATCCGGAAACGATTCTGCTCTTTGATCTTTTATTACTGTCTGAATCCCTGAACTTCCTGTCCTGCATCGAAAGAAAGCCTTGGAATACAGATCTTTGATTGCCGTTTCAGCTATCACAGATGAGAATGTCTCTTCCTCTTAAATCAAGCCTTGCAGCCGACGGACTTTACATCCGGCTTTTTTTCAGATAAATGCGACGTCCGCCACAGGAGTCTATTCGTTGCAGTGATGCATTTGAAACGCTCATGGATTCCGGTATTAAAAAACCGGGACAGTTTCCTGCCGCCCCGGTTCGCAAAGAGCTTTGTTTGTGATCCGGCCTCAATTTGACGCGGGGCCGATCTGCTGTTTCCCTCTTCGCCTCAGTCCTTCAGATATTTAAAACATGTCGTCCATGGAGTAGAGCCCGTTTTCCTGCTGGATGAGGAATTTTGCTGCTGCGATAGCGCCATTGGCGAAAATTTCACGGGAATAGGCGGTGTGCTTCAATTCGATGACTTCATCGGGACCTGCGTAGATCACCGTGTGTTCGCCCGGGATGGTTCCGCCTCTGACCGCGTGGATTCCCAGGTCAGTCATTTCGTATCTATCATCTTTGCCGTGTCTGCCGTAAAGATAGTTTTTCTTTTCTTTGCAGGCTGCGCTGACTTTGTCGGCCAGGAGAATCGCCGTGCCGCTCGGGGAGTCCAGCTTTGCGGTATGATGTTTTTCAATAATCTCCACGTTGAATTTTTCTTCCAGTACCGGAGTGATCGCCGAAATCGCTTTCGCCAGCGCGTTGATGCCGATGGACATATTCGCGGAGCGGAAGACCGGGATTTCTTTGGAAGCCTGATTTAGCATTGCGAAGCATTCGTCGTCGAGAGCGGTGGTGGCTACGACGATCGGTGTTTTTATTTTTGCGGCGTGGCGCAGGAGATTGGGAACTGCGGTGTAGTGGGAGAAGTCGATGATCACGTCCGCTTTGATGTCGCAGTCTTCTGCGGATTTGAAAACCGGATAGTCGGATTTCACTTCGCCGGTAGCGTCGATGCCGGCAACGACCTGCATATTTTCTCCTGCCGCGATCATGCGGGTGAGCACCTGGCCCATACGTCCGTTGCAGCCGTTCAGAATGATGTTTAACATGAGTTTTCCTCCTGTACGAATGAAAACAGAGCGATTCTTTTCGTCTCTGTCACAGAATTTTCGAAAGAGGGTGCCTCTCGATGAGACACCCTCCGGCTTTCATTTTTCAAGTCTCTTACTCTTATCTGCGGGAGCGTTCGGAAAATTTTAGAGAATTCCGTACGCTTTCAGTTCCCTTTCAAGAAGTACCATCGTGGATTCTTCCGGATCGCAGAGCGGAAGGCGGAAATTCATCTTGGAGCGGCCCATGATGTCCAGAGCGGCTTTGACCGGGATCGGATTGACTTCTGCAAAGAGCGCGTCGATCATCGGTTTCGCTTTTAGCTGTCCACTGATCGCTCCGGCGATGTCGCCGTCGAAGAACTTCTGTACGATTTCGTGCGTCTGTCTCGGAGCGATATTGGAGAGTACGGAGATGACTCCGTCTCCGCCCAGCGCCAGAAGCGGCGTGATCATATCGTCGTTTCCGGAATAGATAGAGAAATCTTCCGGCACCAGCCTTGCGATTTCAGCGCACTGAGAGATATTTCCGCTGGCTTCTTTGATCGCCGTGATATTCGGATGCTTCGCCAATTCGACTACCGTGCTGGGTTTGATATTGACGCCGGTTCTGCCCTGTACAGAATACAGGATAATCGGAATATTTACGCTGTCAGCGATGGCGTTATAGTGCTGAATCAATCCCTTCTGGGTCGCTTTGTTATAGTATGGAGTGACCTGCAGCAGCGCGTCAGCGCCCGCTTTTTCAGCTTCCACCGACAGGTTGACGCCGTGTTTTGTATCGTTGCTGCCCGCGCCGGCGATTACCGGGACGCGGCCTTTGACTTTGTCCACACAGTACGATATGACTTCGATCTGTTCTTCGTCTGTCATAGTGGAGGCTTCTCCCGTGGTTCCGCAGGAGATGATCGCGTCCGTACCTTCCGCGATCTGCCATTCGATGAGTTCTCCGTAATTATCGAAATTTACGGATCCGTCTTCATTAAACGGTGTAACGATAGCGACACCGGCTCCTCTGAAAATAGCCATAATTCATCCTCCTTGATAGCTTTTTACTTGCCGATTTTATCGAGCAGGAGTTCTGCGATCTGGACTGCGTTTGTGGCAGCTCCTTTGCGGATGTTGTCTGCGACAACCCAGATATTGATACCGTTTTCCACGCTGAAGTCGCGTCTTACTCTGCCGACATAGACTTCATCTTTGCCTGCAAAATCACGGGCGAGAGGGTAGACGCTGTTTTCGATATCGTCTACCAGATTGCATCCCGGCGCAGCGGCGAGAATCTCTTTTACTTCTTCAATATCGAAAGGCTTTTCAAATTCGAGGTTGATGCTCTCACTGTGGCAGGAGAAGACGGGTACGCGGACGGTAGTAGCGGTAACTCTGATATTGTCGTCGCCGAGAATCTTGTGTGTCTCGTCGATCATTTTCATCTCTTCTTTTGTATATCCGTTGTCGAGGAATACGTCGATCTGAGGCAGGCAGTTTCCTGCGATCGGATGAGGATAAGCGACCATGATATCATTGCCTTTCAGTCCTTCTTCCAGATCTTTGATTCCTTTTATGCCGGAACCGGATACCGCCTGATAGGTAGAGTAGACGACTCTCTTGATCCCGTATTTGTCGTGAAGCGGCTTCATCGGAACCATCGCCTGAATCGTAGAGCAGTTCGGATTTGCGATGATGCCTCTGTTCCAGTCGATATCGTACGGATTGACTTCAGGTACGACGAGAGGAACTTCGGGATTCATTCTCCATGCGCTGCTGTTATCAACGACAATGCAACCGTGTGCCGCGGCGATCGGGGCAAATTTTTCGCTTGTGGAACCGCCCGCGGAGAAAAGCGCGATGTCGATAGGTTTGTCGAAGGAATTCTCCGTCAGTTCTTCGAGGACGTATTCCTGTCCTTTAAATTTGACGGTTTTTCCTGCCGATCTGTAAGATGACATGACATACAGATTTTCGATGGGAAAATCTCTTTCCTCGAGCACCTTTAAAAAAGTGCTTCCGACGAGACCGCTGGCCCCTACCACAGCAACATTAGGTTTTTTCATTGATAAGTCCTCCAATGTCTATCTAATTATAATGTGTTTGTGACTTTCGCTGATTACAGCGTATAATTTATCGTATTATTATATACTTTTACAACGTGAAATGGAATAGTAAAGAGAAAATAAAACAAATAGGCGGCGATAACCGCTGCTGTCGCCCCATTTTCGCAGCAGCGGTCTTTTTACCATAAACATATGCGGCCGGGAAAAAATTATGTGTGATTTCCGACGGCGGGAATTTGTCGGAAGAAAACGAAGGGCGGTGTTCAAAATGGTCTGAGAAAGCTGACAAATAGAATATACTGTGATAAAATATATTGGATTTTTTGGAGACTGCAGGAGACGGCCTGGCGTCGCAAAAGTACCGCCGCGGAGCGGGAATGCCTAAGAAGGTCGGGTTTGTGCGGTTTTCGCTGTTATTTCATAATTTATACCTATTTAAATCGGAGCAGAGTTCCGACAGATTCGCTCGATTGGAGCGTGCGGCCGATTTTAGCATAGTGCCGGGGATTCTTTCTCTTCCGGTTTCTGCCAGAGATCGCGTTTCTCGCAGAGATACGGGGATAACAGAGGCAGGTCATCAGAGCTGTGTTATATAGGGACGTGTTTGACTGATGAACAGGGGGTATCAGACATGAGTATGATTGAATCGATAATTCTCGGGCTCGTTCAGGGCCTTGCCGAATTTCTTCCTATCAGCAGTTCCGGCCATCTGGCGGCGCTGCAGCATTTTTTCGGCATCAGTTCGGACAATGTGCTGACATTTACCGTAATGCTCCATTTTGGGACGCTGATCGCCATCTTCGTGGCCTACTGGAAAGATATCGTGGATCTGGTGATCGAACTGTTTGCTACATTGAAGGATCTCTTTACCGGGAAAGGGCTTCAGATGAATAAAAATGAGACGAGACGCTTAGGGGTGATGATTATCATCTCGACGATTCCTACGGCGGTCATCGGACTTTTGTTCAACGATCTTTTTGAATCTCTGTATTCTTCGATGCTCTTTATCGGAGCGGCGCTCCTGATTACCGGAACGTGTCTCTGGTTTGCGGAGCGTAAGGGCGGCGGAAAAAAAGGAGTAAAAGAGATGACGATGAAGGATGCGCTCTTTATCGGTGTCTGCCAGTCGATTGCGATCTGCCCGGGAATTTCCCGTTCGGGAGCTACGATGGTAGGGGGACTTTTATCTCGTTTTAACAGGCCGCATGCGGTGAGATACGCCTTCCTGATTTCTATTCCGTCGGTTCTCGGAGCGTTTATCATGGAACTGCCGTCTGCTGTCGATGCGGCGTCCTCGGAGCAGGGCATCGGTATGGGGGTGATGATAGCCGGTATCGCGGTAGCCGCGGTTTCCGGTTATGCTGCGATCAAAGTGATGATTAAAGCGGTCACCAACGAAAAGTTGTTTTATTTTTCGATCTACACCTGGATCGCAGGCCTTTTCCTGATCGGTTATTCCATATTTGCCGCAATGGCCTGAGGGATACAAAGACACCGGTGATTGCGATCGAATCCGCATAAAATAATGCAGAAGAGGGGGGTCTATGGCTGATACAGGTAAGATGAAAAAAGGGTCGGCCGCAGGCGGCCGGCAAAAAAATACGAAAAAAAACTCACAGGCGGCCGGAAGCAGAAAGTCCTCTTCGGCGGCATCGAAAAAAACAGGAGCCTCCGGAAGATCCGCAGGATCTTTCGGTGCAAAAAAAGGTGAATCGCGGCTGAGGGATGAGATTACAGCGATCCTTCTGATCGCTGCCGGCATGTTTCTGATCGTTTCCGTGATGACGACGGCGGCGGGAAAATTCGGCGAAGTGCTGTCCCATGGACTCAAGGGATTGTTCGGTGTGGGAGCTTACATTCTTCCATTTTATATTATCCTTTACGGTCTTCTGATTCTGCTGAAGCGGATGGCCAGAGTCAGCGGGAGAAGTATCTTTTTTCTCGTGCTGATGTATATCGATCTGGTGACGCTGAATGCCGTCCGTTTCGATGCGGTGAAAATTCCGCAGTTCAGCGGAGAATATCTGAAGAACATGTATGATCTGGGCTCATCTCTGGAAAGCGCCGGCGCGGTGGGTATGGGGATCGGCTGGTTGGCGGTAAAAGGAATCGGAACCGTAGGACTGGTGATCGTCTGCTCCGCTGTTTTGATTGTTTCTCTGCTTCTCCTCGTCAATACGCCCATCTCCGCTTTTTTAGATCATCGCCGGGAAAAGAAATATCAGCATGCTCTGGACAAAGAAGCGGCGGAGGAAGAAGCGAGGAATCGCGCCAGGGAGATCGAAGAACAGAAAGCCAAGCTGAGAGAAGAACGGGCTCGGATTTCTGCGTCAGATCGGGAGAAAAGGGGCAGAGAAACGGCTGTTTTCTCAGAACCTGGATTTAAAGATGAGGGAGTGGAAGGAATCTTGCCGGGAGCGGAGATGACGGAGGAACGCGCCGAAAGAGATTCTGTTTCCCATAGCCGTAAAAATGCCTCTCCGGTAGGCGACGCCTTTGACCGCCTGAAGATTAAGAGCATGAATCTCTTCCGCGGCGACGGAAGTCAGAGCGGAGGAAGCAAACAGCCTCTGGCAGATAATAAACGGCAGATTCTCGAGTATATGAAAGATGACAGCCTGTTTGACGGCGGAGCTGCCGGGGTGTCCGGCCGCGGCCTTTACGGACTGACAGAAGAGGACAGCGTTTTTCCCCGGGAAAAGTATGGAAATTTTTCTGATCTGGGGATGGCGGAAACAGAAGCAGAGGAAGAAAAAGACCTCTGTCGGGCATTTGACGCAGAAAAACTGTCAAATATGTGTCCGAGTATGATCGATGACAATGATGTGAAAGGCGGCACGCCGGAAGTTGCCGAAGAGAATACGGAAACTGAGAATTTCTCCGCAGATATTTCCGGCGCACAAGACGGAGCGGAGAACGCTTCCGGTCTGTCGTCTTCTGTCTCAGCTCGCAGACGAGCGGGACAGGCTGCCGATTCGAAGTTATCGAAGGCTGAGGTGGAAGCCGCGATGACCGCAGGAGCTGCAGAAGTGGCGAATCAGGCGAATCAGACGCCTGCGAAGAAACCGTACCGGCTGCCTCCGCCGACACTGCTCAATGCGGTGAAAAAGAAAGAAAACCGAAATCTGAAGATCGAGCTGGCGGCAAAAGCACATAAACTGGAGACCGTACTCCGCGATTTCGGCGTGAGCGCCAGAGTCATCGATGTAAAACAGGGACCGTCGGTTACCAGGTATGAAATCCAGCCGGATTCCGGCGTAAAAGTAAACAGTATCGTCCGGCTTGCCAACGATATCGCTCTGAATCTGGAAGCGAAGAGCCTGCGGATCGAAGCGCCGATTCCGGGAAAAGCGGCGGTGGGCATCGAAGTGGAAAATGAGAAGGCGGCGGTGGTCACTCTGCGGGAGATGATCGAATCTCCGGATTTTCAAAAGGCGGAGTCGAAAATCAGTTTTGTCGTGGGCGAAGATATCGCGGGAAATTCTATCGTTGCAGATCTGAAGGGAATGCCGCACCTTCTCATCGCCGGTTCCACCGGTTCGGGAAAGAGTGTGTGCATCAATTCTATTATCATGAGTATGCTGTATAAATCCACGCCGGATGAAGTGAAATTCATTCTCATCGATCCGAAAGTTGTGGAACTGGGAAATTATAACGGAATTCCGCACATGCTGATTCCGGTGGTCACCGATCCATCGAAAGCCGCCGCGGCTCTGGCGTGGGCGGTACAGGAAATGAATGACAGATACCGCAAATTTGCGGAGAGCAGCGTGCGGGATCTCAAATCCTATAATTCAAAGATGAAAAGAGAGGATCAGCCGGAGAACGTGCTGCCGCAGATCGTCATCATCATCGATGAGCTTGCGGATCTCATGATGGCCGCACCGTCGCAGGTGGAGGAATCCATCTGCCGCCTTGCTCAGCTGGCCAGAGCGGCGGGCATGCATCTCATCGTAGCGACCCAGCGCCCTTCCGTAGATATCGTCACAGGTCTGATCAAAGCCAATATTCCTTCGAGAATCGCTTTTGCGGTATCTTCGCAGGTGGATTCCAGAACGATACTGGACCGGGCGGGAGCGGAAAAACTGGTGGGAAAAGGGGACATGCTCTTTAACCCTATCGGTAAAGCGCAGGCAGAGCGTCTTCAGGGCCCGTTTGTCACGGATGAAGAGGTTAACGCCGTCATCGAGTTCTGGAAGGCACAGGCGGAAGAATCCGACGGGCCGAACCGGATCATGGAATCTATCAATACGGTGAAGATCGATATCGGCGATGAGGAAGAAGAGGACGAGCTTCTCAACGATGCCATCGAGCTGGTGGTCAATGCGGAACAGGCCTCCGCTTCCATGCTGCAGCGCCGGTTCCGCATCGGTTATAACCGTGCGGGACGTCTGGTGGATATCATGGAATCGCGGGGAATTATCGGTCCCAGCGAAGGCAGCAAACCCCGCAGGGTTCTTGTTTCCAAAGAGGAATTTTATGGCGCACCGACAGAAAGGGCGGAAGACGGCGGGATACTCCCTGAAGATCAGCCGTTTTCCGACCAGATCACAGGAGAGCAGGAGACATAATGAAGATTTTTTTTAATACACTGGGATGTTCCAAGAATACCGTCGATTCAGAAAATGCAGCGGCTCTCCTGGAGGAGAACGGTCACGTCATCGTGGATTCTCCTGAAGAAGCCGGAGCGATCATCGTAAATACCTGCGGTTTTATCAACGATGCAAAAGAGGAATCCATCGACACGGTTCTTGAGATGGCGGAATACAGAGAAAAAGGTACGGTTCTCATAGCTGCCGGATGTCTGACGCAACGCTATGCCAGAGATCTCTACGAGGAAATCCCCGAGATCGATATATTGCTGGGGGTCAACGAGTATCTCAGACTGCCGGAGATTCTGAAGGAATATCAGGAGCAGAAAAAACGCGTTTCCGTCATCGGCAGTGCGGCGAAAGATTATTGCGAAATTCCGGTACGCCGTCCGGAGCCGGGTGCGTATTATTCCTATCTGAAAATTTCCGAGGGATGCGACAAAGTCTGTTCGTACTGTATCATTCCTTCGATTCGAGGGCATTACCGCAGCAGAAAGATGGAAGATATCGTGAGAGAAGCAGAGTTCCTCG
>CAJLHL010000091.1 GCA_905206455.1 uncultured Eubacteriales bacterium
TACACAATCGGAGAAAATCAATAGGATTTTTAATATTTTCTTTTTTATATTGTGATATATTTCAAAAGCTTTTTATTTTTTACGATAAATTACCTGAAAGGAAAAAATAATTTCTGTTTGCAATGACCTTTGAAGGAAAAATTTAATTGATGAAGCTTATTTTGTGTGATATTATATACATAATTTGAAAATGTATGCAAAATTGGAATGAAAACAGGAATTTTCGTATTTAATCTCGTAAATGTATATATTTTCTGTAATTTTAAAGGTATATTTTTGATTATTCTTTAAATTATTGAAGGGAGAGAACTATTTATGGAAAAATTTGCTGAAATTGTTTCTCAGATAGATGGAATCGTCTGGGGAATTCCGATGATCGTCATCTTGTTCGGCACACATCTTTTTATGACGTTTAGGACCGGAATCGTCCAGAGACACCTGTTTAAAGGCATCCGCCTTTCGGTTTCGAAAGATGAGGACGGTGAAGGGGAGATTTCGCAGTTCGGCGCTCTTGCTACCGCTCTTGCGGCCACTATCGGCACCGGAAATATCGTGGGCGTGGCTACGGCTGTCGTCTCGGGCGGACCGGGCGCTGTATTCTGGATGTGGATTATCGGCGTGTTCGGCATGGCGACAAAGTATTCCGAGACACTGATGTCGGTAAAATACAGAGTTCAGACGAAGGACGGCAGAATGCTGGGCGGCGCAATGTACGCGCTGGAGAGGGGGATCGGTCAGAAGTGGCTGGCGGTGCTCTTCGCTCTTTTCGCCGCTCTGGCGGCTTTCGGCATCGGATGTATGACGCAGTCGAATTCCATCGCCAGCGCCTGCGAAGAAAATTTCGGCGTTCCCACATGGATTACAGGAATTCTGCTTGCGGCTCTGGTAGCCATCGTCATCATCGGAGGCGTAAAGAGTATTTCCAAGGTCTGTGAAAAGCTGGTTCCTTTCATGGCGATTTTTTATGTGCTGGGATGTATTATCATTCTGATCATAAACTATCAATATATTCTTCCGGCGGTGGTTCTGATACTCAAATCCGCTTTCAGCGTACAGGCAGGATTCGGCGGCTTAGCCGGTTTTGCCGTGACGGAAGCGATTCGTTTCGGATGCGCCAGAGGTCTTTTCTCAAATGAATCGGGTCTCGGTTCCGCCCCCCTGGTAGCGGCTGCGGCGAAGACGAAAAATCCGGTGAGACAGTCTCTGATTTCCATGACGGGAACTTTCTGGGATACCGTCGTCATCTGTCTGATGACGGGGCTCACTCTGGTCAGTTCTGTTTTGGCCAATCCGGAGGTCGCGTCGGCTGTATCTGCCGGAGATTCTGTGCTGACTTTTGAAGTATTCGCTCAGATCCCGGTGATCGGCAGACCGCTGATTACGATTTCGCTGGCTCTGTTCGCATTTTCCACTATTCTGGGCTGGTCTTATTACGGTGAAAAAGCGGCGGAATATCTGGTGGGCTCCGGCGTTATGAAACTGTATAAACTGCTGTTTGTCATTTTAGCGTTTGTGGGAACGGTGTCATCGCTTCAGCTGGTATGGAATATTGCGGATATTCTCAACGGTCTGATGGTAATTCCAAACGTCATCGGCGTTTTGGCTCTCAGCGGCGTCATCGTGGCGGAGAGCAGGAAATATATCGACAACCTGGACGCTGTCAGCCGCGATACGATTCCGGTGGTAAAGACGAAAAACGACAGATAATAAAAATAAAATTTCTGCGGTGAGATTCTCAAAATGCGGAAGCAGACTTGTTACAAAGTCTGCTTCCGTTTTTCTGGTTATTTGTCTTTTTCCGGCGGATCCGAAAGACATCGGATCGTCACATCGATGATGATTTTATCCGGGTGATGAGCCGTTGGGCTTTCGCCGAATCTTCCGGCCTGAAAGGCGGAAATGAAATTTTCAGCGGTTACGGTCTCCGGATCTGTTGTCTCTGAATCCTCCTCTTCGAGAAGAAGGCGGACGGGAATGTTCAGCACTTCTGCCAGATACTTCAATTCGTAATCTGTGACCAGACGGCTGCCGGTTTCGATGCGGCTGATGGCTTTTTGTGTGAGATCCAAACCGCGCAGCTGTAATTTTGCCGCCAGGTCTTCCTGAGACAGGCCGCGTCTCTTTCTGATTTTCCGCAGTCTTTCACCACAGATGTTATGTTTTTCATTGATTCTCATTTTCTTCAAACTTTTACCTTCCTTTCTTTTTGTGAAATTAGTTTTTCAATGCTTAACATAACATGATTGCGTGCGGAGATTGTTCCGCCGGGTCAGGATGGAGTGTATTTGAACAGATCTGGTACGGAAAAAAATAATCTATTATTTGCAGTGCGTATATTGCTTCCGCTGATGGGCGGTGTTAGAATAGAACTGCACTTTTACACTGTGATGCTTTTATGTACTAAAACAATACCTGATGAAAAATAAGTCTGTTCTGATGCTGTCGGCAGAAGAATGGATAATTCGGGCGGACAGGAAAGCTTCAGATCTTACAGAAAACAGGAGAGGATTTTATGAGCAGTAATCAAATCATCGTGCTGGTATGCGCCATATACTTTCTCACTATGGTGGCAACCGGCATTTTCGCAGCAAGAAGAAACAAGAAGGCTTCCGACTTTCTGGTAGCGGGCCGAGGTCTCAACACTCCGATGACGGCCGTCACCCTGGCGGCGGTTCAGATCGGAGTGGGAATCGTGCTTTCCGGAGCCACAAACGGATATAATGACGGCGTCTGGCCGGGTATCTATTATGCGCTCGGATGCGGCGGCGGTCTCATCGTAGCGGGTCTTGTCACCTCGCGGAAGCTGAGAGCGCAGGAGGGCTATGTGCCTCTGGATTTCTTCGCGCAGAGGTACGGTGACAGCAGAGGCGTGCGTTTCTGGGCGTGGCTGAGCAACGTGCCGAGCCTTCTCGGAATATTTATCGCGCAGATGCTGGCATGCGGCAGTATTCTGGAGGGATTTGGAATTCCGTTTAAATGGGGCGTCGTACTGACGACCTGTGTCATTCTCATCTATTGTACGATAGGCGGTATGTGGGGCGTCGTATTGACCGATGCGATTCAGACGGCGGTGATTATGATCGGCGTGCCGATTCTCGCCGTGGCGACTCTGATCAAATATACGGCGACCGGCGGTTCGGTGGGAGAAATCTTCACAACACCGTTTATCCCGAAGGGAATGGGCACGCAGTTTATCTATCTGGTGCTTCCTTTTCTGCTGTCGATTTCAGTATCGTACGACGCTTATGCCAGGATCCAGTCGGCCAAGGATGCCAAGACGGCATCGAGAGGCTGTCTCTGGGGCGGAGCACTCGTCATCGTCGTAGGACTTCTGTGTTCTGTTATCGGCGTAGCCGCCCGCCCGCTGTTTCCGGGCGTGGAAGACGGTATTTTCACGATCACTGCCATGGGGGTTCTCAATCCGGTGCTGGCGGGAATTGTCATCGCGGCGATTCTTTCCGCGGCCATGTCCAGTGCGAATTGTGTTATACTGTCTCTCGGATCATCTTTTTCCAGAGACCTGTATAATAAGGTAATGCATCCGGAAGTGGAAAATCTGGATCAGCTGCCGAAGGCGAAGCATATTTCTCAGATCGCAGTCTTTCTGGGAAGTCTGGTCGGTATTTTCTTTGCGTTCCATATGACCGATATTCTGGATGCCATGATAATCTTTAATTATCCGTATATGGGAAGCCTTCTCATCCCTCTGCTGGGAGGTCTGCTGTGGAAGGGCGCTACGAGAAGAGGCGCTTTTGCGGCGGCGGTAGCCGGCGGTATTGTCGGCGTAGGCGCGTTTTTTATCGGTATTCCGGGACCGCTCAACGGCCTGATTAATACGGATCTGGCTCTGATGATCGCTTATCTGGTGTCTGCGGCAGTTCTGATCGTCGTGAGTCTCACGGATAAAAACGGTCAGGAGGATAATCGCGTCAGAGAGCTGAAAAATGCCGGCGCGGCAAAGGCGTAAAGAGAATGTGGGAAGCGGCCTTCCGTATGCAAAAGATCCGTTTTTGGATTCGCGGAGGAGGCCGCAGAGTGAATATTGGGAGAAGGCCCTCTGCAGAGAAACAGCAGAGGGCTGAAATATGACAAACAGCGCCGGCGGCACCTGCTTCCTGAGGCGGCGCAGGTGTCATTTCCGATTTTCCGCGGGAGACGGCCGTCTCCCGCGGAAAACCGGCAGGCGCAGAAGTATCTGAAATGATAAAGGTGAAAAATGAATCAGTATCAGTGGCCATATGAAAATGAGCTGAACAAACGGGAAGAAAATGTGTCGGACGTTCTGGTGCTGGGCGGCGGCATCGCCGGCTGTTATGCGGCGATTGCGGCGGCGCGCAAAGGGATGTCGGTAACTCTGGTCGAAAAGGGCGCTACGGTGCGCAGCGGCGCGGCGGGAAGCGGTTTTGACCACTGGGAGTCCGCCTGTACCAATCCCTGTTCTAAAGTGACGGCGAAAGAAATCGCGGAAGCATATGTGGACGAACAGGATCAGTACAGCAACGGCATCGCACATTATATCGAGTGCCGGGAGGGGTACGACCGGCTTTTGGACATGGAGTCCTTCGGAGGAAAGATTCGTGATACCGAAGATGAATTTGCGGGAGCCGAATTCCGGGACGACGAAACGAAGCTGATGTTCGCCTATGACTACGAGAATAAATTTACCATCCGGGTCTGGGGATCTACCTTTAAGCCGGCTCTGTATAAAGAACTGAAACGTCTCGGAGTAAAGGTATATGACCGGACGGAAGCGACGAGTCTTCTGGTCAGCGAAGAAGACGGGGCGCGGCGCGGCGCGGGGGCTGTGGGGATGAATGTCCGCACGGGAAAGATTCTCGTTTTCCGGGCGAAGTCTACGATTCTCACGATGTCCCGTCCCGCCAGAGTCTGGCTGTTTAACCCGGATCTGGTGGGGCTCTGCGAATTCCGTCCGCCTCAGAGCATCGGCAGCGGCCATGCTATGGGATGGAGAGCAGGCATCGAATTCACGATGATGGAAAAATCTGTAAAGGGAGAGTTTTCTGCAGCGGGAAGAAGTTTTCCGCCTTACTCGGCGGGAAATAATCACAATACCTGGTACGCCGCTACGATGGTGGACGCCAGAGGCGTGGAAATCCCTTATGTGGACAGGGACGGCAGAGAGCTGAAAACCGTATCTGAAAGATATTATCCGGCGAAAGGACAGAAATTTTTCCTCAAGGGCGGCGTCATCGACAATCCGAAATACGAATATCGGGGTCCGGAAACTCTGGAATTTGAAGAACTGATGAAGCGGGGATATCAGCTTCCGTTTTACGCGGATCTCAGCAGGATGCCGGAGATGGAGCGCAAGGTGATCTGGGGTATGATGGTCGGCGAAGAGGGCAAGACGAAGATCCCGGTACTTCAGAATTATACGGAGCGGGGATTCAATCCGGAAAAGCACCGGCTTCAGAGCTACGGCACCGGCTGGCAGTCGGCGTCTTTTCTGCCTCAGGAACGTCAGCTTTTCGGAGCGCCGGGCGGTGTGATGCACGACTGGGATCTCAAGACGAATATCGACGGAATCTATGCGGCGGGAGATCAGCTTTTCGCCTCCGACTGCTGCGGATTCGCGGCAGCTACGGGATATTATGCCGGAAGAAAAGCGGCAGATTATGCGAAAACCGTTTCCTTCGGAGAAATCTGCGAGGAAGACGTTCAGCGGGAAATCCGCCGGCTTTACGCGCCTCTGTATGTGGAAAACGGTATGGACTGGCGCGAGCTGAATATGGCGATTGCTAAAGCGATGCAGAATTACTGCGGCGGAATCAAATGCAGGGATCTGCTGCAGGAGGGGCTGGATCTGCTGGAGAGCTATCAGAGGGAAATCGTGCCTCAGATCAGCTGCGGCAATCCTCATGAGCTGATGAGAGCTCACGAGGTTTTCGATATCCTCGAAGTATCGCAGATGATTCTTCATGCCTGTCTCCTGCGAGAATCCAGCTCGGAACCTCTCTGCTTTGAGCGGAGCGATTTCCCGCAAATGGATCCGGAAGAAGACCGCTGCTTTATCACTCTGCGCAGGGAAAAGGGAGAGGTGAAAAAGGGAACCGTTCCTCATGGCTATTTCGGCGATCTGGAAGCGGAATATGAGCGGAGAAACGGCGATTATATCGAGGAGATGGAAAGGAAACGAAAATCCGGACTGTCAGAAAAGGAGCCTGTTCCCGATAAGAAGAACGGCAAAACACAGACCCAGGGGAAAAGTCATCCTCTCAGGAACCGGACAGAAGACAGCGAGAGAAAAGAAATTCCTGATTTTTCCGCTGCGCCTGTTCCGTGCAGCGCGCGGCCGATCTTGTTCGACCGGCAGATCTGTGTGGGCTGCAACCGCTGTGCGGAAGTCTGTCAAGTAGACATTCTGGTGCCTTCTTCAGAAAAGGGCGCTCCGCCGGTGGTGATGTTTCCGGGAGAATGTTATTACTGCGGAAGCTGCGTGATGGAATGTCCGAATTCCGGAGCCATCCGGCTTCAGCATCCTCTGATGAATCAGGCGAAGTTTGTGCCGGTGAAAGAAGGTCAGACAGACTGAAAAATATGTGGTAAAGAAATGTGAGCCTTTCCGGCGCGCCTCTCTGCAAAGACTCCGGTCTGTACAGAATGCGGCGCGCCGGAAAGGCGTTTTTCTGCATAGAAGAAGGAAAACAGAATTTTTTTGAAAAACGGAAATTTTCCGCCGCAGTTTCGGAATTAATGTTAAACTGAAATTTAAGAAGACGGTAATTCTGAGAGGAAGAACGAAACGATGAGAGAGATTTGCGCGCAGACGCTGTATTTTGAAGAAGAATTTCCGGAAGAACCGGGGGACTGGGGACGGGACGAGAGCGAAGTAAAAGAACCGAGAACCCCGGAATCGGGCAGTGTAATTCTTACCGGAGCGGAAAAGGAAGCTTCGGAGGGAAGAAATTTTGTACCGGAGCATTTTTACCGTCCGGCCCGACAGAAGGGAACACTGAGACGGGTGCGATATCTTACGAAAAATTATGCCTCCGACGGAAAAACGAGAGAAAAGGACGCAGTCGTCTATCTGCCTTACGGATATGACCGGGCGACGGATGAGACACGTTGCAATGTTCTCTATCTGCTCCACGGTTCCGGAGGTTCGGAGATCTCCTACATGGGCAGTGAAGAGGAGCCTCAGCGTCTGAAACATATGGCAGACCATATGATCGAGGAGGGACTGATCGAGCCCATGATTTTTGTCATGCCCACCTATGTTTACTCCCGTGAAGAGCTGGGGCAGGCCCGGGCGACCGCCCTCACTTTCTATAAGGAGCTCATCAATGACCTGATTCCGGCCGTCGAAGGTCAGTTCCGGACGTATGCCGCAGATCTCACAGCGGAAGGTATTCGCAGATCCCGGGGGCATCGGGCTTTCGGAGGATTTTCTCTGGGCAGTGTGGCGGCCTGGGAGGTCTTTGCCCGGGCCATGGATACGGCCAAATATTATCTGACTCTCTGCGGAGACTGCTGGGCGTATGAGCCCTTCGGAGGGCGGGAACATCCGGCATGGGCCGCGGAATATCTGAGCCGGATGGCGAAAAAATCGGGATACGGACTCCGGGATTATTTTATTTTCACCGCCACGGGTACGGAGGACTCCGCTTATGAAATGCTGCCTCCGATGGTGGCCGAGCTGAGAAAACATCCCGACGCGTTTGTCTGCGGCGGAAAAAATTATGAGAGCGGAAATCTGGTCTATTATCTGGCGGAGGGATATAAACACAGTTACGGCTATACCTGCGAATACATATATAACGCGCTGCAGCTGTTTTTCCGGCAGGAAAGAGCCGATGAAGAGCGGACGAAGGCGCCGGGAGGAGAGTGCGCAGAGTGAAGACGGGGCGGGGACCTGCGGAACAGGCCGGATGACCCTGTTAAAAAACAAAAGGCGGGAGAAATTATTTCTCCCGCCTTTTTCCGGCCGTTCTTTCCGCCGGGCAGACCGGCCTGGTCAAATTTTTGTAATTACTCCGGTTTTTGCTCTATGTCTGTCTTTTCGACGTCTGCTGCGGACGGCATCTCGTGAGGACTGCCGGCTTCACAGGCGTCCGCTGCCGCTGTGTTTTTATCCGGAAGACTCAGCAGCGCCAGCGCAGTGATGGTGAGAGCCAGTCCGGCAAGAGAAAGCGGCGTCGGAATTTCCGAGAAGAAAAAGAGCCCGAAGAGCATGGCCGCCACCGGTTCGGCGGATGCGAGAATCGAAGCTTTTCCCGTTTCCATATAATTGAGGGAAAGCGTATAGAGCACATAGGGAAGCACGGAAGCGAACAGGGAGTGGAGGAACATGAGAATTCCGTTTTTCGCCGGGTTCAGCGCCAGAACATGCCCGATGGAATTCCAGTCGGCAAAAGGGACGAGAACTGCCGCAATCAAAAAAATGCAGTAGAAAGTGATCGTCAGCGCATGATAGCCTCGCTCCATGGCGATTCTGGAAAAGATACTGTACAGAGCATAAAAGAATCCGGAAAGCACGCCGATAAATAATCCCAGCGCCGACCACTGCATTGCCGAGGTTTCCTCAAAAATCCCGCTGACCAGAGCGCATCCGAAAATGGCCAGTATCATGCATCCGAATTTTTTTACCGTAATTTTTTCTTTAAAGAAGACGGCAGCCATCAGAAGGACAAAGACCGGCGCCAGACTGAGAAGTACAGCTGAGAGCGACAGCGTCAGACGGCTGATAGACTCGTTGTAGCAGAAATTCAGTCCCAGCGTTCCGATGAGTCCTGCAGCGATGAAAATCCACAAATCGCGGATTTTTATTTTCAGAAGGGATCTATCGTAGAGCAGAATCCCGATCAGGAGCATGAACATCGCTAAAAAGACGCGGCTGAACATGATCGTGAGACTGTTCATGCCCATACCGGCCAGACTTCTCACGAAGAGACCGGTGGAACCCCAGAGAATTCCTGAGAGAATCGGGGCGGCGATTATCAATTTTTTCATAACAGAATCTCCATTTTCTATTATTTATAGTACTGCCAACGCTTCACTTTCATTTGTCGCAAAGATACAATCAGACTGGTCTTTCCC
>CAJLHL010000092.1 GCA_905206455.1 uncultured Eubacteriales bacterium
CCAATCGTTGCTTTTCATGAAATTCCATTGGTGTTAAGACTCCAAGTCCTCTCTCGATTTCCGTCCGGGTGTCCACGCTGGACGTCGCTTCGTCCAAGATGATGACCGAAGGATTGCAGAGGAAGACTCTCGCTATCGTCAGAAGCTGTCTTTGGCCGACGGAAATATTTTCGGTATCGTCGTTTAAAATCGTGTCGTATCCGTGGGGCATCGTCCGGACGAAGAAATCCACTCTGGCCGCTTTGGCTGCCGCTGCGATTTCATCCCGGCTGGCTTCGGGTCTGCTGTAAGCGATATTATCTGCGATCGTCCCGCCGAAAAGCCATGTATCCTGCAGTACCATGCCGAAATTGCTTCTCAGGGCAGAACGGTTCATTTCTTTTGTATCGACACCGTCCAGGAAGATCGCGCCTCCATTTAATTCATAAAACCGCATGAGCAGGTTGATCAGCGTCGTCTTTCCCGCGCCCGTGCTTCCGACGACGGCGACTTTTTGTCCCGGTTTTACAGAGAAATTGATGTCTTTCATCAAAATCCTGTCCGGCGTATAGCCGAAACGGACGTTTTTAAATTCTACCACTCCTCTTGCTTCGTTTATTGTGGAAGGTACCGCCGGATCGGCTGAAATTTCCTCTTCATCCAGCAGATCGTAAACTCTCTCCAGGGAAGCCAGTGCGGACTGCATGCTGTTGACCATATAGGCTACTTCGGTCAGAGGTTCGGACGCCTGGTTGACGTACTGAAAAAAGGCCTGAAATACGCCGACAGTCAGCGAACCGTTTAACAGCATTTTTCCTGCAAATACGGCCATCAGTACCTGGCCGAGCCGGTTGATCAGGCGGACGGCGGGATTGATGACATTTATCATAAAATCCGCTTTTCTGGACGCCTCTGCCAGTTCTTCCGTAACCCGGTGCATATTTTCAGAGCTGTTTTCTTCCTGCTGAAACGCTTTGATAATTACCCGGCCGCTGTATCCCTCTTCCACATGAGAGGTGACGCTGCTCACACACTGCTGCCGTTTCGCGGCGCATCTCAATGTTCTGGCAGAGATCAGATTGGTCGCTCCGAGGGCGATTCCCGTGAATACGATAAAAATCAGAGTCAGCAGAGCGCTGAAGCGGAACATCATAATCAGAGATCCCGTCACCATGCCCGCTGCGGTAAAAAGTTTCAGCATTCCGGTCTGAAGCGCTTCCGCTGTCTTATCCAGATCATTTACAGCTCTGCTGAGGACCGCTCCCGTTTTTGTGCGGTCGAAATAGGAGAGGGGCAGTCTGTTCAGCTTTTGGCTGATTTCCGTCCGCAGACGAAGACTGAGGGTTTCTGCAAAGCTCGACATGAGAAAAGACTGGAGCGTGTAGAAAAGAGCCGTCGCCAGGTAGATCAGCAGAAGAAAAAAGATATCGCGGCCCCCGTCCGCCCATGTGATATGAAACGCGGCGCCGCCTGAAACAGCCTCTTTGACACTGTTCCAGAGAAGATCTACGATATGAGCGCTGTACAAAGGCGCGATGATAGACAGCAGCGTATAAAAAATGACCGATACGAGCACGATGATCAGCCGCTTATACTGATTACTGACAGAGCGCCAGAGTCTTTTCAGTGTTCTCCACGCATGGCCGGGCGTTTCAAATTCGTCGCCGCCGGCGAACAGCTCCATATTATCGTTATTCTCACTCATGGACCACATCTCCCTTCATCTGAGATTCTGCGATATCCTGATAAACAGGACAGGTTTTCATCAAGTCGTCGTGACAGCCGGTGCCGACGATTCTGCCTTCTTCTAAAACGATGATCTGATCCGCGTTCCGGATGGTACCGATCCGCTGAGCGATAATCAGAACCGCAGCGTCCTTTGTTTCTTCCGCCAGCGCTTTTCGCAGCGCGGCGTCGGTCTTGAAGTCCAGTGCGGAAAAACTGTCGTCAAAGATGTATAATTCGGCTTTTTTCATCAACGCCCGGGCGATGGAAAGACGCTGTTTCTGCCCTCCTGAAAAATTCGTGCCTCCCTGAGATACGGAGGAAAAGAGACCCTCCGGCAGATCATACACAAACCGTGACTGCGCGACGGTCAGGGCGTGTTCCATCTCTTCTTCCGACGCCAGGCTGTTTCCGCAGCGGAGATTGTCGGCGATCGTGCCGGAGAAGAGCCATGCTTTTTGCGGTACGTAGGAAATATGTTTTCTCAGCTCTCTTTGCGTCATTTCACGGATATCTCTGCCATTGAGGAGAAGCGAACCGGAAGTGATATCGTGGAATCGCAGAATCAGCTTGGCGACGGTGGATTTTCCGCTGCCCGTACTGCCGATGATCGCAGTCGTCTGACCGCGCCGGCAGGCGAAATTCAGATTTGTTAGAGTATCTTCGCCGGCGTCCGGGAAACGGAATCCGGTATTTTTAAAACGGATCACATCCTGCGCCGGAACTTTTTGCCTGACAGCGGGCGAGATACTGGCGGGACCGTCTGCGATTTCCGGCGTATGATTGAGCACATCCGAAATTCTTCCGACGCAGATCATGGCTCTGGGAATCAGAATGATCACCATCTGAGCCATGATAATATAAAAGAGTATCATGACGGCGTACTGCGTCAGAGCGGTGATGTCGCCGATCTGCATGAAACCCGCGCCGATCCGGTTTCCGCCCAGGTAGAGAATCGATACGATACACAGATTGATCGCCAGAAGTGCGATGCTTTCCAATCCGGCAAACAGGCGATTGGCTTTGATCGATGATTCGGCGTAATCTTCAAAGGACTTTCGCATGCGTTTTTCTTCGTATTTTTCTTTATTAAATGCCCGGATTACGCGGACTCCCGTGATGTTTTCACGCAGAACCACATTCATCCGGTCCAGGAATTTCTGCAGTTTGTCAAAAATCACCGAAGCTTTGCGGGTGACGAAAACCGCTAAGAGGATGATAAAAGCAGTGGCGCAGATCAACAGGCCGCCCATGGCGGTGTCGATGGAAAACGACAGGACAATTCCCATAATGCAGACCGCCGGAACCGGAAGTACCATCTGGATAAACCATACGACGCCCTGCTGAATGACATTTACGTCATTGAGTGTGCGGGTGATCATCGAACCCGTTCCGAATTGCTCAAAGTCGCAGGCTGAAAATTCAAGCGATTTGTCGTAAAGCGCATTGCGCATATCGCGTCCGATTTTTGATGACAGGTCCGCACTGAGATAACTGCCCAGAATTCCTCCCAGACTGGCGGCGATCGTTACAGCTGTCATGCGTATTCCGCTGCGGATCAGATATTCCATGTCGCCGCCGCCGATTCCCGCATTGATCATATCCGCCGCGATGGTGGGGATCAGAAGACCTCCCGCGACGTCCGCCACCATGACGAGGAGCGTGAAAAAACAAAGCCGCCGGTATGGTTTTATAAATTGTAGAATTGTTTTCATTGCGTGATTTCCCCCTGTAGAAAAATTATTTCAGACTGTGCAGAGCTCTGAGAGAATCGGTGCGTCAGAGCTCGTTCAGCTTTTCTTTTAAGCTTTCGATATAGATTTTTGTCAGGCGCAGCAGCTCTTCCTGTTCCTCCGGCTGCAGCGCTGTGAAGGCTGCGTTTTCCTTCTGCACTACCGGAACGATATATCTTTCCACGAATTGTCTGCCGGTTTCGGTAAGAAAAATGTGTTTGTCCCGTCCCCGTCCCTGTTTTAAATAAAGATAGCCCTCCCGCTCCAGCTTTCGGATCGAGGAATTGACCGTCTGTTTGTTTGCGAAAGCTTCGTAACAGATATCCTTTTGCAGACAGCCGTCGCCCAAGTCGTGGAGAATATAGAAGATTGAAAAGGCGCTGTCTGAAATGCCCATTTTCAGAGCGACTTCATGATAGATGTCATTGAATTCTTTGTCGATCCTGTTAAAATTTCTCAGCAGCTCGTTTGTTTTTTCTGTCATTGCATGGAACCTCCCTTTAGTATGATTTCGTACTTGCACAGGAACAGTATAGTATGAAATCGTATTCGTTTCAAGTATGATTTCATACTTAATGTCTTAATTTTTTTGTGAAAGGAAATTCTTTAGCGGTGCGGCAGCGGGCTTTTGCGGTTTTCGTCTGGTTGATTTCCCGCCGCGTCTTCTTAAAATCATCACAGAGACGACGCAGAAATTACATGTCTCCCATACGTGAAAAACATAATTCCCGGTTAAGATAAGAGCGTAGAAAGAAACAACAAATCTTTTTCATAAACTCTCCTAAAATAATTGCTTGAAAAAATGCGGAGGCAACGATGTCTCCGCATTTTTTCATTTGCGGACATTTCCATCGCTGCGAGATATGATGCGTTCCTGAGGTCTGCGGATCATTAAAAATGCGCTGCGGGTGATTTTGACGGGAAGTCCGGCGGGTACGGGCCGTCCCTTCGTCGCGGCTTTTCGGGGTGATGAAATTTTCCTTCGCAGAGAGCGGATACAGTAGCATCGGCTACGGCAAACGGATATAATGTTGTATGCGGAAAATATCAGATGTAAGATTCGTAAAAAATAAGATACACGACGAAAAGAACAGCTGTAAATCTTCTCGGCAAGAAAAGAGGCATACTATGAAACTGATATTTATAAGACACGGACAGACCCAGGGCAACGCGGAAGGCCGCTATCTGGGGAAAACAGACGAGCCGCTGTGTCCGGAAGGAATTGAGTATATAAAAAAGAAAGTAAGAGAAAGAGGTTATCCTGAGGCGGAGATCGTATGGTCCAGTCCGATGAAACGCTGTCTGCAGACCGCCCGGCTGATTTATCCGGATGCGGATGTCCGGATCGAAGAGGATTTGAGAGAATGCGATTTCGGAAAATTTGAATACAAGAATTATGTGGAGATGTCGCAGGACGAAGAATATCGCGCCTGGGTCAACAGCGGCGGAACGCTTCCTTTTCCCGGAGGAGAAGATGCGGACGATTTCCGGCGGCGGTCCCGTGAGGCATTTCTGCGCGTGGTCCGGCAGTATGAGGACGATGATGTGATCGCATTTGCCGTACACGGAGGTACGATGATGTCGGTCTTTTCTAAATTTGAGGAACCGCCTTCTGGTTATTTTGACCGTCAGCCGGAAAACGGCTGCGGCTATATCTGTGAGTTCGACAAAGCGGCGGAAAAACTGACGGTTTTGCAGGAAATTTAAAGATCTGTATCTGGAGGAAGGCGATAAATGCTGGAGAATTGGATCTATTTTTGTGCACTGCCGGCGGCTGCCGGCTTCATCCTGGATTTGATATTCGGTGATCCGAAATCAATCCCGCATCCCGTGGTGATCATCGGCAGACTGATTTCGTTTTTCGAGAAGCGGCTGCTGGCTTCGGCCGGAAGGGGCGAAGTCAGCTGCCGCCGAAAGAAGGTGAAGGAAAGTTCTGAAAAAGATGCAGGGAGCGGCAGAAGCGGTGCGCCAGGCGAAGAGAACGCCGGCGGGACAGCGGCGGGCGGCGGGGAAAGCGATGAAAAAACAAACGAAAACGCAGCCGGCGGCAGGAGATCTCCTGAGAGGAAAAAAATACAGAGGCGGCAGTTTGTATCGGGATGTGTGACGGCCGTATCTGTGGTTCTGCTGTCAGTGATGTTTCCCGCCGCGGCAGTCTGGCTGTTCTGCCGGATTTCCCGCGCTGCCGGCATCGTTTCTGCCAGTCTTTTGTGCTGGCAGATGTACGCGGCGAAGGGACTGAGAAAAGAGAGCATGAAAGTATGGACGGCCCTGCGGTCTCAGGATGTGGAAGGCGCCAGATATGCGGTCTCCATGATCGTGGGCAGGGATACTTCTGTGCTGGACGAGAAGGGCATCCTCAAGGCGGCTGTTGAGACGGTAGCGGAAAACACGTCGGACGGTGTCATCGCCCCCATGTTTTATATGGCGCTGGCCGGTCCTGCCGGAGCGTACTTTTACAAATCGGTCAATACGATGGATTCCATGATCGGTTATCGAAGCGAAAAATATGAGTATTTTGGAAAATGCGCCGCAAAGATGGACGACGCGCTCAATTTCCTGCCGTCCCGGATTTCGGGACTGTTGATCGTGGCTGCGGCGGCATTTCTGCCCCGGGAGAGGAAGACGGGATTTCGCGGAAGCGGAAAAAACGCGCTGCGGATTTTTCTGAGAGACCGGAAAAAACATGCCAGTCCCAACTCGGCACAGACAGAATCCGCCTGTGCGGGGGCGCTGGGCATACAGTTAGCGGGGCCTGCGGTATATTTCGGAATTCTGCACGAAAAACCGAAAATCGGCGACTCTCTGAGAGCGCCTGAATATGATGACATTCGGCGGGCAAACCGGCTGATGTATGCGGCTTCTTGCAGTGCGGTGGGAATTCTGCTGGCGATCGCCGCTGCTCTGACGATGATATTTATTATTTGACGCGGACAGGACGGGGAATTTTTATGAGAGAAAAAAATCGGCATGGAGGAGAAAACAGAAGCGGAGAGATCCGCTGGGATTTTTCGGTGAATATCAATCCGCTGGGAATGCCGGAGGCCGCAAAGGCGGCTCTGCTCTCCGGATGGAATGTCTTTGAAAACTATCCGGATGACGGCTGTGAGGCGCTGAGGCAGGCTCTCGCCGGACGTTTCGGCGTGGACGGAGGACAAGTCGTCTGCGGGAACGGCGCGTCGGATCTGATCTACCGTCTGTGCGCCTGCGGAGGTTTCCGGCGCGTTCTGCTGCCGGTTCCTTCTTTTTCGGAATATCAGCGGGCGCTGGAATCTTCGGGAGGCCAGGCGGAATTTTTTTATACGGAAGAGGACTGCGGTTTTGTGCCGGATGAGAGGATACTGGAAGCGATCACTCGGGATTTTGACGCTCTGTTTCTGTGCAATCCGGGCAATCCGGCGGGAGGGCTCGTCGGCAGGGAACTGATGGAGCGCATTATCGCCCGATGCCGGGAGATGTCGGTGACTTTGATCGTGGACGAGTGTTTCTTGGATTTTGTACCGGAGGGGGCGCGGCATTCGGTTCTTTCGATTCTGAGATCTTCGTCTGACAGCGGAGAGAACACTGCGGCGGAAAATACGATGGAAGAATGCGATATCGTAGTGATCAAGGCTTTTACGAAGATTTTCGCTATGGCCGGACTGCGGCTGGGCTTCGGTATTTTCGGAAGAAAGGAACTGGCGAAGAGAGTTTTCTGCTGGGGAGCTCCCTGGCAGGTTTCCGGTCCGGCGCAGACGGCGGGTCTGGCGATTTTGGAGGCTTCCGGCTTAAGGGCGCCGGACGGTTACGTTTCGCCGGCACGCCGGGAAGAGGGTATAGGAAAATCAGATTTGCCGGAGACGGTATGGGATGGTTTTGTCCGGAAAACAGAATTGTACATAGCCGATCAGCGACGCATATTGGAGAACGAACTCAGGGAACTGGGATTCCGCACGGTTCCGGGCTGCGCAAATTATATTTTATTTTGCGGACCTGCGGGACTGGATCAGCTTTTGGCGCGGCGGGGGTTTTCTATACGCTGCTGTTCCGATTATACCGGACTGAATCGGGCGGACGAATGGGGAAAAACGGCCGGCGTCAAACGGCCGGTTGCAGATGAGTGCAGAAAAACGGATTCTATCGGACAGAACGGGCCGGGTGAATGCGAAAAGGCGAGACTTCACGCAGGCCTCCCCGGAGAAAAGCGAATTTGTAAAGAAGGGCGCTCCGGCCGGCACGGAGTTTCGGGAGATATGGAATATTACCGGATTGCGGTGAGAGACAGGGCGGAAAACCGTCTTTTGCTTCAGGAGATGAGGAGGTGTATCGAGTGGCTGTCAATATCATGATTCAGGGAACGATGTCAAACGCGGGCAAAAGCCTGATAGCGGCGGGACTCTGCCGCGTCTTTGCACAGGACGGTTATCGGGTAGCTCCTTTCAAATCCCAGAATATGGCTCTCAATTCCTGTGTGACGGAAGAGGGTCTGGAGATGGGACGGGCTCAGGCGGTGCAGGCAGAGGCCTGCGGCGTCAGGCCCTCGGTGCGGATGAATCCCGTTCTTCTGAAGCCCACTACAGATATCGGTTCTCAGGTGATCGTAATGGGGAAGGTACGGGCCAATATGAAGGCTTCAGACTATTTCAGGTACAAAAAAGAATTGATTCCCGAAATCATGGAGGCCTACGGGCAGCTGGCGTCGGAAAATGATATCATCGTCATCGAAGGTGCGGGGAGTCCCGCGGAGATCAATTTGAAGTCAGAGGATATCGTCAATATGGGACTGGCGGAGATGGTAGACGCGCCGGTGCTTCTCGTGGGAGATATCGACCGGGGCGGTGTGTTCGCTCAGTTGGCAGGAACAATTCTGCTGCTGGAAGAAAAGGAAAAAGATCGGATTTGCGGAATGATTATCAATAAATTCCGGGGGGATGTGTCGATTTTAGAGCCCGGACTGAAAATGATCGAGGAGATCTGTCAGAAGCCGGTTCTCGGCGTGGTTCCATATGCTCCGGTGGACATCGAAGATGAGGACAGCCTGTCGGAACGGCTGGAAAATCAGGCGGAGCGGTATCCGGTACAGAATTGTCAGGAAGAAGACGGGCAATGCGGGATGTCTGAAGAAAAGACGGTCCGCATTCTTCACCGGAACTGCGGCGAGAGGGAAGAAGAAAGCGAGGAAGACTGCTGGCGGGGATTTCTGGACATCGCCGTCGTCCGTCTGCCGCGTATCTCAAATTTTACGGATTTTGACGTTCTGTCCGGTATCGGGGGCGTCCGTCTCCGTTATACGGAGACGCCGTCCGAGCTTTTGCAGGCGGATATCATCATTCTGCCGGGGACAAAGAATACTATCGACGATCTGGAATGGCTGCGCCGGACCGGGAATGCGGAAGCTGTACTGCGGCGTTCCCGGTCCGGCGCCCGGATTATCGGTATCTGCGGCGGATATCAGATGCTGGGAAATTCTGTAGCCGACGAGAACGGTGCGGAGTCCGCCGGCAGAAACCGGGCCGCGG
>CAJLHL010000093.1 GCA_905206455.1 uncultured Eubacteriales bacterium
ATAATGCGCTCCGAAAATCGTGGAATGTTCGAACATCCGAAGCGCCAGATCGGAACCGCTGTCTCTTTTGGTGCCCGGCCAGTTGGCGATTTCATTTGTCTTGAGCAGTTTTCCGCCGGGCGCGCCGCTTTCGAGAAGGATGGTATTCAGTCCGGCTCTGGAAGCGTAAATCGCCGCTGTCATACCGGCCGGTCCGGCGCCGATGATGATGAGTTCCGCATCTTTTTTCATAGTGTTTTTCCTCCTGCTCTCTGTCCGACTGCGGCATCCGCCATCCGCCGGTCATTTTAGGAATCATATTTTCTGAGAAAATTCAGATTTCTGATATTTACATTTTGCTCGCTTTTTTCGTTTTTATGTATGGGAACGGCGTCGGTCTTTTATGCGTCGGCTTTTGTCTCTTTTCCGGATATGTTACACTTGTCATAAAAGAAGAACATTTTCGGGAAGTTCAGACGGAGCGGGAAACCGTAAAAAATTATCTTTTCCGGCATTCCGATGCTGCGGCTGATCAGAAGCTTTCGATCGGGAGAACTTCCGGAGGAGGCGCGGCGCGTTTTGTACGCATCCGCACCTGAAGAAAGGCATTTTTACGGAGAGAGGAAGAAAAATAAAAAAAATTTTATTAGTGCTGCTGTTAGCATTGATTTTTACTGGCTGCGCTTCGATACCGGCGGAGGGCGAGAACGGCGCGGAGGGACGTTTTGAGAGCGGTTCCTCAGAGGGAAGGGAGTACGGTTCTTCCTCGGCGGGAATTCCCGGGGACTATCCTGGAACTTATACCGTACCGGAAGGATGGGTTAAATCGAAGGAACATTCCAGTGCGGCGAAATTTTTTTATGTGAAAGCAGGGCAGGAAAAGGATGCTCAGCCGGATAATATTTCGGTAAATGCAGGAAAAAATAAATACAGCGTTCAGAATCACGAGGCTTTTCGCGATGCGATTCTGCGTCAGCTGTCCATGCAGACAGAAGGAGAGAATGCGGAGCTGAAGGGAGAAGGCACCTATACGGACCAGGGCTATCTCGTGTATATTTTTACGGTCAGAGACGCCGGTTCTGAAATGTTCACAAAGCAGTACTACATTTTGGACGATTACAGATACTGTCTCATTCATCTTACGAATTTCAGCGGAGAAGATGAGGCGGAAAGAGCCGCCGCAGCGATGATGAATAGTTTTGTATGGCGTGAGGATGTTTAAAGTTTGAATTCGATCCGGATTCTATCGCACAAAAATGGTAAAAAACGAGTCAGTTAAACAGGAAAAGCGTGTCCGATGTTCGGGGCTGGCTTTTTGTGATAAAGAAAACCCCGCGTTTGACGCGGGGAAGATTTTTTTAAAAGACAAACTGCACCAGCAGCATGTAGAGAATCGTGCCTCCTGCGATGGAAAGCAGCATCTGGCGTTTCCAAACGTGAAGCGCCACTACAGCGGCGATGCCGATGGCCTCCGGGATACCGTGACTGCCGGAAAAAATCGTCACATCTTTGAGACTGTAGACGATCAGCAGAGCGAATACGGCTGCGGGGAGAACTTGTCCGAGATACTGAATATATTTTGGGGTGGGTTTTCCCGGAGGAAATGCCGCAAAGGGCAGAAACCGCGTGATCATTGTTCCCAGAACCACCATGGCTACGGTGATAATCTGCTGTGTCAGAGTCATGACAGTTCACCTTCTTTCTTATCCAGCGTACCGCGCATCAGCGTCAGAACACCCAGAATCGCGATCATGGAAGGAATGATAAAATCTTCCGAGCCGAAAACCATCAGACACAGGACGGAGAGAACGATTCCGACGACAGCGCTGGTGTGGTTTTTCTCTTTCAGCCATTGCTCCATAAAAATGACGACGAACATCGCTACCATGACAAATACCAGCCCGTCCGTGTTGAATTTAATCAGGGAACCGAAGATCCCTCCGAGAGTCGAACCTGAAACCCAGTACAGCTGATTCAGCAGAGTGACGAAAAACATAAACCAGCCCTGGTCCACGTCCTTTGGAATGTCCGCAGTGTAATTGATGGAAAAGGATTCGTCGCACATGCCGTAGATCAGGTAGATTTTTTTCCAGCCGGTGCCTTTGAACCGGTCGAGCATAGAGATTCCGTAAAAGAGATGACGGGCGTTGATCATCAGCGTCATCGTCAGCGCCTGAATGGGATTGAACGCGCCCAGAAGCATATTGACCGTCACGAATTCGATGGAGCCGGCGAAGATGGTGATGCTCATCAGCATGGGATACCAGAAACTGAAGCCAGATGCGTTCATGTAGATGCCGTAAGTGAGTCCGAGAAACCAGAATCCGGTAAAGATGGGAATCGTATAGGGGAAAGCAGTGGTAAAGGCCTTCCATTTTACGCCTTTTTCTTTTGTCATGGGTACTTGTGCCTTTCTGTTGTATTTCTGTATCGATGGTATCTGCAATTTTTGTACAATAATGATTGTAACAACAGAATCCCTGTAATTCAATGGAAGAATTACAGGGATTGTATTCATTTGCTCTCTGAGACTGTCTGAAATTCAGGGACTCCGAAAATCAAAAGAGCGCGGAAAGGCTGCTCGCGCAGGAGTCCGTTCGTTTTTTGATGATGCTGCGAAGAAAATTTTCACCGGTCATCCGCGTCGTCTTCCTCTGTATCGTCGTCCTGATCCTCCTCATCTTCTTTATCGTCTGCATCATCGTCGTCGTCATCGTCGTCTTTCTCGTCATCGTATCGGATGATTTCAACGGTAAGAGAAGAGTTTTCCGCTGTATAGAGGTTCATGTCTGCGGTCAGTTCGGATTTATATTTTTCGAAGAATTTGTCATCCGGCGCGTCGATTTCGAGAACGACCGTGTCCCGGCCGGAGAGATAGTGCATTTCATAGGCTCTGTCGATAAGATCTTCGATCACTTCTGTTTTTTTTCTTCCCCAGTACCGGTAATCTTCGATCAGGTCTTCGCCGTCGTCGTTGAGATCGTCCAGGTCGATCACCCGGCCGCTTTTGTTAACCTCGATTTCCACCTGCGGATTTACGGAAAAATAAATAGAGGCGTAAGAGTCGGTGAAACTGTCATACCAGAACAGCGCGGCGAAGAGAAGGATGAGGAGTGTAAGAACCGCTGCGAATCCTGTGATCAGCCGTTTCTTTTTCTTTTGGTTATCTCCGCTGTCGATCATCAGAACCGGATTTTCTACGATCTGTCCCACCTCATAGCGGAGATTTGCAGCGGTTACAAAGCGGCCGTCTTCATCCAGAAGAACCGCGTAACTGCGTTTTACTTCCATTACAATATATTTCATCAGGCGGCACCTCCTTTCAGTACCTGGACTAAGTGACCGCGGATGATGTCATATCCGTTGGTCCAAATCAGCAGCAGAGCCGCCAGATACTTCCGATGGCGTTCCAGTGTCTTTCTGGATACGCCGCTTCCCTGGGCGATACGGGTCAGAGGCAGGCGTTTGGTCCGCAGAAATTCGTCGAAGATCTCAGGGTGATCCAGAGCGAATCGAAGCGCATTTTGGCAGGCGGTCAGAGTTCGCTGCTGCCGGGGCAGGTTCTCCGCTATATCGGACAGCGTGACTCCGAAATCCTCCATCTGATGAGTGAGCTCCTGAATCTCCGCTTGTGTCGCTTCTCTCAGGACGAGATCACCGGTATAATCTGTGCGGTCCGGGAGTGTCTCTGCCGTGGAGTGGGAGTCCTCTTCCGCCGGAGCGTCCAGAGAGACGTGGCCGAGATGGCGCTGTTCCGTGCGCCGGTAATCGATGAGTCTGCTTTTGATCAGAAGCGATGCGTACTTAAAAAAGGAGCCCCGGGTTCGCCGGTATCCTTTGACCGCTTCGTGAAACGCGATCATGGCGATGCTGAGTTCATCATCGTGTCCGTCGACGGGAGGCCGGTTGAGAAACCGGGCTGTTTCCGTACGGATAAAAGGCATATATGCGCTGATCAGCCGGTCGGCCGCCTGCAGATCTTTTTTTGCTTCGTACACTTCACGGACGATTTGATGTTCCGAATTCATACAAAAAATCCTCCTTTTTCATCAGAGCAACGTTCTCGGTCTGAAAATACGAGAACTGTAATCATTTTACTCATATCTATAGTATACGAAGAAACGTCCGCGGAACAGGGGAATTTGCAGTTAATTTTTTCAGCGGATATTTCAGAGCGAAATGATTATCAGTTAATAGCTATTTTTGGCGATCCGCCGAGCGAAGAGGGAGCGGAAGCATAGAAAGACGAGTGATGCCCTATTTCTGTTTACGGATATAAACAGAGGAAGGTCTAACTGAAGAATTGTATCCGGCTGGTACCGGACAATTCCTGTATGAGTTTTGCGCGCCGTATCAAAGATACGGGCAAAACTTCAATGCAAATATTCCCAAAATCTGTGAATTTGAGGAACATACTGCGACCTATCCCTCGGCGACAGGCGAGTCTCGCAGGTATAAAAAGACGAAGACTGAGCCGTAGTCGATATGGTACAATATTAATCATCACCATCTGTCCTGCGGAGGGAGCGCGGCGGCAGACCGCGGTTTGATGCACGTGAGCGCAGTCAATAAGGAAAATGAGAGGAAAAATATGAGCAATATCAGAATTAAAATGAGAGAGAGCAGTACGGGAAACGGGGCTAAAATCACGGTAGAGGAGCTTTTGGATGAGATTCAGATGAATGGAAAATGCAGCCTCTTCGCCAAAGTGACGATGGAGCCGGAGGCCGTTTTGGGTTATCACGAACACCACGGTGAGACGGAAACCTACTATATTCTGTCCGGACAGGGCGAATACGATGATAACGGAAGGAAAGTGCCTGCGGCAAAAGGAGACGTTTTTTTCTGTAACGACGGATGCGGCCACGATATACGCTGTATCGGCGAAGAGCCTCTTTCTTTTATGGCTCTGATTATCAACGGCTGAGGGAGCCGGCGCCTCCGTCAGAGTTTCCCGGGCGGCATAAAGCCGGGAAGACGGCGGTCAGACGTTTCTGTACTGCCGGAGAACGGAAAAATACCGGGAGCAGAGATTATAGCGTAGCGGAGGATCATCTTATCTCATGGAATATTATAAAATAAAAGGATTATAGAGTCAGAAAAAATCAGCGATAGCAGTCAGAGAAACTGCAGCTGCCGGTGTCGGAATCGGCATAGAATTGAAATCGGCAGAATGCCGAGGAAAGGAGAAATACAAATCAATGGAATTGCTGGAGATCATGCGAAAGAGACGCAGCGTGCGAAAATATACAGGTGAGATGATTCCGGAGAAGGATCTGGAAAAGGTGCTTCAGGCCGGTCTTTTGTCGCCTTCCGGCAGAAGTCTGCGTCCCTGGGAGTTTATTCTGGTGCGGGATAAAGAGACACTGCGGGCTATGTCCGAATGCAGAGCGGGCGCGGCCAAAATGCTGGAAGGAGCCGACGCTGCCATCGTCGTTATCGCGGACGCGGAAAAACAGGATGTGTGGACGGAAGACTGCTCTATCGCCATGTCTTATATGCATCTGACGGCCAGCGCGCTGGGACTGGGCAGCTGCTGGATTCAGGGCAGGCTGCGGGAAGCGGCGGACGGAAAGAGCACGGAACAGTATCTGAGAGATCTTTTGGGATTTCCGGCGCATTGCCGTCTGGAGGCCATTCTCTCTCTGGGAGTGCCTCAGGAGCAGAAAGAGGCGTATTCTATTGACAGCCTTCTTACGGAAAAGATACATCGCGAAAAATATTAAATTGAGAGAAATGATACGCCGCACTGCCGCTGAAATTCATGGTTCTGAAAGCAGCTGTGTGCGGACAGGGCTGCGCTGTACTGCGGGCAGGCAGAGCGGCCCTGAGGGAAGAAAGAGAGGAGACGATGGAAGAAATTACAAAGGGGCTCTTCGCTCTGCAGGACGAGACTTACCGAAAATTTCACGCGAAACTGATACCCGAAATCGAATTTGAGCGGATTATCGGAGTCCGGACGCCGGCGCTGCGCCGCTACGCAAAAGAGATCGCGCAGGAGGAATATATCGAAGAATTTCTTGAGGAGCTGCCGCACCGTTATTATGAGGAAAACAATCTTCACGGCACTCTTCTGACTCTCCGGTACCGAGAGCTGAATGAATTTCTCGAGAAACTGGAAATATTTCTTCCTTATATCGATAACTGGGCTACCTGCGATCTGATGTCGCCTAAGATCTTTAAAAAAGATCTTCCGCGGATCTATGAAGAAGTGAAAAAATGGCTGAAGAGCAGCCGCACTTATACCGTCCGGTTTGGTGTTGTGACACTGCTTGGATTTTTTCTGGATGACGCTTTTCAGCCGGAGATGCTCCGGCTCGTCGCCGACGTCCGGTCAGAGGAGTATTATGTCCGCATGGCGGTGGCCTGGTATTTCAGCATCGCTTTGGTAAAGCAGTATGAAACTGCGGTTTCCTATTTCACCCGGCCGCAGCCGGTGCTGGATCACTGGACTCATAACAAAGCGCTTCAAAAAGCGGTGGAGAGCCGCAGAATCAGCGACGAGACCAAGGCTTATCTGAGAACGCTGAAAGTGAAAACACCGAAGGAGAAGAAAGGATGAAAGCGACAGTTCTGATCGACAATCTCACAAAAGACGCTCTGAAAAAGGAATGGGGGCTGGCGATCTATATCGAATACGGTGAACGCAGGATTCTGCTGGATACCGGCGCTTCCGGAGCTTTTGCCGAGAATGCGGCAGCTCTGGGATTTTCTCTGGCGAAAGTCGATGCGGGAGTGCTGTCTCACGCCCATTTCGACCATTCTGACGGACTGGCGGATTTTTTTGCGCAAAATGAAACGGCGCCTTTTTATCTTCGCAAAGGCGCCGGGGAGAACTGTTACGGGAAAAAGTGGATTTTTCATCGATATATCGGTATCAAGAGGGGGGTTCTGGACCGCTTTCAGGACAGAATCCGGTTTGTTGATGGAAATGCGGAGATCTTTCCCGGTGTTTTTCTGATTCCTCACACTACGCCGGGACTGGAGGAGATCGGACGTAAGGCAGGCATGTATGTACGGCGGGAAGGGCTCTGGTGTCCTGACTGTTTCGACCATGAACAGAGCCTCGTGCTGGATACGGAAAAGGGACTGGTGATTTTCAACAGCTGTTCCCACGGAGGTGCGGACCACATCATCCGGGAAATAGGGGAAGTATTTCCCGGGAAAAAGATTTTCGCTCTGATCGGAGGCTTTCATCTCTATCAGTCACCGGAACGGGAAGTCCTCAGACTGGCAGAGGAGATAAAAGCCACGGGAATCGAGGAGATCTATACCGGACACTGTACCGGAGAGAAGGCCTTTGATGTACTGCATCAGGTGCTGGGCGACAAGGCGCATCAGATTTATACGGGAATGGAAATCGAGATATAGGGAGTGAAACCGAAATCGGCCGGCTACTGTGAAAGCGGAGAAAAACAGAAGCGGGAAACATCTGTTCCGCGCCTCTGTTCTGAAATCTCCGGTATATTCTGAATGAACAAATCCGCCGGATTTTTATTCCGGTTTGGTTTTAATATTTTCTCATCTGGCTCAATTCGGTGACGAAGACGGTGACACCTCCGACTTTTGTTTGTACGGCAACTTCCGGCGTCGGTATCATAGGCATTCCGTGAGACGCAGGAATCGGCTGAAAGACGGTTTCCATTCTCTGTCCGGCGGTGCGTTCTAAAATGTAGAGAGCTTCTTCTAAGCGTTTCTGAGGAAGTCCGATCATAATCGTCACGTTTTTCTTTTTGAAAAAACCGCCGGTGGAATTGAGTATTGTAACAAAAAAGCCGTTTTCATTCAGTTCATCGACGGCACTGTCGCGGTCTTCGCCTTGGAGGACAGCGAATATCAGCCGGTCATATTCGCCGATCGTGTCGGTATCACGCGTGCTGTCCCGCACAGATCCGCTTTCTGCCCTGTTTTTATCGTCGTATTTTTTCTCTGCGTCTTCGAGTGTTTTCATATTTTTCAGTCTCCATTTTCTATAGGGTGAAGTTGCTATCATTATATTTCTTATGATCATTTTTTCAAGACTGCCCGCAAAAGATTCATGGGATATTAATATCGCGAAGAGGAATCGTAATCTGATCTTAATACGGGCATTTTTTGATTGACTCAGACAGACGTATAGTGATAAAATATACAGGTAAATTTTGAAAGATTACGGTTTCGGCGTTTTGAGTGTTTCTGTGACACGACGTGATGCCGGGACTTTCCGTTTTCATAAACGGAATATTCGTGAGTTCTGCCTTGGGATTTCGTCCGGGATCTTCAGAAATCAGTGATGATCGATTCTGAGAGAGACGAAAAACAGGGCTGGCATATACGCGGAGAGTTGTCAGAGTGGTCGATCGTGCAGCACTCGAAATGCTGTGCCCGTCAAGGGCCCAGGGTTCGAATCCCTGACTCTCCGCCAGGATTAAAATGCGTCCGTCAGGGCGCATTTATTTTTTGTGAAGAAAGAAGAAATGGGATTGTTTTCCATTATACGCTTGGCAGCGCATGCTTAAAATGTAGAGAGAATGAACGAAAACTTTTCGGATTTTTCATTTGAAACGTTTTGTGAAAAAATATGTAAAACATAATAAAAGATCGAAGTTTTCACATTATATTATAATTGGAGTGTAATACATATATATACTAAAAATTATTAGAGTAGATTGAATCAATAGGAGAATTTGATATATAATAAACAAAGCGTATGATAAGATCTTGTACTCGCGTATCGCGGGTGTTGACTAAAATGGTAGGAAGATCTGCTCCTCCATCTTTATTACATACTATTAACTTTATTTAATGTA
>CAJLHL010000094.1 GCA_905206455.1 uncultured Eubacteriales bacterium
CTAAAATTTCCAGCCTCTGTTTCGTGATCCTGCATCCGTTTTCTTTCAGTTTCTGAATGATTCTCTCTCTTTCCTTCTCCACTTCTCTTTCCACGAAAAAACCTCCTGCCGGATATCCGCCCGCTGCTGCCGTCCCATACCGCCGATGGAAAATGCGGCGCTGTCATCTCTTTGCGGGTTAGTTTAGCCATAACTAACTAAATCAGTATAACACGCTTTTTTTCGTTTCGATACAGAATTTTTATCAAAAAAGATAAAAAAAGGAAACTTAAGATTCAAAAAGAAAAAACCGGCCTGTCGGCCGGTTCCCTTCACTGCGGTCTTTCACTCCGTCATTCGTCTGATAGACACTTTATAATCAGAAAACTCCTCTCCTCTGCGGCACAGAGAAGGAAGACAGCGTTCCGCGAAATGATCCCGATTCAGACTGATGCAGGCCGCCCCTTCGGCGCTGCCGTCATAGAGCACCGGTTCGCCGGGCTTCACGGAAGCGAAAGAGATTCCGTACCGCATCTTTCCCTCATACAGCAGCGTCCCGCCCTTTCGGACCGATACGTGAAGCAGATCTCCGGGAGAAAGCCCGGCAGAAGACAGCTGTTTCGCGGAAACCGAGAGAGCTGCCCCGCCGAACCGGCGTTCCACATCTGCGATCTCACATTCCACAAATCCTTCTGTCAGCTTCGGCGGATTTTTCACATACCGCAGGATTTCTTCTTTTCGGTACTCCGGTCCGACGCCCTCTTCGCTGAAATCGATGATCCCGGCCGCCAGCCGGGCGGCGCACCAGGCGAACAGATCTCTTCCGTCAAAGGTGCTTCCTCCGGAAAAAAGTCTTTCTCCGCCGCTTTGCGTCAGAGACGGATCCGATTCCCTCCGCGGTGTCCCGTTCGTCTCTTTCTCACAGGCTCTGCCCTGTGATTTATTTTTTCCCGTCAGAGGACGGCGCTGTTCCCAGGGCTGAGAGAGAATATCTGCGGAGAGACGGTTTTTGGACGCATCGATCTGCCGCACTTCATCGATAAAATCGAAGATTTCCGTCAGCGTTCCGTTATCCGGTGTGACGACATAACTCCCGTTTTTCAGTCGGACCGCGCAGGCGCGGCGGTCCGTTCCCACACCCGGATCTACCACAGAGACAAATACCGTCTCCGCCGGCCAGAAAGGAATCGTCCGGCGCAGCAGACCGGAGGCCTGACGGATATCAAAAGGACGGATCTCGTGAGTGAGATCATATATTTTCAGTTCCCGGTCCGCCAGTTTCATTGTTCCGTACATAGATGCGGCGTAACCGGAATCCCCGCCGAAATCGGTCTGCAGAACGATATCCATCTTCATCGTTTTTTCTCCTGTCCTTTCTTCCTTCGGATGCTCTCATTTTACGATATTGACGATCCGGCCGATTTTGTCAATCTCACAGATCACCTCGTCTCCCGGCTTTAAAAAGGCCGGAGGCGTCATTCCCATTCCCACGCCTGCGGGAGTTCCGGTGGCGATAATCGTACCCGCTTGAAGCGTCATCCCCGCGGACAGATCTTCGATCGTATCCGCGATATTCTGAATCATATATTTCGTATTGCTGTCCTGACGCTTTTCTCCGTTGACGAAACACCGGATACCGAGATTCTGCACGTCATCGATTTCATCTGCGGTAACGATACACGGACCTGTGGGTGCGAATCCGTCCAGACTTTTCCCCAGATACCACTGCTTATGCCGTGTCTGCAGATTTCTGGCGCTGACGTCGTTGACGACGGTATATCCGAAGATATAGTCTTTCGCATCCCGCGCCTTTACACCCCTGGCGTCTTTTCCGATGATCACGCCCAATTCCGCCTCATAATCCAGACTGTCCACCAGACCCGCATAAGAGGGAATCGGATCGCCCGTCCCGGTCAGACGGCTGACTCTCTTGGAAAAATAAATCGTATACGGGCGCTGTCCGCCGAAGGCCTCTTCGGAAAAACGGCCCGCTTCTTTGGCATGTTCGTCATAATTAATTCCCAGACACACCATATCCTGCCTCGGATGTATCACCGGGGCGCAGATCTTCACGCTGCTGAGATCCACAGAAGGAAGGCCCTTTTCCTCTTCGGACAGCCGTTTCAGTTCCGTCTTCTGCCGCGCAGTCATACGGCAGATCAGGTCGTTCATATCTGAAAAATCATAGCCCAGCGGCTTCAGCAAACAAGCCTGATTCTCTTTTTTTAAAGATACCGCCAGTTTTTCTTTTCCATCTATTTTCAGAGTATATAATCTCATGTATCGATTCCCTTCTTCTCTTCACAGCTGCCGTTCCACGGTAATTTATTGTAACATAAAATCCCCGAACACATATATTTTTCAACGAGATCTCCACGCTATTTTATGTGTCCGGATGGTCTGACACATAAAATACGGAAGTAACGTTTTCCCTCCCGCTCAAAGAGTTCCGCGCCGTGAACCGCGCCGCCGTATCCGGGAAATCGGTTCTCAAACTTCTGCAGAAGTTCCAGATACCGGAATGCCGCAGAATCCGGCCGTACCAGTTCTCCGCCCATGATCAGCGGAATACCGGGCGGATAAGGCGCGACGACGGAAGCGGCGGTTCGCCCGCCTATATCCGCCAGTTCCACAAATTCTGCTTCCTTTTTTATAATCCGCTCGTAAGCTTCTGCCGGCGTCAGAACCATCTGCGGAGATTCTTCAAACGCCTGATGCATCGTCTGCAGAATCCGTGTCTCCCGGAAAAATTCGTGCATTTTCCGGCAGTGATCCGCAAGCCCGATTTCTCCGTATTCCTCCGGCCATGTCTCCGCTAATTCCGGAAGGATTTCTCTCAGCGGCGTATTTTTTTCGCAGCACCAGCGGAAATGAGCCAAAGCGGCCAGCAGCGCACTCTGTTTCGCCTCGTCGACGCCGATAGAATTCAAGATGAGAAAACTGTAGCAGTCGGCCTTTTCGCAGACGATGCCATACTCTGACAGAAAACGGGAAACGATAAGCGCAGGGATTCCGAATTCTTCTATCGAGCCGTCTTCTGACACCCCCGGCGTGGTAACCGTCAGTTTGACGGGATCCAGCATGACATAATTTTCTTCGATATACTCAAAGCCGTGCCAGTCGTCTGCTGCGGACAGAATCCAGGGCTCCTGATGAGACGCCAGATAGTCGGTATCGGCGTCTTCAAAAGCGATGTTATCGCCGCCCACAGATACCCGTTTCGGCTGCCAGACGCCGAAAGCCCAGGAAGATGCGGAAATACCGCAGGACTTTTTCAAATCGCCGGGGTTCGCATCACCCATGACCGCCCGGCAGCTCCGCGCCAGTTTTTTTCTCAGCTCCACAGCATTGCAGATCGCCTGATGATTCAGCTGATATCCCTGATCCTGCATCATTTTCGTAGCGACGTCTAAAGAGGCGATGATACTGTACTGGGGAGAAGTGGAAGCATACATCATATAAGATTCATTAAAAGCTGCGGAAACCGCCTCAAGTTCGCTTCCGTTTCTGATATGAAGCATAGAGGCTTGAGACAGAGCTGTCAGCATCTTATGAGTAGACTGAGAACAGAAAATCAGCGGCCGTTTTTTTCTCCGGTCGCCTCTTTCCTCAGCTGACCCGGCAGTCTCCGGTTCCTGTAGTCCGCGCCGCCCGCAGTTCTCCTCGCGGTCCATCCCGTTCGCCCTCCGGTCCCCGGCCGTTCGTTCCCATTCTTCCCGGAACAATCCGTAATGATCCCGGTAAAGAGGATGAAAAGCCGCATAGGCGAACCAGGCTTCGTCGAAGTGGATCCGCAGCACCCGCGGCGGCAGAACGTCTAAAATCGTTTTGACATTATAACAGAGTCCGTCGTAAGTGGAGTTGGTCAGCGTCATCATACTGATTTCTCCCGGGACAGCGGGCTCTGAAAACTCTCTCAGACGCACCGGCCCGATGATACCACGGCTGTTGCGCCGCGGAATCATATACGACGGCCGTGCGCGGGTGCGGATCATGGCGTGGTACAGCGACTTATGACAGTTGCGGTCCAAAAGAGCCGTATCCGCCGCCTTCACCTGGCTGGACCAGACGATCTGGTTTGCGGTGGAAGTACCGTTGAGCACGTAATACGTTTGATCCGCTCCGAAGACCCGGGCCGATGTTTTCTCCGCCTCGCCCGCCGCCCCGGAATGATCCAGAAGAGAGCCCAGCTCTGAGACAGAGATGGACAGATCGCTGCGCAGAGCGTTTTCGCCGTAAAATTTGTAAAAGGCGGCGCCTGCCGGCGATTTCAGAAATCCGGCGCCGCCCATATGCCCAGGCGTATGCCAGGCATATCTGTACTTCTGCGCATAGTCCGTCATCCGTCCGAAAAATTTCGGACAGACGGAGTCCAAATATCTCCGTATTCTATCTGCGATACGGCCAGCCAGCGCTTTCGGTATGCCGGAACTCACACACAGAAATTCATCTATGACGCGCAGCAATTCTTCGGACAGACGGCCGGGCCGCAGATTTTCCGAAAATAAAATCACCGGAATCTTTTCATTGTTCGCAAAAATTTCCTGCAGTAAAACCGAAAGATCCCGTCGTCCCTCCGCTTCGTCGTAAAACACGATGACACAGCTGAAATCAGCTCTCGATTCAAAGATCTGGCGGGCTCTTTCACAGGAATCCGCCTCGATCAGCGAAAATCCGTACTCTTCCTTTAAAATCTCCAGAATCTCTCCGGATCCGTTTCCCCCGGCCGTCTCCCCGGTCCGCGTTCCGCTGCTTTCCGCATCATTGCCGCGGCAGCCGTCTGAAAAGACGGCGAGAACAGGCCAGTCCTGATTCGATAACATACCGCACCTCCTTTTATTCCAAAAAGAGTATGCCGGGATCTTCCGAAAACTATTCCGGGACCTCAGACAGGGTTTCCGAGACTATTGTGCTCCGCCGCGAGGATCTCCAGTCCGCTCGCCGAAAATTCCACCGCCATTCCCTCTCTTTGAAAAAATTCCCGTACTGCAGCCCGCAGAGGTTCCTCTTTCCCGATACTGGCACAGACGCCCAGTTCCTGAATCCCCGCTGTCGTCCAGTCTCTGTAATTTATTTTATAAGGAAGATCCCTTTCCCTCAGCTCTGCGTTCAGATGCGCGATCTGATTGTATGTAAATCCGCTTTTCATCTCGTATCTCCTCCTTAAAGTTTCCCGTCCTCCGATAAAAAAGAACGGCTCTGTCTCCTCTGCCGCACCCGCGCCCACCAATTGGTCTGCTAAAAAAGAGCGCTTTCTGGTCTCATCCCTGCTGCCGCATATCGCTCCGAGCCGCCTTCCGAAAAGTCCGTCTCACCTGCCGCCCCGGCTTCCATCGCCGTTTTTTCCGCTGCATTCCGGAAAAATAGAGGACAGCCGGGCCGCCACCTCCGCGATCTTTTCCTGCGGAATCCCGGCGTAATTGATCACCAGCGTGCAGGAAGAGGTGCCGGCGTCGGAATAACTGTAATCCGAATACATAGACAGACTGAGATCCGCCTTCAGCCCCGCCCGGCGCACTTCTTCCTCACTGAGACTCGTCCTTACGTTCAGCAGAAAATGAGTACCCGCGTTCTGTTCGATAATCTTTGAGATCTCTCCCAAAGGGGAATTTTTCACAGCGGATAAAATGCGCGCCCGCTGTCCCCGGTAATAATTTCTCATATGATTGATGTGCCGCTCAAAATGACCCTCTGAGATAAAGCGGGCCAGAGCGTACTGTTCAAAACTGGATACCGTGCAGGAATAAAAACTCATAGTATCGATATATCGCTGCAGCAGATCCGGCGGAAGAACCATATAACTGATGCGCAGAGACGGCACCATACTCTTCGAGAATGTATTCATATAGATAACCTTATTTTGGGTGTCCTCAGCGTACATCGGCAGAATAAATTTCCCGCTGTAGCGAAATTCGCTGTCGTAATCGTCTTCGATAATATATCGTTTCTTTACTCTTCCCACCCATTCGGACAGCTCCAGTCTGCGTGTGATAGGCATAACGATGCCCGTAGGGAAATGGTTGGACGGAGAGACATGAACGACGTCCGCTCCGCTCTCCTCCAGTTTATCGATCATCAGGCCGCTGTCGTCGATCGGAATATATTTCCACGGATTTCCGAAACTGGCCGAAATAGCGGCAAACTTCTTATATCCCGGATCTTCGATGGCGAAAGTGCACGCCCGGCCGAACATCTGCATCAATCGGCTGTAAAGATATTCTGTGCCGGCTCCGATGACGATCTGCGACGGCATGACTCTCATTCCCCGATTGCGCAGGAGATATTCGGAGATGGCCAGCCTCAGTTCATACAGGCCGTTGTACGGCACGGTTTTCAGCAGACTGTCATTGGGCTGTGACAGCGCTTCCCGCATAAACCGGTTCCAGGTCGCCGCAGGAAAATGCTGCAGACCGATGCGGTTCGCTTTGAAATCCGCAAAGAACTCCCGTTCCGGAGGTTCCGGCGGATAGTCTTCGGCCCGCAAATCCGCTTTCCGGCTGTATCCTGAGATATCCTGAACAAAATAGCCCCTCCGTTCCTCTGCACGGATATAACCTTCCGTCAGAAGCTGTTCGTAAGCATTCGCCACCGTGATAACGCCGATATTGAGATGGCGCGCCAGGCTCCGTTTCGAAGGGAGCCGTTCCCCCGCTGCCAGAACGCCTGTCTGGATATCCTGCCGGATACACTGGTAAAGATATTCATATATCGACGACTGCCCTCTGTGATTCAGATCATATGTCAGCATTTCCGCTTCCTCCCGAACCCGCATCTGGTTCTAATAATTATTTATGATTTGATTCTTTTAATAAGACCATTTCGATTATACAATGACTTCACCGACAGGGCAAGCGGTACGGCACATCGGCGAGGATCGGCTGCAGCCGCAGAGTCGGCCGGATTCAAATTAAAGATAAAAATAAAAAGGAAAAACATGGAACGTGAGAAGGACCCGCTCAGTTTACTGTGAAATGCAGAAGAAAGACTTCGCCGGGAACTGACTCAGGAATCATTTTGGAAGGAGAACGCATATGAATATTCAGTTAAAAGAACGCTATAACCTCTATATCGACGGCCGGTGGATTCCCGCATCCGACGGTTCTTATTTCACATCAAAAAATCCCGCTACGGGAGAGGCCCTCGCCCAGTGCGCAGAGGCTACAAAAGAAGATGTGGACGCTGCGGTAAAAGCGGCATGGAAAGCTTTTCCTGACTGGAAAGCGGTAGAACCCGGCGCCCGCGCCGCGATCCTGATGAAGATCGCCGATCGGATCGATGAGAACGCAGAACTTCTGGCCCGGGTGGAAACTCTGGATAACGGCAAACCGATAAGGGAAACGACTGCTATCGATGTTCCTTATTCCTCGGATCACTTCCGCTATTTCGCAGGCGCGATCCGCACGATGGAGGGAACCGCTTCCGTCCTCGACGGAAACTTCATGAGCCTGGTTCTCCGGGAACCCATCGGCGTCGTAGGGCAGATCGTTCCCTGGAACTTTCCGTTCCTGATGGCCGCATGGAAACTGGCTCCGGCCCTGGCGGCAGGCAACTGCGTGGTATTTAAGCCGTCATCCTCTACTTCTCTGAGTATGTTGGTCTTTATGGAACTCATCGAAGACCTTCTGCCTCCCGGCGTCGTCAATATCGTCACAGGCGCGGGAAGCAAATCCGGCCAGTACCTTCTGGACCACCCGGATATCCGTAAGCTGGCCTTTACCGGCTCCAGCGAGGTAGGCGTCGGCGTAGCTCAGGCCGCCGCACAGAAACTGATTCCGGCAACGCTGGAACTGGGAGGAAAGAGCGCGAATATCTATTTTGAAGACTGCCAGTGGGATATGGCGATGGACGGTCTGCAGCTGGGTATCCTCTTCAACCAGGGACAGGTCTGCTGCGCGGGTTCCCGTGTATTCGTCCAGGAAAGCATCTATGATAAATTCGTAGAAGCCGCTGCGGACGCATTCAGCAAAGTCACCGTGGGAGATCCGCTGAATCCTGCGACACAGATGGGATCACAGATCAATATGAGTCAGGTAAATAAAATTCTGAGCTATATCGATATCGCGAAATCGGAAGGCGCCAAAATCCTGTGCGGCGGAGAGCAATTCAAAGAAAACGGCTGTGAAAACGGCTGCTTCATGCAGCCGACGCTGATCACCGACGTTACAAACGATATGCGTATCGCACAGGAAGAAATCTTCGGTCCGGTTGCCGTCATCATCAAATTCCGCACGGAAGAGGAGGTCATCGCCATGGCAAACGATTCCGAATACGGACTGGGCGGCGCCGTCTGGACCAGAGATCTCAACCGGGCGCTCCGCGTGTCCAGAGCTGTTGAAACGGGCCGCATGTGGATCAATACTTACAATCAGATTCCCGCAGGCGCTCCTTTCGGCGGATACAAACGTTCCGGCATCGGCAGGGAGACAGATCTCAGCATCCTGGAACACTATACGCAGAAGAAAAATATCATGATCAATCTCAGCGAGTCTCCATCCGGCTTCTATCCGGAGAAATAAGAAAAAATACGGAAAAAAACATACAGAAATAAAATCTTCTGAATCCGAAAAATTTCAACGGTGAAATCGGTGAAAACACCCGAAAAATCATAAATCGCTTAAAAACCTCTTACATTACATCG
>CAJLHL010000095.1 GCA_905206455.1 uncultured Eubacteriales bacterium
AGCATTGTATCTCAAACTCTTTGAAATACAATGCTTCCCTGCATTTTCTATATCAAACCACAAAATAATATATAAGAATTTAACAAAATTATAGGAAAATCAGCGGAAACTTGATATTTAAATTACTATTGTTGGCATTATTGACAAAGCTCGATTGTCGTGATATTTTATAGATACAGCGTACACTCATGTATGCAAATACAATTCTGAAAGAGAAAATAATAGAAACAATAGCAATAATAGTGATTAACAAGAAAAATAAATGTTGAAATTTCAACAGATTTCGTTGAATATCGACATTGCAAAAAAATAAATATCGGAAAATTCATTACTCAAAAACAAACATTCGAGTATGTATATTTCGTGATGTCTTTTTTCAAACCGCTACGGAATGAAGCATTTTCTCCGTTAGGGCAAAGCCGTCGGAGAATTTGAGTGGAATTTTCCGGCGGAATATCCGCAGCCATTATGAGAAACAATACGACAAATGCCACAGTCGAGAGCGCTGAGGAATCCGCCGAAAAATAAATTCTAAGCCAATTTTGTCCTTCGTTTCAGACGTACAGGTGTATTTAGTGAAAGCACCTGTACTCCGAACGGGGACGAAAACAGGGAGAAATTATCTGAAGATGGCGAATAGACATGTCTGTACCTTCGGAATAATTGCATATATTCTTTGCGGTATACGGAAGTTTCCGGTTTTTTTCTAAAAATGTTTACGCTTAATTAAAATACTTTTAATTTTTTAACACATTCCAGACTTTCAAGGAGGTTGCAAATGTTAAATTTTCAGATGTATGAAAAGGTAAAAGTCGTTTACGGAAACGGCGCAATCAATCAGCTGGGTGAATTAGCGAAGTTCATGGGCGCAACAAAAGCTCTCATCGTCGCAGATGCCGGCATGATCGCTACAGGTACGGTGGATAAGGTAAAGCACGGCTTGGAAAATGAAAATATCCCTTATGTCGTTTATGACAAAGTAACGCCGAACCCTCAGCTCGCCTCTGTAGAAGAAGCATACGACATCCTCGTAAAGGAAGAATGTGATATGGTCATCGGCGTGGGCGGCGGAAGCAACATGGACGCTGCGAAGGGTGTGAATATCCTCCGTTTCAATGAAGGTCCTCTCCTTCAGTACGCAAACGGCGCAAAGCATTTTGAATGCGGCAGCGGCCTGATCATGGTTCCGACGACAGCAGGTACCGGTTCTGAAATGTCCGACGGTTCCATCCTTTCCGATGAAAATCACATCAAGCAGAACTTCATTTCCGATCAGGGCGCATTCGCAGAGTATGCGATCGTCGACCCGGAACTGATGGCAGGCATGCCGCCGAAGCTCACGGCATCCACAGGTATCGACGCATTAGCTCATGCGGTGGAATCCTATACGGGTACGCTGACAAACGGATTCATTCACTTCTATGCGGAGAAGATCATGGATACGATCGCAGAATATCTCCCGCAGGCGGTAGAAGACGGTTCCAACATGGTGGCAAGAGAAAAGATGGCAGTCGCAGCTGCGCAGGCGGGTTTCCTTCTCATCTACGGCCATACTCATGCGGGTCACTCTATCGGTCAGACAGTCGGCGGATATTTCGATATCCCGCACGGAACGGCATGTGCATACGCACTTCCGCTGGTACTCGAATTCAACGCTCCTGCGGTTCCGGAACTGACGAAGAATGTAGGTAAGGCATTCGGCGTGAAATTCACCGGCAGCGAAACACCGGAGGAAATCGGAAAGATGACGAAGGACGCTCTCAACACTTTCATCTACGATAAGTGCAAGATGCCTTCCATCAAGACATTCGCATATGATGAATCCAAATTTGAAGAGATTGCAAAGGCAATTTCCGAGGAATTCTTCCAGGCGTTCAACCCGAGAAAGATGACTCCGGAAGACGCGCTCAAGATTCTGAAGGAAATGTACGCATAATTTTGAAACTACAGCATTTTCTTAGGAAGCGGCTCTCTCAGAGAGCCGCTCCGAAGTAATATATTTTTTACCAATAGACATACATTTGCGTATGTCGGTCAAGAAAAAATCAGGAGGTTTTTAAAATGCCAGATATTAATTTTATCAAGGAAGTCGTTGAAAGAGCGTTTGACCCGTTTTCTGAACTTCCTGCCATCTATGCGAAAAAGGAAAAGATGGTAGACGAATACATCGAAAGATCCAGAAAAGCGCAGCAGACGGTAGCTACTTTTACACAGGAGCAGGTCGACAAGCTGGTAAAGGCTATGGCGGTTGCCATCTATGAAAATGCGGAAGAGCTCGGTAAGATGGCGGTAGAAGAGACCGGCATGGGTGATCCGGAACATAAGGTCATGAAAAATATCGGCAAGTCCACAGGTACTTGGGCGGAACTCAAAGGTAAGCCTTCCATCGGCGTGATCAGAGAAGAGCCGGAAAACGGCGTTATCGTACTGGCAAAGCCGATGGGCGTTTTAGGCTGTGTTACTCCGACGACCAACCCTACGATCACTCCGCTGGTAAACGGTATGTGTGCGGTCAAGTGTGCAAACTCTCTCGTCGTAAGCCCGCATCCTCGTGCGAAAAAGACGACGATGAAGACGGTGGAACTGATGAACGAAGCGATCATCGCTGCAGGCGGTCCTGCGGATCTGGTGCTCTGCATCGATCAGCCTGACGTAGACGTTTCCGGTCTCCTGATGAAGAAGGTTGACGTAATTCTGGCAACAGGCGGTCCTGACATGGTAAAGGCTGCTTATTCATCCGGCAAACCGGCGTTCGGCGTAGGTGCCGGTAACTCTCAGTCCATCATCGACAGAGGTATCGACTTCGACGATGCAGCTGCAAAGATCATCGACGGCAGAACTTTTGACCTGGGAGTTATCTGTGCGGGCAACCAGTGCATCCACGTTCACGAGGACGACTACGAAGCGATGAAGGCTGCGTGCATCAAGGCAGGCGCTTACTGGGCAGACGATGAAGCGGAAGTTGCAAAGCTCAGAGATACGCTCTTTATTAACGGCAAGCTCAATAAGGATGTTATCGGTCAGGTTCCTGCCACGATCGGCAAGATGGCGGGCGTGGAAATCCCTGCAGACAGAGCTGCTGTCATGATCAAGGCAACCGGCACAGAAGACGTGCTTTGCTTAGAAAAACTGACAACCGCTATCGCTATCGTTACATATAAGGAATTCGATGAGGCGGTAGAAAACGCTTGCATCAACCTCTATAAGGAAGGTGCAGGTCACTCTGCTGTTATGTATTCCAACGATGACGACAAGATCCTCGCGGCAGCGAAGAAACTCCCTGTAGGACGTATTCTCGTAAATCAGCCGGGACACGCTGCAGGCGGAGACGCGAGATGCAACGGTCTCGAAGGTACGGTTTCCTTAGGCTGCGGCTCTTGGGGCGGCAACAGCATCTCTGAGAACCTCACATATCATCACCTGATGAACGTATCCAGAATCGCTTACGAACATCCGATGCCTGGTCACGATATGACTCCGGAAGAAATTTTCGCAGACTGATTGCCAAAGAGCGATATTGTGGAAAAAAGAGTTTTCTGACAGAACGATGGGCCAGAACAGAGTACGGAGAAATCCGGAATCTCTGTTTCCCGCGGATTTGATCCGAACGTACTGCCTGGGAGCAGACGCACAGGAAAAGTGTAAAAAGGAAATAACGAAGAATTGCGGCGAATAAATTCGTCGGGCTCTCATAGGGACGGAAGCCGCAGGTGTGATTTGCACCTGCGGCTTATCTGAATAAAGGAAAAATCTCGGAAGGAGAAAGACATGGTATTAAAAAACTTTACAGATTTAATCGATAAAGTCAAAGCTTCCGGCATCACGAAAAAGATCGTAGTAGTATCCGCAGACGACGCGCATACTCTCGAGGCAGTGATGGAAGCGGCAAAAGACGGCATCGTGGAGCCGGTATTCATCGGAAGTGCAGAAGCGATCAAAAACACGCTGAGAGAAATCGGTGAAGACGCGGAAGCCTTTGAAATTTATGAGGAAGCGGACTTTGATAAAGCTGCGGCTCTGGGCGTTCAGCTGATCAGAGAGGGAAAAGGCGATTTCCTGATGAAGGGAAAGCTGGAAACCTCTCAGATTCTGAGAGCGGTGGTCAACGAAGAGCACGGTCTCGGAATGGGCGGCGTCATGTCTCATGTTGCGGTCAATGATGTGCCGAATTATCACAAGTTTCTGCTCACTACAGACGGCGGCATGAATGTAGCGCCTAATTTCAATATGAAGCTGGGAATTCTGGTCAATGCCGTGAATACCCTTCGCGCGCTGGGCTATGAAGCTCCGAAGGTCGCGGTGCTCGCCAATGCGGAAAAGGTAGATCCGAAAATTCCGGAGTCCGTGGAAGCGGGCAAACTGAAGGATATGTATACCGGCGGCGAGATCAAAAACTGTATCGTAGAAGGTCCGGTGGCTTTGGATATCGCTTTGGTAAAAGAAAGAGCAGAAGTCAAGCATTTTGAAAGTCCGGTGGCCGGAGATGCGGATATCATTCTTTCTCCGAATATTTTTACCAGCAATACACTGGGCAAATCTCTGGTGGAGATGGCCGGTGCGAAGATGGCGGGCCTCATCGTAGGAGCAAAGGTTCCTATCATTCTCACATCGAGAGGTTCTTCTTCCGAAGAGAAATATAATTCTATCGTCCTGGCAGCTGCTGTGGCCGCAGGAAGTGAGAATATCACAAACGATCAGGTAGCGGATCTTACAGGTCTTAAGTTCTGGTAAAAAGGAGAGGCGGAAAATATGGAAAAGATTTTAGTTATCAATCCGGGTTCGACTTCTACGAAGATCGCCGTCTACGAGGATGACAGGCAGCTCTTTGTCAACAGTATCGAGCATGCGGATGAAGAGATTGAAAAATACGATGCGATTTATGATCAGTATGAATTCAGAAAGAAGCTGGTTCTGGAGGAACTGGAGAAGAACGGCGTGAAGGCTTCCGAGCTCACATGCGTCATGTCCAGAGGCGGACTGCTTCCGCCGGTGCCTGCCGGTGCGATCCGCGTGAATCAGGATATGTGCGATCAGCTTCGCCTGCATCCGGTCAATGAACATGCGTCTAATCTGGGCGCGCCTATCGCATTCTCCATTGCGGAGGAAAACGATATTCCGGCATTTATCTACGACCCGGTGACGGTGGATGAAATGATTCCGCTTGCAAAGTATACGGGAATTCCGGAGATGCGCAGAAGAAGTCTGGGACATAATCTGAACATGCGCGCTATGGCACACCGGTATGCGGCAGATTCCGGGAAAAAGTTTGAAGACGTGACTGTCATTACGGTGCACATGGGCGGAGGCACGACCGTCGGTGTCTATCAGAACGGAAAGATTATCGACATCATCAATGATGAAGAAGGTCCGTTTTCTCCGGAAAGAGCGGGAGGTCTTCCTGCGCCGCAGGTGATCGATATGGCATTCTCCGGTGAATACGATATTAAAGCTCTGAAAAAGAAATTGAAGAACAGTTCCGGACTGCAGGCGTATCTCGGTACAAAAGATGCGAGAACGGTAGAAAAGATGATCGACGACGGCGATGAAAATGCCAAGACGGTATATCAGGCGATGGCTTATCAGCTTTCCAAGGCGATCGGTGAGCTGGCTACCGTAGTAAACGGAAAGGTCGACGCGATTGTCCTCACCGGCGGAATTGCCTATTCTAAGGTTTTCACGGACTGGATCAAAGAACGTGTTTCTTTCATCGCGCCTGTGGTCATCTATCCGGGAGAAAACGAGATGGATGCGCTGGCAAACGGAGCGCTTCGCGTCCTCAGAGGTGAGGAAGAGGCGATGACATTCCGGAAGAATTTTTAGGAGGGGGAACAGATGGCGAACAATAAGTCAAAGAGTTCTTCTTTCCGCTGGATTGAGCTGATTGTAGGAACGATCATTCTGCTGGTTCTGGGTTCTCTGTATGCCTGGTCGACATACCGGGGAACACTGGTAGACGAATTTGGATGGACTATTTCTTCCGCGCAGTTTACATTTTCTATCTCTATGATGACTTTCTGTATCGGAGGACTGGTGTCCGGCGTCATCAGCGGAAAGACGGGACCTAAGATCCCGGCTGTCGCCAGCGCGGCGCTCATGTTTGCGGGTCTTTTTCTTTCTTCGATGATTTCTTCGCTGCCGGCTCTGTATCTGGCGTACGGCGTGCTGTACGGATTTGGCGTAGGTCTGGGCTATAACGCTATCATGGGAACGATTGTCAAATGGTTCCCGGATAAGACCGGTCTGGCCAGCGGAATACTTCTGATGGGCTTCGGCATCAGCTCTCTGATCGTCGGAAAGGTAGGCGCCCGTCTCATCGGAGAAATCGGCTGGAGAGATACATTCATGTATTTCGGTATCGCTTTCGGAATTATCGTTTTGGTGCTTTCTTTCTTTCTCAAGGTACCGGCTCCTTCCGACGTGGCGGGTCTGCAGACGGCGTCCAGCAAGAAATCAGAACCTTTTGCTGAACTGGATTCCAAGAGCATGCTGAAGACGAAGAATTTCTGGTTCTTCTTTATCTGGGCGGTAATGCTGAGCGCTGCCGGACTGTGTATCGTGGGCAATTCCACCACGTTTGCGGATACGATCTGCAACGATCTGGAGACTGCGGCGACAGTAGCGGGCGTAATTTCTGTCTGCAACGGTATCGGCCGCGTCATCTTCGGCACGATGTTTGACACGAAGGGCTATCGTATGACGATGATGTCTGCCGTCGCTCTGTTTGTGATCTCGACAGTTATCCTTCTGGCAGCATCCTTTACGGGCAACTTTGCCGTTCTGGTACTGTCCTATGCACTGGTAGGCTTTGCCTACGGAGGCGTAACGCCTACAAACTCCGCGTTCATTGCGAAGTTCTACGGAAAGCAGCATTATGCGCTGAATTTCAGTATTATCAACCTGAATCTTTTCGCAGCTTCTTATCTGCCTCAGGTGGCGTCGAAGCTGCAGGATATGACAGGCAGTTATAACGGAACATTTTATTACATGCTGGTACTGTCCGCCGTCGCTCTCGTCATGGTGCTCCTGATCAGAGTTCCGGGAAAGATGAGCGCCAAAGATCAGTAATCGGCAGATACGGATTTTCTTTCGGCCGAACCGGGTCTGTTTCCGGTCAGACCGATGGAAAAAACACGGCGAAATCGATTTTGTCCGCCTGACGGCAAAAGCGATATGCGGGGAAATGGAAGAAGCGGCTGCCGGCGCGGGATTATTCCGTGTCCGGGCACTGCAGCAGATACAGCGCAGAGGCGGTAAAACGGTTCTCTGCGCTGCCCCCAAAGAGAAGTCCGCAGATGGACTAAGCGCATCTGCAGGCTTGTAACATAAGGAGAAAAAATTATGGAAAACAAATCCCGCATCAAAATCGGAATTTACGGCATCGGTATTCTGATGATGGGTGTTATCGGTATTTCCGGAGCCCTCACCGCCATCGGTGCACACTTCCCTGACGCTTCTCAGACGATGATTCAGAATCTGATCTCAATTCCGTGTCTGGTAGTCATACCGGTCACTTTGATCGTAGGAAAACTGATGGATTCCGTATCCAAGAAACTCTTATCTATCATAGGCATTCTGTGCTTTCTTATCGGCGGATTTCTGCCGGCGCTGATGTCTTCTCTGACTGTAATTCTGGTACTCCGCGGTATCTTAGGTATCGGTATCGGTATCGTACAGTGCGTGTCTTCCGCTCTGGTAGCGGAAAATTTTGAAGGTCCGGAACGCGATAAGGTTCAGGGCAATCTGACTTCCGCGCAGATGCTGGGTATCTGTGTCATGGTATTCGCAGGCGGCTGGCTGGCGGATATTTCCTGGAATTTCGCATTCTTTGTACATCTTCTCGCAATTATTTCACTCGTTCTCTGTATCGTGTGCATTCCTAATGTGAAACCGTCCGCGGCTAAGGTTTCCGATGCTCCGGCTCAGAAAGTACAGCTTACGAAGGGTTCATGGATCTGGGCTCTGACGATGTTTGTTCTCTTTATCGGAGCGCAGATTTATTCTATCGCTCTGTCCTTTATCGTAGATGAAAAGGGTCTGGGTACGGCGGCACAGTCCGGCAACGCTATGGCGTTCTTCGCCATCGGAGGATTCCTGCTGGGTCTGGTATTCGGAAGATTATCCGGCGCGGCGAGAGGGCTCACATTATTTGTAGGTCTTTGCGGTATTATTATCTCTTATCTGGTCATCGCTTTTGCGGGCATGATGCCGATGATTTATCTGGGCGCATTCCTGTTCGGTGTTTCTCTGTCCGTCTGCATGCCTTGCGTCATCGTAGGAACGGCGGGTTCTGTAAACGCCTTTTCTTCCGCTATGGCGATTTCCATCACTATGTGCGCGCAGAATTTCGCTCAGTTCCTCTGTCCTTACATCGTCAACCCGGTGTCTGCGGCTCTGAGCGACGGAACGAATGCAAATCAGATCTCTTTCTTCCTGGGCGCAGGCTTGACGGCAGTCATGGCTGTGATCGCTCTGATCTGGGGTTTGAAGCAGAATAAAAAGACAGCGTAGTCTTTGGGAATGATTTGAGTATGACAGCTGCGGGATCAGCGGTATCGCTGATCCC
>CAJLHL010000096.1 GCA_905206455.1 uncultured Eubacteriales bacterium
GGCTTTCGCGGCTGATCGTGCACAGATCCCCTACGGTAAGATCATGGATATTCCGGTGCCCGGTAATCCGTGCGAAAGTTCTGAGCTCTTCTGTCGAACAATGCAGATAATTGGCCACCCGCTGCGCAGCCGCTTCGATGTGAAGCCTTTTTCTCAGCTCCGGATCCTGCGTAGCTACTCCTACCGGACACATACCGCTGCCGCAGACCCGGTACTGCTGACAGGCCGCTGCCACCATAGCCGCGGAAGCCACTGCCACAGCATCGGCCCCCATGGCGATCGCCTTTGCGAAATCAGAAGATACCCGCAGGCCTCCTGTGATCACCAGAGAAATATCCGACTTTACAGAGTCCAGATATCTGCGCGCCCTGTAAAGAGCATAGATCGTAGGCACAGAAGTGGAATCTCTGACAATCGCCGGTGACGCTCCTGTAGCTCCGCCCCTTCCATCGATAGTGATAAAATCTGGCTCGGCAAACACACAGTATTCCAGATCCTTCTCGATTTTTCCCGCAGCGATCTTGATTCCGATCGGGCGTCCATCGCTCCTCGCCCTCAGATCAGATACCAGAGCCCTCAGATCTTCTCTGGTTTCGATGCCCGGAATCTTTGACGGGCTGATGACATCCTCTCCCAGAGGTTTGTTTCTCACCGCCGCGATCTCCGGCGTCACCTTGCTGCCCGGCAGATGTCCGCCCATGCCCGGTTTAGTTCCCTGGCCGATCTTGATTTCGATCGCATCTGAAGTCCGCAGATTTTCTTCGGTCACACTGTACTGATTTGGAACATATTCGAAAATATACTTGTGCGCGGCCGCTTTTTCCTCCGGAAGAATTCCGCCTTCTCCGCTGCACATAGCCGTCTTTGCCATGGCGCTGCCTTTAGCCATGGCGATTTTCGTCTCTTTGGAAAGCGCTCCGAAAGACATATGTGAAATGTAGACCGGACTTCCCAGAATCATCGGCCTCTTTGCATTTTTGCCGATCACCGTCATCGTCGAAACCGGCGCGTGTTCATCCAAAGGAGGAGGATTCAGCTGCGCGCCCAGAATCAGGATATCGTCCCAGTCAGGCATCTTCATCTTCGTGCCCATCGCTTCGATGATCGGCTGTCCGGTTACCGCCATCTCATGAATCTGTTTCATGTAGCGATAATCGCTGTCCAGCTTTCTCGTCTCTCTCGGATACTCTAAATCCAGCGTTTCCTGGCTCCGCACTCCGTCTCCCGATTCCGGAGCGAGGGATTCCTCACTGCTGATCCCTCCGTCAACCGGGACAAAACGATCCGCCGGCTGCCTGCACACCGGACATTCGGTCAGATCGGAAATACTTCGCCCTTCTTTTTCTTCATCAAATACATAACCGCAGACACTGCATTTATAAATCATATCGGTCCTCCTTTCGGCTCCCGTTCATTTTTTTCTGCATTCCTCACAGATATAATAGATTTTTAAATCATAGGATTCTATACAAACCCCGGTGGATTCTTCGATTTCTTTCGTCATATCCTGCAGCGTGATATCCGACAGCCTGCCGCATTCCCTGCAGATCATATGATCGTGTCTGACGGGACGGTCATATCTTTCCGGACCGTCTCCCAGGGTCAGCTTCCGAATCAGCCCCTGCTGATGCAGAAAACTCAGATTATTATATACCGTCGCCAAAGAAATTTTTCCAGTTATTTCTTTCATTCTGAGAAAAATCTGTTCCGCTGTCAGATGCTCGTTTGAGCTGCTTACGATCTCTAAGATCATATTTGCATTTTTCGTCAAACAATCACCCCATTTTTAGAATTATTCTATTTTTAATTTATAGCATTTTCACTCTCCTGTCAAGAGAAATAAAAGATGAAAACGACAGAATCAAGGCGGCTCATACAGTCAGGGAAGGAAACATTTTCGCACAAACCTTCCGAAGTATCCGATGAAATGACTCGGGACAGGGCTTCGGATTCCCGCTCCCGTATACCGTCCGCAAGAGCGGCGTCTCCGTGAAAATGATCTGCCGGACGTGCAGCAGACAGCTTCCATCAGAGCGCTTCGTCTGATCCCCCCGGCAAAAAATGATTCTTTTTTATCGATATCCGGTACCGCAAAAAATCAGGAAGTGGTCTGCTTCTTTTTTACCCGCAGCAGCCCGGTGAGTCCGCCCTGAAAGACTCGTTCAAAACAAAAAGCATAGACGGAGCCGGCGGCGTTGTTGAATATCCGCAGCAGAACTGCGCCCGGAACTCCGAACAGCGGAACCGCCAGCGCAACACCCCCGAAAGAATTAAATACAGCCTGCCATCCGTAACTTGCGGAGAGACCGACGCCGATTCCCCCGATGATTCCGATATACGCGCAGATATCTCCCGGCAGAAAATGATACAGCAGCAGAAACAGCGCGCCGCCCAGGATATTGCCCGGCGCGCGGAATTTCAGACGGTACTGCAGATCCTTTCTCGAAGGCTGCAGCACAGACATGACCGCGATCCCGATCCACATCCCCCGGGGAACACTCAGGAGCTGCGCGATTAGCAGTGCAGTGGACACTCCCAGTGCCAGACAGATCTGCCATCTGGTCCGATCTGAAGAGAGACTGAATTCCCGAAAGAGATCGGAAAACTTTTTCTCATAGGAACGATTTCTGTGACTTCTCAGAAAAATCAGAATTACTGCCGCACCTCCGATTCCCAGACCTGCCAGACGAAGCAGATACGTCTGTCCGCTGACATCATAGCCCATGAGAAGAAGATATCCCAGCACAAACGTGGACTGATTCGACATCGCTACCGGATAACAGCCCAGCACCATGATCAGCAGGATGCAGCCCGCATTGACGAAAAGTGCGGCAAAAGGGGGAAGTACGCACGCCGCCCGGGGACCCGCCGCCAGTATCCCGAAAATGATCGCGAGCGCCGCCGCTGAGTGAGCCGTATGGATTCCCAGATCCGCCTGGCGAAAAGTTAGCAGAGCCAATAGAATCACTACGCCCGCCACGCTGTTTTCCGTTCCGAAAATCATGCTGAACAGCGTCACGAAAACGACACAGAAAGAGATGGTCAAAATGATTTTAAACAGATAAACTGCGATATGTCTGTATTTTTCTTTTTTTGTCTCTGAAGCGCGGATCAGCTTTTTCGACCCCGCCTGATTCAGCTGTAATTCCTGATAAAAGGTCAAATAAATCCCTCCCTTATTGTTATTGTCCGTTTTTTTTCATAATTTCACTTCCCTGACGGATAAGTTCCGTCAGCTGCCTGAAATTCTCTTCTCCCATCTCCCGCCTTAGACGGTAGATCGGCCCCAGATAATACTGATACGTCTGCCGAAGCTCCTCGTGCCCGGCTTCCGTCACGCGAATCGTATAACTTCTGCGGTCCTCTTCTCTGGGTATCTTTTCCAGAAGTTTTTTTTCTATAAGTCCCCGGAGCAGTCTGCTTACCGCCGATTTTTTCAGTCCCATAGAAATGCTGAACTCCTGCGGCGTCAGCGGAACCTCCGACAGAACCGCTCTCGACAACAGATCCAGTTCCTGCGCCGATGTCAGCCCCTCTTTTTTTGCACCGCGCACCGTCAGGCTACAGAACAGACGAAGCTCCTGCATTTTATTCATCATATCGATCCAGTTGTATTCCTGCATTCTTCCTCACTTTACCTCTGAACTTCGATTCTGTACGGATTCAAAGCCCGTCCGTCCCCGGCGAGTTTCCGCCCCGCGTTCCCGGCAGACTTTCATTTCTCCAAACCGCGAAAATATACGATTCAAAAAAGACGTCCGGACAGATCTCTCCGGCTGCAGGCAGACCGAAAAATCGGCGCTGCCGGAAAAGCTGTGTCTCCGAAAATTCGCCGGATTTCATGCACAGTTTAACAGCCTGCACCGCCACTTTTGTTAACATTGTGAACAATATGATACCTCAGAGATCTTTGATTGTCAATCGCCGCTCTGACGAAATATCTGTAAATTCTGTGCAGAAAAACCCCCGAAAAGCTTCATTCCGCTCTCCGGAGGCTCTTTTAATTCAGGAGATGCCTCAGATACGGCCCGCAGGAATTCACACCGCGCTCACGCTGGCTCTGGTCCCCTGGTTCTCCGTCCATCGGAGATTCAGTCATCTTCCGGGTCGCGTGCTCCCTGCCCTTTGTCAGAAAAACACGGCGTCGATTCTGTCGTGCGGTTCTTTATCTCTGCATTCTATACCTGATTTTTTCTCCGGTATCTGATGACATAATGAATGATGACAGCAGTGGTAAGCGCCGTCATGCTGAGTCCCGAAATCAGAAACCAGATGTTGACGCCCACTTTTTCCGCGATCGGACTGCTGAAAAGCAGGCCCACCGGCATGGTGACCGATGAAATCAGCGTGAGCACGGAAAAAGCCCGTCCCATCTTTTCCGGCTCCACAGTTTCCTGCATATATGCGGTCAGCGGGATCAGATGAACATTTCCCGCCGCTCCCAGCACGGCGCAGGCCGACGCAAAGAAAAACCACCCTGCGAAAACCGGCGGTATCGCGCCGCATAGGACAGAGGCAGCCCCCATTCCCAGCAGACCCATAAAAGAAACCCTGAGTTTCCTCTCTGCCTTCCACACGCCGGAAAACAGAAGAGAAGCCGCCATCATCCCCGCCGCGAAAGAAAGCTCTACAGCGCTTCCGTACATCGCCGACAAATTGAAGTAATCGCTGGTCATCAGCGGATAAAAGGCGGACAGAGGCGCATAAAAAAACATGCAGAGAGCCTGGGCGGTCACGATGTGCAGAAGCTTCTTATCCTCTCCGAATACCAGAATCCCCTCTTTTATTTCCGAAATAAAATGCTGTTTTTCTCCTTTTTCTCTCTTTAGCTTTGGAATTTTTACCGCCGCTAAAGCGGCGCTGGCCAGAATCGCTCCCGCGACGTCGCTCAATAAGACGACAGATATCGGGAAAACAGCGTACAGAGACGCGCCGATCACCGGGCCGAGCAAAAACGATCCCGAATTCAGAAGCTGTATCCAGCCGTTGGCCTTAACGAGCTGATCTTTCGGCACCAGCTGAGGGATCATCGACTGAACCGCCGGCTGCTGAAAAGTGCTTCCGATCCCCCGGAGACAGAGCATGACCAGCACTGTCCAGACAGGCAGATCGAAAAAGAGCAGCAGCGCTGCATAAATCAGAGCCGCCGCGCCCATGGTCAGATCGGAAAATATCGAGATCCATTTCCGGTTAAAACGATCCGCGGCGATTCCCGCCGCCGGACTGAATAAGGTCACAGGCAGATACGCGGCCAGCCCGGATATCCCCAGCATCAGCGGCGAAGCCGTACGCTCCGCCAGCCACCAGATCAGCGCAAACTGAACGCCGTGGCTGCCGAGAAGCGACACGGCCTGCCCCAGCGCCACCATGATGAATTTTTTCTTCCATTGATTTTTTGTCTCTGACATAATCTTTTCTCCATTGAATTTCAAACCGGGGAACAAACTCCCGGCTTTCTTTTCTATATGCAAATTTTATTCTGCTTCGTCCGAGACAATAAAAAAACAGCTCCTGTATAACTGAGCTGTCTGTCTTCTCTCATTTTGCGAAAAATACACGGAAGAAACCCTCCGATGTATCTGCGGAATTCTCCCGGCGCTTTTCTCTGCTTCTTTGGATACAGAATATATACTGAAGATACGCGGATAAAAAGAGAATAGAAAAGAAAGTTCTGTTTTCAGTCTTTCTTCTGTTCTGCTTCCTGCAGTGGTCTTTTCTCACCGGTCTGTCTGCATCACTCTTCAGATGCCGGCGAGGCCTCCGGCCGCGTCGCGATTCCCCGTCCGCGAAGAAACGGCCTGTCCGTCCACTCACAAAATAAGTACGACAAAAAGCTCACCATAAAAACAGGTGAATCCCCTTAATCTTTTTCTTGTCTCGTTATTTAGCGAACAGACGACATCAAGCCACCTCCCTGTCATAATAGATTCGGATCAGGAGCCCGGCGGTCAGCCGGACTTCATTTTATCTTTCCTGTAACCTCCAACAGTGTAGCACAGCTTCCCCCGCCGCCGCAAGGTTAAAAACGCACAGGCAGAAAAACAGAGCCGCCGGAATCTGCGGTGAATATCCTCAATTCTGATAATTCACCCTCTGTTCCTCCGCCAGTTCGAATACAGTCAGTTCTTCTCCTTCCATATTTTCACTGTTCATGCCCACCGCCTGTATCTGATGGTTTTCGTAGGTCCTGTAATAATAGACGCCCCTGTCCGCGTTGACGCAGCAGGAATACGTCGTCATATCCGGCGCCCCGCTCTCCGTAATCACAGATCCCCGGACCATGGCCACCCCGTCCAATACATGAAAGAATTGAGAGATATTTGACATCTCGTCTCTTTCCGACCGGGAATTCCATTTGAGAAAGACCGCCCTGACAAACCGGGATACCGGAGAAAAATCCCCGGGAAGTCCCGCCGCTCCCTGCCCCTGACCCAAAAGTGGCAGTTTTAAGGCTCCCGCGAAGTTATCATCCGGAGTCTTCGCGGTAAGATTCCTGTAATTGCCCATATGATGCTGATAATAGGGAAAAGGAGGATTATTGGTGAGCACTCCGTAGGGATTTTCATAAATCCTCACGCCTTCTTCCGTGGATTCCAGCACGGAGCATCCGCTCCTGTCCGCGATCATCCAGTGCAGCGGAGTCAGCGGCAGACCTTCGGCGAAAGGCACGTTCAATAGATTGAGCTCCTGCAGTAAGGCGACCGCCTCTTTCCGGCAGGCGCACTGCCCCAGCACCCAAGGGATCAGCTCGTAGGGCGTTATATTTTGGCTTCCCTTCCGGGCCTCGCGATACGCCGCATTTCCGGGAAAATTCAGTCCCGCCATTCCCAGACCGTTCTCATTTACCGCCTCTGCATACAGCGGATATCCCTCCCGCACCGCTGCCATACCGATCATCGCATAAGAGAGCTTCTGTGCCGGATGAGCCTTCAGCGGCAATACATAATTTCTCGGCGTGATCACCACCTTTTCTCCGAAACGATATTCCAGATCCATATTTCTTCCGAAATAAAAATCTCCGTTCTCATATGTGATACATGTGCACATCCTCACTCCTCCTTTGACTGCGTGCCGGCAAACGGTCCCGGCGTATCGTCCGGCAGAAAAAACTCCGGAAACCGGTGCAAAATCTGCCTTTTGAGTTATTGTATCACATTTCCCGTTCTTTTATGAGATCCGCGAACCTTTTCTTGACTTCCTGTTCCGCCGGTCTTATAATACATATAAATATGAATTTCATACTTATATGTATTAGAGGTGAAGGCGATGAAAATTCCAAAAGGACATTATATCTTCGGCACCGTCAAAGTCGGCGAACGGGGCCAGATGATCATACCAAAAGAAGCGAGGAAAATTTTCGATATCAAAGCCGGAGATACACTGATCGTCCTGGGAGATGAAAAGTGGGGACTGGCCGTCACGAAAGCGGATGTTTTGGAAAAACATGCGATGAATGTCTTTCAAAAAATTTCGGAGGAACAAACAGATGAAAATAAGTGAGACGACCCTGCCTTTTCTGAAGAATGACTGTCTTCAGATATTCGGTCAGGAAACAGGCGCAGCCATTTTCCAGCGGACAGAGACGATATACCGGGAACTGCTGCAAAATACAGAACAGCCGAAAAGCGACGCGGTAAAAGAACACATGCAGAGGAAATTGTTCCCGCCCATGGCATACTATAAAGCGCTGCGCGCGGAGGGAATCGATCAGGACAAAGCTCTGGAATACGTCAGAAGAGAGACCCGTCAAGCTGCAGCCGTTAAGCACGGAGAAATGAATAAGATAGCGAGACTTCCGTTTGCCTATACGATTTACCGCATGGGAGTCAAAAAACATATGAAAAAGAACTTTCCGGAAGAAGGCTGGAAGACCGAGTGGATCCGGTGCGACAGTAAAGAAATACATTTTGACTTACACCGGTGCATTTATTGGGATCTCTCCCACCGGTACGGATGTCCGGAGCTGTGCTGTGTCTACTGCGAGAACGACGATATCTCCTTTTCCGGTCTGCTGCCTAAAATCCGCTTTGAGCGAAACGGCACCCTGGCAAACGGCGCTTCCTGCTGTGATTTCCATTTCATCAAATCCTGATACAAAAGATGCCGCCGTCGTCAGATCTCAGAACGCGGATATCGGCGATATTTCGCGAAAATTATTCCACACGATATCGTTCGGACAGTCCGGCGGCTGTGACGAGACGCCTCTTTCTAAAGAGAGAGACGCCCCATTTTTCTGTTTTTCCGGCGCTGTAAATTTTATTCACAGTGCTGTTTCAATAAATGCAGCAGTATGTTCTGCCCTGAACGGAAAGATCATGAGATCCATATGAAAAAACCGGTCAAATTTCCGGATC
>CAJLHL010000097.1 GCA_905206455.1 uncultured Eubacteriales bacterium
AGCAAGCAAGCAAGCAAGCAAGCAAGCAAGCAAGCAAGCAAGCAAGCAAGCAAGGAATAGTTCTGTCCAGATCGTAGTTCAGGCGAAAATTGAAATCAGCGAGTCAGAAATAGAGGGCGCATTCCGCCCGCATTGTTGCGGGCGGAATGCGTTCTTTTTGTTTTTGGCAGGAATTTTATGAGAGGAGAGGGAAACATATGAAGAAAAAGAAAAGGATCCGATTTTTTGCGCTCCTCCTGACACTGTGCATGTGTGTCGGGATGATGCCGGCTTCGGCTGCGGCGCAGGAAACATCCGTTTTCGCAGACGGCAGTACGGAGAGGAAAAATTCGTCGAACATATCGGTTTCGGTTGCTGGTGAAAAATGGGAAACTCCGACTTATGCAAAAACTGATGAGGAGGGACGTGTTTCAAAGGAGAATGCTTCCGCGGGCGACTATAATATTTTTTGGGATGCGGAAAACGGCGTATTGACTCTTCAGGATGCCTTGATATCTACGCATAATATTGAGGCAGTTTCAGCGGAGACCGACAGACTGACGATAAAATTAATCGGTGATAATATTGTTTCAGCCGAAAGCAATCTGCAGAGTGCTGATTTTTCTGCCATTTCCAACAGCGGAGAGATCGAGCTGTTGGATGAGGGGCAGGATGCCTCACTGTCTGTCTCCGTTTCACAGAGCGGCGGTCTTAATTCTTCGTACAGAGCGGCGGGAATTTATACCAGCGCGGGTTTGATAAATTCTTCCGATCTTTGTGTCAGGGTGACAGCGGATGCGGGCACCGATTGCAGCGGGACACTGACCGGTATACAGAGCGGGGGATATGGAAAGAATCCCGCATTCCTGAGAAATACGGGAAAAATTGCTGCTGTCGTCAAAAACGATAGTTTAAATGCGGGATACACCGCCAATTCTTATGGAATTCTTTTATACGGCGGTGCGATGACGAATAGCGGAGAGCTGAATTTCAACGTATCTGCGATAAACGGCGATGCGTACGGCCTGCGCGGGACAGACACAGAGGAATCCTGGAATAATGAAGGAACGATTTTTTCTGATGTAATCGCTTATGGCGGTAATTTCGAAGGCGTTCCGGAGGAATTGTATAAGGCTTCCAACCATGCGTGTGCGGTTTCTGTTGTAAGCAGCGAAATACAGATGACGAACGCAGGTGTGATGAATTTAACCGCGAGGAACCGGGGAAAAAATGAATACGCTGAATACGCTATCGGACTTGAACTGGACAGCGGTTCTACGTTTTTGAATAATACCGGAACGATACACAGCCAGGCCTTCGATGCGTACACATGGGGAATTTATTTAAGTAATTTAACTGACAATGCGGCTTTGATAAATTCCGGAAACATCGAAATCGAAGCTACGACAGACGGCGGATTTGACGGGGAACAGATCGGTAATGCCTGCGCGACAGGGATAGGAATAAATATGGATAATTTCAGTTCTGATCCGAAACCTGTCAAAACGGAGCTGATTCTGGAATCCGGATCTTCGTTGTCAGTCTCCGCTCATGCGGTCGAGGGCATGGAAAATGAGGAGGACGTTACGTATAATCTCTGTCAGGCAATTCAGCTTCAGAAAATCTATTATGGAGGCGATCCTGGTTATGAAGTGAAACCGCAGGAAATCATACTTGCGGATGATTTAGTCATCGTGGACGGCGGTGAATACGACGGAGGAGAACCTCTGACAGAATTTTTAGAAGATTATGTTGATCTCGGCATGTATGTGTATATCAATACAATCGGAAATTATTTCACTGATTCAGCGGATGAAAGCACATATTCTGTACCGTCCAAAAATGTAGTCGTTCTCCCTTCTCTGCAGGGCACGGTTGCCATTGACGGTACATTGAAGGTCGGAGAGACACTGACTGCACGAATTTCAGATATTCCTGAAGAAGCGGGAATCGTATATCAGTGGCAGGAATGTGATACGAAGGATGGAATTTTTACGGATATAAGCGGAGCGACGGAGTCCAGTTACACACTTACGAGTGAACAAAAAGGGAATTATATCCGTGTAATCGTTACGCCGAAGGAAGGAACGGGTTATGCCGGCAGTCTTTTTGCAGTTTCCGAGACATATGTGACATCACCATCTTCCGGAGGTTCCGCCCCGACTTATCCTCCGCAGATCGAACAGCCGGAGAACGGTGATGTTTCCGTCTCTCCGAAATATCCGCAGAGCGGAGATAAAGTCACGGTTGCTCCGGAGCCAGACGAGGGCTTTGCAGTGGGTGAGGTTATCGTCACCGGCGAAAACGGAGACGCTGTTAAGGTTGCAGATAACGGCGACGGAACGTATACTTTTCGTCAGCCGGCAGGCCGGGTGACGATTCAGGTTGTTTTTCGGCCGGAAGAATGCGACGGAGGCGCTGACTGCCCGGCAAGTCTCCTGATCGATGTGGACAAGAATGCCTGGTATCACAAATCTGTAGACTATATGATCGAGAACGGCATGATGAACGGTACCTCTGAGACGACGTTTCTCCCAGACAGCGCGGTGACCCGCGGCATGATCGTGGAAATCCTCTATCGTCTGGAAGGAGAGCCCGGGGTGAAAATCGCAGCCGAATTTTCTGACGTGGCAGACGGTCAGTATTATGCCGACGCTGTGGCCTGGGCGGCGGGAAATGAGATCGTGACAGGTTACAGCAAAGAAAAATTCGGACCTGACGATGCGATTACGAGAGAACAGTTGGCGGCGATTCTTTACCGTTACGCGCAGTACAAGAACATCGATGTGACGAGGACCGCAGATTTGTCCGGATATACCGATACAGCGCAGATCAGTGCGTATGCGGAAACTGCGGTGAAATGGGCAAATGCGGAAGGTCTGATTACAGGAGTAACTGACACGATGCTGAAGCCTGCGGGAACTGCGACGAGAGCGCAGGCGGCTGAGATTCTGATGCGCTTTTGCGAACATATCGCGGAGTAAGCTAAGCGGGCGGACCGCAGCGGTGTATATTGCAGCTGATTTCGCTGCCGTCCGGTCTCTGTGCTGAGATTTCGCAGAGGATTCTCGGAGAAAAAGAAATAGAGGGCAATCTTTTATCAAAGGATTTTTCTCTGGGCTCAGGTTAGGGTGTCCCGAAGCCAGATTATGGATTTGGGACGCCCTTTTTTTGAATAAAGGGAGAGGAAAGAGGTTCAGATGCTTTTCTGCCGGGTTTGCCGCAGAGCTGCGCTGTCAGGTCTGTCATTTTTTGAATATGAGGAGTGGAAAGTGCCGGAAATTTATAGACGGAGCTGGATTCTTCCGGAGTGTCGAGAAAAAAATAAGCAAAACAAATATGATGATTGACATATGATGTCTATTGTGTTATTTTTAAATCAGGAGAAGAAAAGAGCAGCGGCGGATATCGGCGGCCGCGGCACCGAGTAAATACCTCCGTTCCTCAGCCATTGGGGCGGCAGGCCGTCGGCTTTCGATGATACGGAATTTTTATCTTGCTGCCGGAGAGTTTTCCTCTGTCTGTTTCAGAATAAGGAAGATTCTCGTATTTTTAGACATATGATGTCATATGTTATATTAATTTGCCGCTGTTTTCTCCGGGGCAGCGTGCAGCGGGAGGCTGCAGAACGCGAAATACGGTGGTACTTCATGTCATGTTTACAGAAATAGGAGGTCAGTATGGATATTTTAAAGGATTTGACTGGGATAACGGGAGCGGGATTCGTAACAGACGACGAGTCGGTTTTATCCGGATATGCTTCAGATTTGAGTTTTTCGGCGGGGACGAAGCCGGAGGCGGAGGTCTGTCCGGGCACGACAGAAGAAGTGAGCCGTATCGTGAAATGGGCCAACGAAAATAACATGCCTCTGATACCGGTGAGTTCGCCGGTGCATCTGTACGGAAGTACGATTCCGAAACAGGGAGGCGTCATTGTCAATATGAGACGGTTCGATGAAATCTATGAGATCGACACCGTCAATCGTTTCGTGCGCATCGGCGCGGGGGTTTCCTGGGAAAAGCTCACAGCGGCGCTGAGAGAGCAGGGGATGAGAGTGATCCTTCCGCTGACTCCCCGTTCTGACCGTTCAGTGGCGACAGATCATCTGGAGAGAGAAGTGACCACGAGTATGGTCTACGATTACGGCGAGCCCACTCAGTCCATGGAAGTCGTCTTTCCCAACGGTGATATTTTCCGCACCGGCTCTGCCAGCGCGCCGAAATTTCCTTATTCGCCCGCCAGAGGCGCCAATCCCGCGGGACCGGGGCTGGATTTTTACCGGCTGCTGCAGTGCGCTCAGGGTACGATGGGGATCGTCACCTGGATGTCTTTAAAGATACAGAGCATCCCGGTGATCGACCGGATTAAATTCGCGGCGCTGGACAGCATCGAAAGAGGAACGGAGTTTCTGTACCGGATTTTGCCGAGGCGGATCGGCCAGGAATGTCTCATTCTCAATCGGGTGGATCTGGCGGCTCTTCTTGCCCGGGACCGGGGGGAATTTGAGAGATACAGAGAGTCTCTGCCTCCGTATACTCTGATCCTCACCCTCAGCGGTCTGATTCGAAGACCCGAGGAAAAACTGACTTACGAGGAGAATTTCCTGAAAGAAGTCCTGAGAAACGAATTTTCCGATATCGTCCTCACAGACGCTCTTCCGGGATTCCCGGGAGCGGCGGGAAGACTGATGAAAATTCTCAGAAACCCGTGGCCGGCAGAAATACCGTACTGGAAATCTGTTCCGAAAGGTGGGTATCAGGATCTCTTCTTCATCGCCAGGCCGGAAAGAGCGCAGGAATTTATCTCTGTGGTGGAAGAGACCGCGGGCAGGCGCTCCTATCCTTTCGATTCCATCGGCATTTATAAACAGCCTATCGAACATAACAGAGCCTGTCAGCTTCAGTTCACTTTCTTTTATGATCCCGGCAGCAAGGCTTCGGAGGCGGAAGTCCGGGCGCTGTATCGGGAAACGTTTGAAGCGCTTCACAGCGCCGGCGCGTACTTTACCCGGCCTTACGGCGACATGGCGCCCCGCCTTTACGACAGAGCGGCATCTTACACCACAGCTCTGAAAAAGGTCAAGGATTTATTTGACCCGAATCATATCATGAACCCGGGCAATCTCTGTTTTTAAGGAGCGCGGGGAGTTTCGGCAGAGAGGACGCAGAAATGCCGGGGAGGCGGAGAAATGAGGACTGCCGGTTCCGGAGGACAGGAAGGAGAAGACAATGTCAGTAATCGATAAAAAATATCCGGAGAGATTCGATACGCCGAAGGAAAAGTTTGCCCTGAATATCGAAGATCTCAGCAATTTTACCTATGATATGCAGCACTGCATCAAGTGCAAGGGGTGCTATTGGGTAGATCATACCTATATGCCGGGGATGAAGCACGCAGTGCGCTGTCCCAGCAATCTCTGGAAGGAATTCGACTCTTACGGAGCTTTCGGAAAGATGAGAATCGGTCTGAAAATCAGTGAAGGCGAGATGGAATGGACCGACCATCTGCTGGAGCTGATCTATGCGGATCCCCTCTGCGGAGCCTGCGACGTGGGCTGTAAGAGAAATCTGGATCTGGAGGTGGGACTGACGCTCGAAGCTCTGAGGGTAAAAGCGGTGAAAGACGGCGCAGGCCCGATGCCGGCACACAGGGAAATCGCTTCTTTCATCGGGGAGACGGGCAACTGCTACGGAGCGAAAAAGGATAGAAGCGCCTGGATGGACGGGGATGTCAGGCCTGCGGAAAAAGCGGATATCATGTATTTCGCCGGCTGCTCTTCCTCTTATGAGAATCCGCAGATTCCGAAAGCTGTGACGAAGGTGCTTCAGAGTGCGGGAATTCCGTACATGATGATGGCAGAAGAATCCTGCTGCGGCAATATTCTGTTTTCGGTTGGTATGATCGATGAGGCGAGGAAGATCGCGGAAAAGAATGTGGAGATCGTCCGTCAGTCCGGGGCGAAGGTGCTGATGACCGGATGCGCCGAATGTTACCGTATGTGGAAAGTGGATTATCCGAAGCTGCTGAATCTGCGCACAGATGAGCTGGGCTTTGAAGTAAAGCACTTCATCGAGGTGGCGGAGGAAGCCCTCGCAGAGGGCAGACTGGTTCTCAGCAAATCGGTGGAAAAGAGAATCACTTATCACGACGCCTGCAATGTCAGCAGAAACTGCGACCCATGGGAGCCGTATGAAGGAGAACGGGGCTGGATGGGAACCGTCGAACCGCGCCTTGCCCGCAGAAGAGGACGGCACGGTCTGTACGAACAGGCAAGGACTCTGATCCGCGCCGTCCCGGGAATCGACTTTACGGAAATGCCCCGGAGGAAGGAAAATGCCCTCTGCTGCGGCGGAGGTCGGGGAGCGAAACAGGCGTTTCCGGAGATGTCGGAAACAGCAGCGAGAGACCGGATCGAGGAAATCAAATACGTGGGAGCGGAGGCTGTAGTCACCGCCTGTCCGTGGTGTTTCAGCAATTTCAGTGAAACAGCGGAAAAGGACAGCGAAACCATCGGAATTCTCGATATCGCCCAGATTTTGGCAGAAGCAGTAAAATAAAGGAGGGGAATCATGAGTATCAACAGGCACGCATACAGAGCCATCGAGGCAGTGGTGGGAAAAAATTATATCACCGATGACCCCGCTGACTGTGAAGGATACCGTTCCGGACCGGGAGGATACGAGAGCGGTACAGGATATGAACGGATCATGACCCGGCTTCCGGGAGCGATTGTCATGCCCCGCACCACGGAGGATGTGCAGAAAATCGTGAAGATCTGCGGCAGATACGGCCTTCCTTTCGTGCCGTACTCCACCGGTTTTTACGGTCCCCGGTCCCATCCTCATATGGACGATGAACTGATCATCGATATGAAACGGATGCGGGATTTTGAAATCGACGGAAAGCACTTCTTTATCACCGTGCAACCGGGGGTCATCTACTCTCAGATTCAGCAGGAATGCTTTGAAAAGGGCGCCTATGTGGTGGTAGGCGGAGGCGGCGCACAGACCTCCGCCGTGGCCAATCTGCTCAACGACGGCTGGTCTCCTCTGAGCTTTCGCATCGGTCTTCCCCAGCGAAGAATCCTGGGTATGGAGATCGTCATGCCCGACGGTGAGATCGTGAAGATGGGTTCCCTTGCCGACGGAGACGATCCCTTCTGGGGAGAGGGAATCGGTCCGGATCTCCGGGGAATCATGCGAGGTTATACGGGGCTGCTGGGATGTCTGGGAATCTGTACGAAGATGGCGATCAAGACACTGCCGTTTCAGCCGGATATTCCGAAGCCTGCGGGAATTTCTCCGGATACGGCGCTGCAGCTGAATCCGAAGCGGGTCCGGTGGATTAATTTTACCATGCCGAGTCTGAAGTCCATCGAGGACGCCCATATCATGATCGGAAATGCGGAGATCGGCGCCGCAGTCACCAAAGTGCCGACCTTTTGGCGGGCCATCGCTAAAGCGGAATGTAAGGAAGAGTTCTGGGATCTCTGGCTTAAAGAGACGGAAGAATCGGTGGCGAATTTCTTCCTGGTGCGGGTTCTGCTCATCGGATACACTTCCGAGGAACAGATGGACTACGATTATCACGTACTCTGCGATATCATCGAGGAGCTGGGAGGAAAAGAGCGCCGCACCAAACCTTCGGATGAATCCTGGTTCAAAAATGCCGATTCGGCGGGAATGTGGCTGATGACAGGTTCCTACGTATCCGTAGACTATGTCATGGATTCCTTTACCCAGGCCTTTGAACAGGGGCCGAACTACCGGGATCTGAAAGACAGATATACGCCTCCTCTCATGCCGGACTGCAAGGATCTGGGATGGTTCCAGAGCTGCGAGATGGGGCATCTCGGATATTACGAATATCTGATCTACTGGGATCAGCGAGAGGACACCGACGGCATGGATCAGTTCTACGTGGAGAGCGCCAAGATGAATATCGAAAACGGCTGCTATCCCGCGCTTCTGAGCTCCCACCAGCCGCTGTATCTGACAGGACCGGCCTACGGTCCCAATTATCACCGGTGGATTCTCGACCTGAAAGGGATCTTCGATCCCCAGTGGATCTGTCATCCGCCTCTTCCGCTTGCTCACGACGAATTCGTGAAGAGGGCCGCCTGGATGCAGGAGGTCAAGACCTGGGAGACGCCGGAGGAATTCCCTTATCCGGACAGCCTGAAAGCGAGAATGAGCTGATATTTTCTATATATCACAGACGCAGAGGGCGGGAGAATCGATCTCCCGCCCTC
>CAJLHL010000098.1 GCA_905206455.1 uncultured Eubacteriales bacterium
GCCAAATTTTATGATAATTAATATATGAGCTCGGCTAGACGCCGATTTCATTCATATTATTGTCGTACGCATTCATCAGTTCCTGCACTCTCGGTGCCCGTTTCCGTCTCATAACAAAATTCCCCTCATCAAGAACATAAATGCAGTCAGAAAAATAATCTTCCGATTGTCCCAAACTATGTTTATTCTAACCGAAAGCGTGAGTTTTGGCAAACGCGCCGAAAAGAATTTCGACGGAAAAAGACCGGCGCAGCAGCGCCGGTCTTTTTCTCAATATCGTATTTTGGTTTTCACAGAATTTTCGTTTTGTTTCTCACTTGTACTGGGCGAAGAAATTCATGATACCCGTGGCATCGGCCTGTGCCAGTGTATCCCGGAAGCTGCTGCTTTTCAGCTTCTCACATTCTTCTTTATTTGTATAAAAACCGTGCTCGATGAGGATGGCCGGCATTGTAGTATTTTTCAGTACATAGAAATTAGCCGTCTTACAGCCTCTGTTCTTAAGTCCTGCAGAGCTCGCCTTTGTCGCCGCCTCTACAGCCTTAGCCGCCTTTTCGGCGTCACCGCCGGTCTTATAGGTATACACTTCCCAGCCGTTGGCACTGTTCCAGTCCGTACCGAAGGCGTTGGCATGAATGCTGACAAAGAGGTCGACATTTCCGGCACTGTTGGCGATCTGCACCCTCGTAGCCAGAGACGGATCCGTCTGATCCTCTTTCGCTACCGTCATAATGCAGGTTACGCCCTGAGCCTCCAGCAGAGCTTTCAGCCGGTACGCCACGTCACGATTAAATTCATATTCTCTCAGACTTTCGTCCGGGCTTCTCTTTCCTCCGGTGGTCACACCATGTCCCGGATCGATGCACACCACCAGTTTGCCGTCGGCATACGGATCATAGTCAGAAGACGAGTTATTATTTCCTGTATTATCCGGAGGGTTGTCCGGTTTATCGGAAGGCTCGTTCACTGCGGTACCCGACTCTGCAAAAGCCAAGATCATCGTCTTGCCGTCAGTCGAATAGGAAAGCTCAGGCGTCGCTTTCGCTTTCAGGTCACATACGATTCTGACGGTGCTGCCGGTCACGCCGGTGCGCACTTTTGATACATAAGATTTGTCCGCGTCCACTAACTGGTCCTTCACGCCGCTTCCCAGTTTGGAAGAAGCGATATCCACATAACAGCGATACGGATCGGAAAGCATCACCGTCTTATATCCTCCGTACTTCAGCGATTTATCCGCCGTGATACTCACCAGCGTATATTTTCCGGAACCGGAATATGTCTGATTAGTCTGCACTTTGATTCCGGTTATGGTGATTTCCTGCTTTGCCTGATCTGTATTGACAATAGCGGTTCGGGTCGAATCATCCCAGTCCACATCATAACCGAATGCTTCCGCTATAAATCTCAGCGGAACCATAGTCCGTCCGCCGCCGTCAGCGTCCACTGTGACTATTCTCGGCGCCGTCGTCAGGGTATAGGATACTCCGTTAACTGTTGCATTTTTTGATCTGTTTGTCAGAACGACCGTAGTATTTCCATTTTTAATCGTTGCCTGCTGCGCTTCCTGATCCCAACTCGATGTACCTCCGAGATAATCAGCGATAACAGCAATCGGCACCAGTGTCGTGTTGTTTTCGATGATCGGAGCTGCATCTGACTCGATAATCACCCCGTCGATCTTCAGCGAACAGCTGGAAGCCTCCGCATTCATTGCCAGACAGGTAAGCAGCATGAGCGCTATGATCGATGAAGCGATCATACAAATGAGCCTCTCGGCGCGCTCTGTTTTCATTATTCAAATCCCCCCTTTACAATAGTATGTAAAAAATATTATCATAGATTAAGATTCTCTTCCACAGATCAGAGGATCTGTAACAAAATTAACATAAATCTCTGTCATCGAATTGTATCAAAACATTTCAAGCATATTGAGGTAAAAGATGAAGAAGTTTTTGATTATCATCCTGCTTCTCGTAATAATCGGGGCAGCGGGAATTATCGGATATCGTCTGTTAGACGACAAAATCCCGGTTTCGGGAAAGACTCTGACATCAGACGACAATAAATACTCTATGGAAGTCCCCTCTTCCTGGAATACCGCAGACCGGCCCAGTTCCATCTGTGTCCTGGCCGCGGAAAACCGGAACAGTTCTATGTATGCCGCACTTTCGATCAATTCCTATGTGACAGACGGTGTGACCATCGACGATTATATCAGCGCTTACATCAGCGATATCGCTTCCAACAGCGACGATCCGCAGCAGCAGAAAATCACCTCGGCGCCGCAGCAGGCTACCTTCGGAGATAATACTGGCTATTATTTTGAACTTCTCACCGAAGCAGGAGGCATCGCCGTCTGCACGAGAAATTTCGTTTTTGCCACAGCGGACGGATATCTTCATATCGATGTGGTTCTGCCGGAAAACGCCGATGCAGATGCGCAGAAGACCGCGGAAAACATTATCGCTTCCGTCAAATACAGCGCTGACGGAAATGTATCATCGTAAAAACAGAATATGCCACAGGGATAGCGGCGGAAGGGAACCGCTATCCCTGTGGCCAGTTTTACTTATCCGGAAAATCATCCTCATTTTATTGACATATGTTCATAACCCAGATATAATGGATATATAAACATCATCTGATAACAGGAGGTATGATTATGAAAATCGCTGTGACATATGACAACGGTCAGATTTTTCAGCATTTCGGCCACACGCAGCAGTTTAAGCTTTACGATATACAGGACAATAAAATCATCGGGACAGAGATCCTCGATTCCGGTGATTTCGGTCATGAATCTCTTACAGTGCTCCTTCGCCAGAAGGGCGTAGAACTTCTCATCTGCGGAGGCATCGGCGGCGGCGCTCAGAATGCGCTGGCCAGCGTAGGAATCCGTCACTTCGGCGGATGCCAAGGCGATGCGGATGCCAATGTAGAAGCCTATCTCAATGGAGCTCTGAATTACGATCCGAACGCTGTATGTTCCGACCACGATCATCACCATCACGGTGAAGAACATACATGCGGTTCTTCCGGCGGCTCCTGCCAGCACTGAGGCAGGGACTGCCGCCCTGCGGCACGCATATATCTCATAACAATTTTTAATCTTCTTATCAAACGGAAAAGGGCGGCATTTCATGCCGTCCTTTTCCGTTTTTCTCCGCTCCTTTCCTTTTTCAAAAAACCTCTTTTTCTCCGCGCTTATATCGAAAAGTTCCTGTTCCCTTCGCTCCCATCGTAGCCGTCTGCAATTATTCTTCGAAATATCCCCCACCGCTTGAAAAGAGAAATACCATTTGTTAAAATGTATGCATTACACAAAGCCGTTTTTCCGTCGTCTCAGATTTTTTGAAAGGACGTGGAAAAAGCGTCGGAGCATCAGAAACAGATACGGCAAAATGCCGCTGCAGCGGTCCGGTACGCTCCCGCGCGGCCGGAAACCGGTACGCGAAAACTCCGGCTGCTCCGAAAGATTGGAGTTATCATCATTTACAGGAACAATCATTAATTCAAACGATATCTAAAGGAGATTTTTCATGATCAAGTACAAAAGCACCCGCGGAAGTTCCGCTGAGAAGACTGCGGCTCAGGCTGTCATCCAAGGACTGGCGGAAGACAGAGGACTTTACGTTCCGGATTCCATTCCGGCTCTGCCGTTTCAGCCTTCCGAGATGATCGGCAGACCGTATAAGGATATCGCCAGGGCCGTCATCTCCGCCTTTTTTACAGATTATACCGGAGAAGAAATGCAGGCCTGTGTAGACGGCGCTTATGACGAAAAATTCGAAGCGGAAGACATCGTCCCGGTGACTTCGGCGGGCGGGGCCTATTTTCTGGAGCTCTATCACGGAAAGACGGCGGCCTTCAAAGATATGGCGCTTTCGATCCTTCCCTATCTGCTGACGACGGCGATGAAAAAAGAAAAAGAAGACAAAAAAATCGCCATTCTGACCGCCACCTCCGGAGATACCGGAAAAGCGGCTCTGGAAGGTTTCGCGGACGTGGAAGGTACGGAAATCATCGTATTCTTCCCTTCTGACGGCGTCAGCGAAGTCCAGAAACGCCAGATGACCACTCAGGAAGGAAAAAATACGCATGTCTTCGCGATCCACGGTAATTTTGACGACGCTCAGACCGGAGTAAAAAAAATCTTCAACGACGACGAATTCAGCGCCATGCTAAAGGAAAACGGAATCAAACTTTCTTCCGCTAATTCGATCAACATCGGACGTCTTGTGCCGCAGGTAGCATATTACGTCTATGCTTACATCAGACTCCTGGAACAGGGTGCTGTCAAAGAAGGTGAAAAGATCAACATCGTCGTCCCTACCGGTAATTTCGGCAATATCCTCGCCGCTTATTACGCAAAAAATATGGGGATTCCTGTAAATCGTTTCATCTGCGCTTCCAATAAAAATAAAGTTCTGACAGATTTTATCAACACCGGCGTATATGACACAAACAGAGAATTTTACTGCACCAACTCTCCTTCTATGGATATCCTGATCTCCAGCAATCTCGAGAGACTTCTCTATCACCTGAGCGGCGGCGACGGCGCGGCGATCTCAAAGCTGATGGAAGACCTGGAAAACGAGAAGAGATACCAGGTGAGCGGCGCTGTCAAAGAAAAAATGTCTGACTTTTTCGGAGGTTTCGCCGATGAAGAGGAGACAAAAAAAGCTATCGCAGAAATGTATGAAAAATACGGTTATCTCATAGACACTCATACCGCCGTAGCATATAAAGTTTACGAAGATTACAGGAACGCCACCGGAGATGAAACTCCGACGGTCATCGCCTCTACCGCCAGCGCCTATAAGTTCGCAGTTAGCGTGGCGGAAGCTCTGAACATGCCGAAAGAACCCGACGGGTTCGCTTATGTCAGAGCGCTCTGCGAGAAGACAAAAGTCAAAATTCCTTCCGGCCTGAAGGACCTCGACAAAAAAGAAATCCGTCACGATTCTGTGATCGACCGCACCGCACTGGCAAAGGCCGTGAAAGATTCTTTAGGACTTTAAACGGAAACAAAACAGCAGGTAAAAAACCGAAAGACCTGTCCGCAATTTTATGCGGACAGGTCTTGTTTTTATCGCAGTTCTTTTGTATATGCCTTGTACGCAGACGGAAGCGCGCACCGCGCCTCGATTTCTTCCTTTGTCAGAAATACGGTCCCCTCCGGCAGAAGAATCCTCCGTGCGCCAAAATCCGGAAGTTTCCGCAGAACTGCCCGATATCCCGCCATATGCCATTCCATATGAGAAAAGATATGTTTTGACTTTTTCAGCGGCAGAACAGTTTCTGTCTCAAATCCCAGATGCTCCAGATAGAGCTCCGCTTCATCCTGCTCCAGATAATCATCCGACTCCGGAAATCCCCATAATCCTGCAAGGAGGCCGGATTCGGGCCGCCGGCACACCGCGGTCCTGTTTTCGAATTCCAAAAGAAAGATCGTCTTCTGCTGTATCTTTCTGACTTTCTTCGCTTTTTTCACAGGAAAAGAAAGCTCTGCTCCCATTTCATGCGCGAGACACAGACGGCGCACAGGACATCCCCCGCACTTCGGCGCTCCGTTAGGAAGACAGACTGTCGCGCCGAGTTCCATCACCGCCTGATTAAATGCAGCCGGATCGAGAACCACCGAAGGAACCAGCGCCTCTGCCACTCCTTTTTTGACTGAATCTTTTGAAATATCCCCATCGTAAGCCATCAGTCTTGCGACCACTCTCAGCACATTTCCGTCCACAGCAGGCACCGGTCTGCCGAAAGCGATAGAAGCCACGGCGCCGGCAGTGTAAGGCCCGATTCCCGGCAAACGGATCAATTCCTCCGCTGTGGACGGCAGGCCTCCGTATTCGCTCAAAGCCTGCTGCGCCGCCTTCTGAAGATTGCGCGCGCGGTTATAATAACCCAGTCCTTCCCACAATTTCAGCAAGATCTGTTCCTCCGCCTGCGCGAGAGATTCCAGATCGGGAAGAACTTCCATGAAGCGCTGAAAATATGGTTTCACCGCCTCCACCCGGGTCTGCTGCAACATAATCTCAGACACCCATACCTTATAGGGCTGGGGATCATCTCTCCAGGGGAGAACCCTGGCATTCTCACCGTACCACTGCAGAAGCGCCGGAGCGAATTCCTCTGGAATTTCTATCGGCGCCGGGGCTGCAGCGTCTCTGAGCTCTTTAGACATCCGCTCAGACATTCCAGCTGTTCAGGTAGGATTCCTGCTCGTCTGTCAGATGGTCTATAGTAATGCCCCATGCTTCCAGACGGCGGCAGGCCACCAGATGATCGATCTCATCGGTGACATAAATCACCTTATTCTCCAGCCGGTCTTTATTATTCCTCACATAAAGCGCTGACAGCGCCTGTACTGCGAAGCTCATATCCATGATTTCCGCCGGATGCCCGTTGGACGCTGCGATATTGACAAGCCGGCCTTCCGCCAGCACATTGATCCACTTTCCGTCAGGCAGAAGATATGCCGTAATATTTTCTCTCGCTTCCTTTGCCTCGGAAGCGTTTGCCTCCAGCCATTCCATGTCTATCTCCACATTAAAATGACCCGCGTTGGAGAGAATAGCATGTTCCTTCATAGCCATCATGTGATCGCCTGTGATGACGTGTTCACATCCGGTAACCGTCACAAAGATATCTCCTTTTGGAGCCGCATCCGCCATAGTCATCACATCATAGCCGTCCATCCTGGCTTCGATGGCTTTCACCGGATCCACTTCCGTTACGATCACTTTCGCTCCCAGAGAAGCCGCTCTCATAGCGACCCCCTTGCCGCACCAGCCGTAGCCTGCCACCACAACAGTCTTGGAAGCCACGATAAGATTCGTATTGTGCATGATGGAATCCCAGACAGACTGTCCGGTGCCATAACGGTTGTCGAAAAGATGCTTGCACTTGGCATCGTTGACCGCTACCATAGGAAACTTCAGAACGCCGTCCTTTTCCATGGCCTTCAGACGAATCACACCGGTAGTCGTTTCCTCACAGCCGCCCCACACGTTTTCGATAAGCTCCGGCATCTCCCTGTGAATCATACTCACCAGATCGCCTCCGTCGTCGATGATGATATTCGGGCCGTCGGACAGAGTTTTGCGGATATGATCGAAGTACTGATCCTCCTGTGCTCCGTGAACGGCAAAAACTCTCATACCGTCTTCCGCCAGAGCCGCAGCGATTTCATCTTTTGTAGACAGCACATTGCTTCCGGTCACCGACATCCGGGCTCCTCCCGCCGCCAGAACACGGCAGAGATAGGCAGTCTTCGCTTCCAAATGCACGGATAAAGCGATTTTTACTCCCTCAAAGGGACGGCTCTCGGAAAATTCCTTTTCCAGTCCCCGCAGCAGCGGCATATTGTTTCTGACCCACTCGATTTTGCGGTGACCGTCCGGCGCCAGCGAAATATCTCTGATTTCATATCTGTCCATTATTTTTTCTTTCCTTTCTGTCTCTTTACATCACAGCGCCGCTCTCGCCGTCTTCTGCAGACGGAAAATTCGCCTGTCGATTTTGCGGGAATCACAGCTTTCGGTAAAAATCTGCGGAATTCAGCGTTTTCCGGCACTCTACTGAAATCGTTCTCAAGCTCTGCTCAAGGGAGCCCATCAGAACTCTTCCCGGATTGAAAGAAGATCCTACAGCAAAATAATCGTAATACCGTGATTGCACTGTTCCAAGTCCGCATCCCCTGAGAGATCCGGATAGCGCAGAAGCGCCCGCTGGGTACAGGAATCGAAGATCGAAAAATCTTCGCCCCGGATATAGTCCCGGATATTGCCCTTGCGCATCTGCGCATCTAAAAACGATGGAAGCGAATTTTTGATCATTCCGCCTCTTCCGCTGGAACCGTAGCCGTGAATCAGTTTCATGCAAGTCCATTTACCGAATTTCGCCGCAGCGATCTCCTCCTCGATGCGTTTGTGCGCTTGTCCTACAGTAGGCAAACCTCTTTCGATATTGCAGATTTTCATCTTGGACCCTTGCGGCCCCGAAAATCCACGACCGCTCGTAATACGACGTTTTGCCATCTCCCATACTCCCCGGAAACAGTGACTGAAATATACCGGCCGAAATACAATGACATCCGGACCGGCTATTTATCCCGATATACCGTCGGCATACGGGCGGACCGAAATCCCGGTCCGCCCGTCTGAGCCGATAAATACT
>CAJLHL010000099.1 GCA_905206455.1 uncultured Eubacteriales bacterium
TTTCTCCCGGAAGCGGTGCGGTTCGCTGCAGATGGAGGATTCCGCCTTCTCTGCATGATGGAGGATATGCTTCTGTATGTTTTGACTTTCCTCAACCGTCTGCCGGAGAATACGCCCTTGGATTACCGTTACGCGGCTTCGCCGCCGTCGGGCATATTTCTGTTTTATTATGCGGTTTTATTTTTTTTCTGCAGTGAAGCGGGAGGCGCTTTTTTGTCCGGATTTCAGGAATCCGGACAGAAGAGCCGGGACACTGGAGGGGACGCCGCAGCTGCGCAGGCTTTCAGAAGTGGACAATGGCCTGCGGAGAAAGAAAACGGACGGCGTGATCCCGTGGAACGGAGAGTGAGGTTTTTTCGGACCGTCTGTCTTCTTTCCGTCTTTGCAGCGGTGTGCGGTGCAGCGGGGCTTTGTATGGACCGGGCGTCCCGGGCGGGAGATCTCGTTTTTTTGGATGTGGGTCAGGGAGACTGCGCGCATCTGAGAGACGGAGGTACGAACATTATCTTTGACAGCGGCGGAAGCGACACGTACGATGTGGGCGAGAACATTCTGATTCCGTATTTTCTCGCAAACGGTGTATCGGAGCTGGATCTGGCGGTGATCAGTCATCTTCATACGGATCACTGCGGAGGGCTTATATCTCTGACGAAGGGAGTCAGAATCAAAAAAATGATGCTGTCTGCGGTGTATCAGCCGAATGCGGATGAGATCGCCGGCGCCTACGGCATACCGGCGGAGGATCTTCTGTTTGTCAGGGCGGGCGACAGTATCGCTGTCGGCGGCATAACCATTGACGTTCTGGCCCCGGCAGCCGCGGACCGGGAGACGTATCAGAAAATACTGGAAGACAGTGAGGATGAAAATGAATTGTGCCTCATCGTAAAGGCGAAATTCAGGGGAACGGAAGTATTATTTACCGGGGATATCGGAGCGGAATATGAGAAAAAGCTGACATCTCTTTATGGGAACGGGCTTGCGGCGGATATTTTGAAAGTCGCTCATCACGGCAGCCGTTATTCCACATGCAGTCGGTTTTTGTCGGCCGTATCGCCTTCTTCCGCTGTGATACAGGTCGGGACGAATTATTACGGACATCCTTCCGGAGAAATTCTCGGCCGTCTGGAAGATTTCGGGACGCAGATCTTTCGAAACGACCGGGACGGCGCGGTCTTTTTCGATCTGAAATCCGGAGGGAAAGTCACTTCGATGAGCCGGATGCGGCGCGATTTCTTTCGGGAATAGTTCAGTGCACGGGAAAAAGTATGATAAAAGATAAAAATTTCCGATTTTTGTGAAGGTCAAAAGATTTCAGCAATTTCGTATTTTAATTGATCAGACAAGAATCCTGTTATTCAGCGCTGAACATTTGTGGTATAATAGCTTCAACTTAGCGATTTGCAGGAGAAACGCAGCAAGAGCTTAGTTGAACTTATACCTGTCTCTCGGCGGCAGGCGGGTCGAAGCAGAGGAATGAGACGAAGACTGAGCCGTAGTCGACATGGTATAAATGATTCCGACTACTGACTTTGCGGTACTGCCGCAGAGAAGGATCTCTGTTTCGCGGCGGAGCGCTGTATGATAAGACAGCCGCCGATCTCTCGAAAGAATTTGCGGAACGGATAGATATTTATATTTTCAACGGAGGACTTCGTATGGAAAAATGGGAACTCGAATATGAAAAAAAATTGTGTTCCGCCGCTGAGGCCGTGAGATTGGTAAAGGACGGGGAACGCATTTTAGTAGGCGGCATTGCGGCCCGGCCGGAGGGTTTGGTCAGAGCGCTTGTAGACAATGCGGCTTCTTTTCACGGTGTGAAGATCATGCATGGTCTCAGTTCCGGGGGTGAAGATTATCTGAAAGAGGAGTATAAAGATAATTTTATTCACGAGACGCTTTTTGTCTCCGCCTCTACCAGAAAAGCGGTAAATGAGGGATGTGCCGTGGTATATCCCTGTTATTATTTCGAAATAGGAAACTTGCTGAAAGACCGGGATATCGAAGTGGATGTCTTTATGTTTCAGGCGTCTCTGCCGGATGAACACGGTTACTGCAGCTGCGGACTCAATGCCGACTTTATCCGGGAGGGGGTGGAGACGGCCGATCGCGTTATCATGCAGGTGAATGCCCACATGCCGAGAAATGCGGGGATTGACAGCCTGGTACATGTCAGCGAAGCGGACCGGATTGTCCGCTGCGATGAGCCGATGCCGGCTGTGCCGCGTACGGAAATCACGGAAATCGAGCGGAAGATCGGTGAAAACTGCGCCGCGCTTGTGGAAGACGGCAGCACGATCCAGATCGGTATCGGATCGATACCGGACGCAGTCTGTCAGGCGCTGATGGGCAAGAAGAATCTGGGCGTCCATTCCGAAATGATTTCCGACGGTATCATGGATCTCTGCCGGGCGGGGGTCATCACAAATACGCAGAAATCCAATGAGAAGCGAACGATGGTAGCGGCTTTCGTGATGGGAACCCAGGAGCTGTATGATTTTGTAGACAATAATCCGGCGGTCACTCTGATGAGGGCGAGCTATACCAACGATCCCTTTACTATTGCGAAATGTTCTGATCTCGTCTGCATCAATACCTGTATTCAGGTGGATCTGATGGGACAGGTGGTTTCCGGTTCTTACGGATTGAGAAATATCAGCGGTTCCGGAGGACAGCTGGACTTTCTGAGAGGCGCGGCTATTACCCTGGATAAAAAAGGAAAGGCGATTATAGCGATGACGTCAGTACACGAAAAAAACGGAGTGAGGACGTCGCGGATCAGACCGTTTATCACAGAGGGGTCGTCGGTGACGGTCACCCGGCAGGATGCGGACTACTTTGTCACGGAGTTCGGCGTCGCTCAGGTGAAGGGAAAAAACCTGAAGGACCGGGCGCGGTGTCTCATCGAGATCGCGCATCCCGATTTTCGTCCGGAGCTCATCGCCGAGTACGAACGAAGATTTAAGGTTGCATACTGATGGCGGCGTATTCAGGAGCTTCGAAGAAGAAAGAGCCTCACAGCTACAAACGAATTCAGGCGGAGCTGAAAGAGGACCGGCTGAAAAATATACTCCTTCTTTTCGGCAGAGAAAAATACCTGATCCGGTGGGCGTGTGAGCAGATTCGAAAGCGATATGTCATGTCCGCAGCGGAATTATTTGATTTTGTAAAGATTGACGGTTCGTCGGAAGATACGGGGAGGATTTCCGAAGCTTGCGAGACACTTCCGATGCTGTCGGAAAAACGGGTGGTTTTGGTCAGTGATTTTGACGAGTCCTCTGGGAGAGGCGATGAAGTGGCGGAATATCTGAAAGATTTTCCGGAAAACACGGTTCTCATTCTGGTCTGTGACAGTCTGGACAAGAGAAAAAAGCTGTACAAGGCAGCGGCAAAGTACGGTTCGGTCTATGATTTCGACCGTTTGGATCCGCCGATGCTCCGTTCTTTTATCGCAAAGCGTTTTCGGACGGCGAAAAAAGAATTCGATCCGGATCTCAGCGGTTATTTTATCGATGTATCGGGATATTATGATAAGGAATCGGACTACACGCTGGATAATCTGGTCAACGACATGGCTAAAACCACAGCCCACAGCGGAGAGCGGATCACGGCGGAGGACATCGAAAATACGGTGATCAGCGGGGCGGAGAGGGACGTCTTCGCCTTTACCGACGCGCTTTCTTCCGGAAAAAAGGGCGATGCGCTGAGGATTCTCCATTCTCTGCTGGAAAGCGGAGAAAATGTGTTTAAATTGCTGGGGCTGATCTGTTCTCAGTATGAGACGATTCTCTCGGTTCACGAAATGCGTTCCGACGGCATGGATCTGGCGCAGATGAAGGCGGCGCTGGGGATTCATGAGTTCCGCATCAAAAAGGCCTTCGGACCGGCGTCCCGATATGACGGGGAAGGCCTTCGGAAGGTTTTGATGAAAGCTTATGAGGCGGACCGTAATATCAAGACCGGGCTGACGGAGCCGGAAACAGCTCTGGAACTCTTTGTAGCCGGGGTTTAGGAACTCTGCGGCACCGTGCGGAATGGTCTGAAATCGGAGAAGGCGCAGCAGGATGCGGACAGAAGCGGAAAAGACGGAACGGTTTCATCTGAAGAAAATTGTTTTCAGATCGTTCAGAACGCGGCCCGTTTCGCGCGGGATAGAAAAAGCCGCAGGTTTTGTCAGGACGCGGAAAAGGGACGAAGATGATAACAGAAAGTAAAAGAAAACAGGAGGAAGTTTTGAAGAAAAGACATATCAATACAAGCTGTATACAGGCGGGTTACAGCCCGAAAAGCGGGGAGGCGCGAGTTCTTCCGATTTATCAGTCGACGACATTTAAATATGATTCCAGTGAGGCGATGGCGAAGCTCTTTGATCTGGAGGCAGACGGTTATTTTTATACCAGACTTCAGAATCCGACGAATGACGCGGTGGCGGCAAAAATTGCGGAACTGGAAGGCGGCACGGCAGCGATGCTGACTTCCTCCGGTCAGGCGGCGAATTTCTTTTCTGTCTTCAATATCTGCAGCGCGGGTGATCATGTGGTCAGTTCCTCTGCGGTTTACGGCGGAACGTTTAATCTGCTCAATGTCACTATGCGTAAGATGGGGATCGATGTGACTTTCGTGGACCCGGAATGCACAGCGGAGGAACTGAGTGCAGCCTTTCAGGAAAATACGAAGTGTCTCTTTGCGGAAAGTATTTCCAACCCTTCTATGGTAGTGCTGGATTTTGAAAAGTTTGCAAAGGCGGCGCATGTCCACGGAGTGCCGTTTATCGTGGATAATACTTTCCCGACGCCGATTAACTGCAGACCTCTGGAATGGGGAGCTGATATCGTCACTCACAGTACTACGAAATATATGGACGGTCATGCTACCAGCGTAGGCGGCGCTATCGTGGAGGGGGGTACCTTTGACTGGATGGCTCACAGAGATAAATTTCCCGGCATGACGGAACCGGATGATTCCTATCATGGAATCGTATACGCTGAAACTTTCGGTAATAGAGCGTTTGTTACGAAAGCGACGGTTCAGGTGATGCGGGATCTTGGATCCATCCCGTCCCCGCACAACGCGTTTTTACTGAATCTGGGGTTGGAGACTCTGTTTTTAAGGATGGCGCGTCATTGCGAAAATGCGCAGGCCGTAGCGGAGTATCTGGAATCTGATGATCGTGTCACCTGGGTGGAGTATCCCGGTCTGAAAAGCAGCAAATATCACGATTTAGCGAAAAAATATATGCCGAATGGAACCTGCGGCGTCATATCTTTTGGCGTCAAGGGCGGAAGAGAAGCGGCCACAAAGTTTATGGACAGTCTGAAACTGGCGGCGGTGGTGACCCATGTGGCGGATGCCCGTACCTGTGTACTTCATCCTGCCAGCACGACGCACCGGCAGCTGACAGATCAGCAGCTTCTGGAGGCGGGAGTTTCGGCTGATCTGATCCGTCTTTCCGTAGGGATCGAGTATGCGGAGGATATCATCGCCGACATCAGACAGGCGCTGGATCAGGTATAGAATGTAAAGGAGAATCAAAAGACAGGCAGGATAGAAAGAGCAATCGGAGGGTACCCGAAATGGAGAATTGGAAAGAACTGTATAACGAGAGACTCTGCACCGCGGAAGAAGCAGTAAATTTGATCAAATCCGGTGATCATGTAGTCTTCAGTCACTGCGCTGCGGAACCTACCGTACTGATCGATGCGATGATCGCTAATGCGGCGGCGTATAGGGATGTCACTGTTCATCATATGCAGACTCTGGGTCCGGGGAAATATGCCCAGCCGGAATACAAAGATCATTTTCACTTCGACGGCTGGTTTCTCAGCCCTTCCACGCGCAAGTGCGTAGCGGACGGGTACGGCGATGTGACGGTGAATCATTATTATCAGGCTACGGAATTTTTTGAGGATGGAACCTATCGCGACGATGTCATGCTGGTAATGGTGTCGCCGCCAAATGAAAAGGGCTATGTCTCCATCGGCGTATCGGTGGATTATACGAGACCTGCCGCAGATAATGCGAAGCTCCTCATCGCTCAGGTCAACCGCAGAATGCCTTTTACTTACGGAAATACTCTGATTCATGTCAGCGAGATCGATCGTTTTGTAGAAGCGGATCAGGAACTTTATGAGCTGCAGCCGCCTCGTATCGGGGACGCGGAAATCGCTATCGGCGAGTACTGCGCGTCACTCATCCCGGACGGAGCCACGATCTCTCTGGGGATCGGATCGATTCCGGATGCGGTCTGCAGATTTCTGGGCAGCAAAAAGGATCTGGGAGTTTTTTCCGATATGTTTTCCGATGGCCTGATCGACCTGTACGAGAATGGCGTGATTAATAACAAATATTGTACGACCGATCCCGGGGTCATGACGGTTTCTTTCGTTATGGGGACCCGGAGACTGTACGACTTTGTAGATCGGAATCCTGCAGTCAATTTCCAGACAGCGGAATATGTCAATCATCCGTATATGATTTCCCGCCAGTCCCAGATGTGTATTGTGAATTCAAGCGTGGGCGTCGACCTGATGGGGCAGGTGGTCTCTGCCAGCATCGGCGAATATCAGTTCAGCGGCGTCGGCGGTCAGCCGAGTCTCACCCGGGGTGCCACCATGGCTCCCGACCGGAAAGGAAAAGGGATTATCGCTATGACAGCCAGTGTGCCTGATTTTTCCGGGAAACTGGTGTCAAAGATCACGCCTTTTATCGCCCACGGCGCGGAAGTAAGCATGACGAGAGAAGATGTGAGTTATGTGGTGACTGAATTCGGTATCGCTAAGCTGAAGGGCAAATCGCTGGAAGATCGGGCCAGAGAGCTGATCGCTATCGCAGATCCGAAATTTCAGGATGAGCTGATCGAGGAATACGAAAAGAGATTTAAGAAACGTTTTCATAAGTTCGTAAAATGAGATGCAGACATAAAACCGATAAAAGCGGCGGCGCGAGATATCTTTTAATACTGTTCCGAAATCGTTCGCGTATTCGGATCGGATGAATGGAATTCATCCTTTAATTTATAATTGGAAAAGTAAGGTAATTTATAAATTCTCTGAAGCAGACTTGGCAGACGGCACAGGTCTTTTTCAGGGATTTTTTGTGTAAATGGAAAAATATAGGAAATGGAAAGAAGCGGATATAACATAATAATCATTTTGTTATTAAAATTTTAAAAAATATTCTCAAAATCTGTTAGCAAATGAAAGTTTTTTATATCCTTCCATAAGATATATTTTTAATATAGCAAGATTTCTTACAGTCTCCAGAATATTCTTATTATGTAAATTTTCATTACAGTTATTATAAACGATATTGTTTGTCTTGTGTCATAGATTTTGTTAAATTATGAATACATTTTGTGTAATTTCATCACAGTCCATCCTTTTAAAATCATA
>CAJLHL010000100.1 GCA_905206455.1 uncultured Eubacteriales bacterium
ATTGGCAGTCCATTATTAAGTTTTTTATTATGTTCCCTTTGTACACCGTTGCAAAGGATACAGAAAATACAGGCGGTCTTTATGCTGCTGTCTATCGGCGGCGTCATCTTCATCAATCTGATGAACGGATTTCAGCTCTCCGGGTACAGCTTTATCGGTTTTGGGCTGATCATCGTCTCCGCCGTCTCCCTGGCGCTGTATAATGTGCTGGTACGCAGACTTTCTGCCGATTACACCCCATTTACCATCGCCTGTGCCATGAGCATTATGGGATTTCTCTTTTTCAATGCGGTGGCAGCAGGGAGACATGCGGCGGCAGGTACGCTGACAGAATTCTTTCGACCTTTTACCGACGCCACCTTCCTGCTGTCGATCTTTTTCCTGGGAGTGCTTTCCTCCCTGATCACCTCTCTTCTCTCCGCCTATGCGCTGAAGGCGCTTCCGGCGGTGCACGTAGGGCTTTTCAACAATGTGGCCACCATCGTAAGCGTCTTGGCGGGCACCATATTTCTCAGCGAGCCGTTTTACTGGTATCATTTCATCGGCATCGCCGCGATTCTCGCCGGTACCGTCGCATTTAATCTGGTGAGTTCTAAAAAAGAACAGTAAAAAACAAAACATCCCCTCCGCGGATCTTTGCCGCGGAGGGGATGTTTTTATCCGGTCAATACATTCTTAAAATGGAACACAGATTTCCCTGCCGTCAATTTCGACGATATGAGCATCTATACGATAGATCCTCGACATATTTTCATCGTTAATCACATCCCTGGCATTTCCGGACGCGATAATTTCACCTTTGTCCAAGATTACGGTATCACAGCCGAGATAGAGTGCGTGATCGGGAAAGTGGGTCGTCATCAGAACACCGATGCCGAGAGCCTGAAGTTTTTCCACTAATTGAATAAATCGAAACTGATTTCCGAAATCCAGATGAGAAGTAGGTTCGTCCAGAATGATCAGTTCCGGTTCCTGCGCCATCGCCGAAGCGATCATCACCATCTGCCGTTCGCCGCCCGAAAGCGCGGTATACGGTTTTTCGGCCAGATGACCGATATGAAGGTAATTCAGCTTCTCCTCAGCTATTTTCCGATCTTCCTTTCCCGGGCTGGCGAAATATCCGATATGAGCGGTGCGCCCCATCATCACCACATCGATCACCGAAAAGGAAAAAGACGGCATGTGAGTCTGCGGCAGATAGGCGATCTTGCGGGCCAGTTCTCTCGGCCGGTAACGAGCCGCCTCTTTTCCGTCGATCCGGATACTGCCTTTCTGAATGCGGTTCTGATTGAGGAGACATTTGAGCAGCGTGCTCTTTCCTGTGCCGTTAGATCCCAGTATGCACATGATTCCAGGCGTCTCATAGGAAAACGTCAGATCTTTGAAAATCGTCCTGTCTTCGCTGTACTGAAAAGAGATATCCTTTACTTCTAATCTCATCACCAATCCACCTTTTTTTTCATGATAAAGTACATAAACAGCGGAGCGCCGATGATGCCCGTCACGACACCGATCGGGATTTCTGCGGTACTCACCGTGCGGCAGAAACCGTCGATCATCAGGAGATAACAGATTCCCAGCGACACGCTGACGGGGCAGATCTTTCTGAAATCCGGTCCTACGATCATCCTGGCCAGATGTGGCACGACGATTCCCACCCAGCTGATAATCCCGGAGATGCTCACCACCATAGAAGTGAGCACGCTGGCGGACAAAATGACGACGATACGGTCCAGCTTGACATTGACGCCATAGGAAGCCGCTTCCTGATCTCCCATACTCATGACATTGATCTTCCAGCGATACAGCCAGATCAGCACAAATGCTGCGATATATACCGGAAGGATATACAGCACCTTTTCCTGGCTGCTGCCGCTGAAACTGCCCATGAGCCAGAAAACGATCTGAGGAAGCTTTTCAAAGGGATCCGCCATAAACTTCAGCAGAGCCACCAGAGAAGAAAAAAGTGCGCTGACCAGCATCCCCGCTAAAATAAGTGTCGTCGATCCGCTCTTGCTTCTCGAAGCTAGAAGAAACGTAACTCCGATAGATACCAGGCCGAAACACGCCGACATTCCCTGTACGCCTATCGTACCCAGAGACAGGACAATGCCCAGAGCAGCGCCGAATCCCGCTCCGTTGGATACGCCCAGCGTATAAGGTGACGCCAGAGGATTTTTAAACATCGACTGAAATACGGCTCCGGAGAGTGAGAGCCCTGCGCCTGCCAGGCAGGCCGCCATTACCCGGGGAAACCGGATAGTCCAGAACAGATTGACTGTCTTTTCATCGACGCCCGCCGTCTCTCCTGTCATCTTACCGAGAATGATCCGGAAGATCTCTCCCGGCGTCGTATGATAAGAACCCATCATCATAGAGACGAGGATAAAAATCAGCGGCAGCAGAAACAGAACTGCGATAAACAGAAAACGTCTGCAAAAATTCCTGCTCATACGATTTATTCAACGCTTCCCGTAAAATCTGTTCCATAAAAATTCTTATAGAACTCCTGCGCTCTCTTTTCCACATAATCCGCACTGATCTTGTCCGGATAGAACTGATGCGCCATCCAGAGTTCACCCAGAGCGACCGAGTCGCTGTCCGGATTTCCGAACGGCTTAGTCCAGTAAGGCGCCAGGATCACTTTTCCATTTTTCACGGCGGACAGTTCCTTATATTTTTCATCTGTAGTGATCTCTTCATAGACCTGAGGATAACGGTCCTGTACGATAATGATCTCCGGATCCCAGTTGTAAAGCTGTTCGATACTGTACTCCTTGTAGCCGGAGATATCCTCGGCCGCCACATTGACGCCCCCTGCTCTGAGCAGCATACAGCCTACGTATTTGTCGTCCCCGTAAGTCTGATTATTTTCATTGGCGATAAAGACTCTGACGCGCTCGTCTTCCGAAATATCGCTCAGCTGCTCTTCGACATAAGATCTGGATTCCATAGCGAACTTCCAGAGTTCATCCGCTTTGTCCTCTCTGCCGGAAAGCATGCCAAGCGTCTCTACCGCCCACTGGAGTCCTTCCGTATAAGCTGCGTCCGCGTCGCTGAGATTCGGATTCTGCGCTTCCGCCTGCTTGCCTTCTCCTCTCAGACTTACGACGATCGCCGGGATTCCTAATTTTTCAAACTGAGCGACCGCATCTTCATTGCACTGAGCCGCTAAAATGACGAGATCGGGATCCAGCGCCGCGATCGCCTCTACGTTCGGATCGCTCAGAGTACCTGCGGTAGGGAGTTCCTCGATTCCCGGAAAAACGTCTTTCATGTAGCTTCCCAGATCGGTCATCCATTTATCTTCCGTACAAACGATCTGCTCCTGTGCTCCCAGCTGTGTCAGAATATCGAGAGAATGATGCTGCATACATGCGATCCGTTCCACAGGATACTCCACCGTCACAGTGCGTCCATTCTGATCGGTCAGTTCTACCGTCTTTTTTTCGGCGGATACCTGCTCCGCAGAAGAAGAAGCGTTCTTGCCGCCTTCCTGGGCACAGCCTGCAAACATGCAGACTGTCAGAATCAATACGAGAAATAAACAAATCTTTTTCTTCATCATGACCTCCATTTTTGCTGGAAATAGAATCCATCCTAAACTGCTTTGATCCGTATGTTTAATTCAATATAATACAAATAAAAATACTTCAAATATAATTATATCCTCTATATTCAATTTGTATTTTAAAACCAAATAAAAACAAACAGATATCAAATACACTGTATTATACTACTACATTTTTTCTAAGTCAATTTAATATCATATGATAATTATTTCTCTGCTATCAAACGCAGATCCGAGCGCCATAGTCACACGACGATAACTCCTTCTCATCATTCGGCATCTTTCAGATTCCACTTCACGACAGATACCCTTGCCGCAGGCTTACTCTTTCCCGCTGTCGGGCAGTTCAGGAACTTTTCCCCATCAGAATGCGCGCTCGCCATGCGCACACTTCAGGAAAAGTAGGATTAACCGGGCCGATCCTGCTTAATAGGTCAGGAAACTGCATTATAACACAAAAAAGGACAGAACCTTAAAAAAATCGGCTCTGTCCAGATAATGATTGCGTTATTCAAATTTCAATCCGTTAATTCACTTTTTCCATATCTTACGATACATTATATTTCGCTTCTATTTTCTTCCTATAACTCTCATCTTTAATATTTAACTCGACATTTTCCCAGTCCGGCTTATCGACGCCGTTTTCCTCACAATACTCTGAAATATTTTGTTCGATTAGAATATATGGCACCTCATATTTTGGCTGTATTATATCGAAGTATTCCGCTTCTGTCAGTCCCATGCTTTGAACAATCGACAGCATGATTTCCCGATTCTCAGGATCCGAGTTCGCCGCCTCCCTTATAGAATCACAATATTCTCTGATCTCCTGTTCGGAAGGAAGAAGACCGTGTTCCTCTGCAAAGCTCCATTGAACTGCCTGCTTTTTAATCAGATCTTCCGCATCTTTTACCGGATTCAAACTGTCACATGCAGAATACAGACTCACGCGATAGTCAAAATATGCTTTACCTACAGATTTTCCCATAATCGTCATAACGGCGTCTTCCCGTCTTGTCCCCGAGTCCGTTTCAAAAATTCCGCTGCTGTCAGAATTTTTCAATGCAATTGCCGCCGTTTTTACCGCCGCTCCCACTTCTGCCGCCGACTGTACGCTGCTTTTTTCTGTCTGCATGGAAGCATACACTCCGACGCCTATAAGGGAAATACACGCTATGATACCGCAAATAAATATCATCTTCTTTTTCATAATAGTCCCTCCTTTTATCCTTCCTACTATTTTCACGGAGTAATATTGACTGTAAAGCTATGATTTGGATTATGTACTACCCCATCTACGTATGTAAATGTATAATTCCCCGTTTCTTTCGCTTGATATTTAAATGTTTTTCCAAGATTACCCTGTTTATTAAAATATACATAAGCGCTTGTCGGCCAGATTCCCGTCGACTGAGACCAGAAAGACGTATTCAGATTTCTATTCGTAGAGGTTGCTGCATGATCAATGGTTTCTTTGACTGAGCCAAAAATAGAACCATTCCCTACTTGATCAACTCGTTTAGGATCAATATACCCAAAAGTGTTTAGTCTTGTCAATTTATATGAGCCAGATGATCCCGTATACGTTCCACTTATTTGAAAATTTACGCCCCAATTAATATATAGAGCCAACTCTGGAACTGTTGCGCTAAATATTTTATAACTATTTCCTGATTTTGTTGCGCCAAAACAAGTTACCCCTGATATTAAGGCAATCAATAAAATGCTTGTACTTAAAATTGTAATACATTTTTTAACAATATGTTTTCTAATTTTCATTTGTATGTCTCCTTTCTACATCATTCTATAAGTAAAACGAAAATTAATATAAAAAAGGAACATGTTTAAAATATTTTTTACAAAAAAATTGAGCTCCGTAAACACAGAGCTCAATTCTCCACAGTTATATCGATATTTTCTGATCGATATTTTCTGTCTGACTTTCTGAGGTCAGATCATTTTTACCGCCGGCAGAGGGAATTTTTTTGCTTTTCCCTTCTAATCCTATTCCTATGGCTGTGATCTGTTTCACAGAATCGACAGATCAATCTCATCCGCGTCGTTCAAGAGCATAATCTCCGACAGAAGTTCCTGCTGTCTTTCGTAGACCAGCAGCTCCTTATTGTGTTCAAAATACTTTTCACATCCGTAGCGGCTGATAAACTTCGCGGAATAATAGTTGACGGTGAGTTCCGTGACGACGACCAGCATCTCCTGTCCGCCGCCGAAGACATCCTCGATAAAGAGGAACATATTCTCCAGGGCAAACTGCGTATCTTCCAGATGCTGCTTCATTTCCGCCACAGTCTGTCCGAATGCCGCTTTGATAAACTCGAAGCCGTCGGTTAAATCTGCGATACCTTCCCTGAGCAGATCGTTTTTATATCCCTCAATAGCCAGAATCACTCTTCTTAAAATCGTCTCTCTCTCAGCGGAGAGAACGGTACTGCGCTTTTCTTCACGGTAGGAAGCGGTACGGGCCACGATATATTTGCCCAGAATCGTATCGATCGTCTCTCTGTTCGGATCGGCCCTCTGGCAGACGACCTTGAGTTCCTGCAGAAGCTTATGCAGCTCTGTCACATAGTCTTCCGTTTCGATATCCTGCTTTATGTTTTCGGTGACCGCCTCCAGCAGAAGGCCGATCAGCGTCAGCCTTTCATCAAATTTCGCGCTGGCAGCTCTGTCGCGTATTTCCTCCGAATAAGAGCCGTCCAGGATACTCTGAACCTGATAATCCGATTTATATTTATTATACAGATCATAATAAATCGCGAATTCTTTGGCCGCCTTTTCGTGCTGCAGGTACTGACTGATGAGATTTTCATCCACGGCGTAGCCCTGTTCTTCGTAGAGCTTGATCATCGTGGAAAGGTCTTCCCAACCTCTCGCCGTCATAAACTGAACGCCGTCGATAGTATTTTCGATGCGGTAGAAGTCATTTTTCTTGATCTCCAGATAGGTCGTAATGGCGGCATGAATACCTTTTTTATAAGCGTATTCTTTCCACACGCCGTAATCCGGTTCCACCACGATTTTCTTCACACGGTCCAGAGTTACTATATCGAATTCTCTCACGGATTTATTGTGTTCCGGCGGATTTCCGGCGGTGGCGATAATCCATCCTTCGGGGATCTCGTGTTTGCCGAAAGTCTTATACTGGAGGAACTGGAGCATCGCAGGCGCCAGCGTCTCGGACACACAGTTGATCTCATCCAGGAAGAGAATACCTTCCGCAAGACCGGTCTGCTCCATAAACTCATACACAGAGGAGATAATTTCACTCATCGTATATTCAGAGACCATATATTCCCGGCCTTCGTAAGTCCTCGTTTCGATCTTCGGCAGACCGATAGCGCTCTGACGGGTGTGATGAGTCATAGAATAAGAGACGAGACCGATACCCAGTTCCTGCGTAATCTGTTCCATGATCGCTGTCTTTCCGATGCCCGGATCCCCGATCAGCAGGATCGGTCTCTGCCTGACCCGGCTGATGCGATACTCACCGAATTCATCCTTCATCAGATACGATGTGATCGCACGCTGTATTTCGTCTTTTGCTTCTTTTATATTCATATCAGTACCTCCTGCATGATATCGCTGGTTTCGAGGACGAGCTTCATGGCCCAGCCCGGAACTTCATATTCGAACTCGTCGTCATCGACGAATACAAATGCCGTTTCGTAAGGCGGACGTTTTTTCGGATACGTCCCGTTGCCGTCCGTAAAATAA
>CAJLHL010000101.1 GCA_905206455.1 uncultured Eubacteriales bacterium
CCCGCGCACGACATAAGAGAAATCGGGATGCGCTTCAAAAGCACATCCCGATTCTGCGATCGCTTATTATGTGAGCTTTCCGCACTAATAGATACCGAGTAGGCCGCGCCTGCAGTCCCCGCCCGATACTCGCCTTTGACCCGTGCCTTTGGCTGTATCATCTTTAAAGCACCGCTGTCGGCCGCTGCCGCTTAGTGATGGAAAAGTCTCAGACCTGTGAATGCCATAGCGATATCATATCTATCGCATGCCGCGATGACATTGTCATCGCGAATCGAGCCCCCTGCCTGCGCCACGTATTTTACGCCGCTCTTATGGGCTCTTTCGATATTGTCTCCAAACGGGAAAAACGCGTCGGAGCCGAGGGAGACGCCGGACATCGTCGCCAGCCATTCTCTCCTTTCCTCAGGTGTCAGCGGCTCCGGCTGCCGGGTAAATACCTTCTGCCATTCGCCGTCGCGGAGGACATCATCGTAATATTCGGAGATATATACGTCGATAGCGTTGTCTCTGTCCGCACGCTTGAGATCCTCCTTAAACGGAAGACTCATCACCTTCGGATTCTGTCTCATATACCATACGTCCGCTTTGTTGCCCGCCAGTCTGGTGCAGTGAACTCTCGACTGCTGTCCGGCGCCGATACCGATCGCCTGTCCGTCTTTCACATAGCATACGGAATTCGACTGGGTGTATTTTAAAGTGATGAGCGAAATGAGAAGATCTCTTTTCGCCGCATCCGGAATATTCTTGTTCGCTGTGGGCACGTTTTCCAGGAGCGCTTCGCTGATCTCCGCATCGTTTCTGCCCTGCTCAAACGTGATGCCAAATACTTCTTTTGTCTCTTTCGGTGCGGGAACGTAAGACGGATCCATCTTCAGCACCAGGTAAGAGCCCTTTCTCTTGCCTCGGAGAATCTCCAGAGCCTTATCTGAATAAGAAGGCGCGATAATACCGTCAGATACTTCTCTCGCCAGGAAACTTGCCGTCTGCTCGTCGCACTCGTCGGACAGAGCGACAAAATCTCCGTAGGAGGACATTCGGTCAGCCCCTCTCGCTCTGACATAAGCCGTCGCTACGTCTGTAAGCTCGATCCCCTCTACAAAATATACGCTCTTCAGCGTTTCATCGAGAGGAACCGCCACCGCAGCGCCTGCAGGACTGACATGCTTAAAAGAAGCGGCCGCCGCAAGACCTGTCGCTTTCTTCAGCTCTGTTACCAGCTGCCAGCTGTTAAACGCGTCCAGAAGGTTGATAAAACCGGGTTTCCCGTTCAGTACTTCAAAAGGAAGTTCTCCTTCTTTCATATATACTCTCGCAGGTTTCTGATTCGGATTGCATCCGTACTTTAATTCGAGCTCCTTCATCTTCTGATCCTCCTGTTGATTCAAAATCTGCCGGATAAAAACTTATCTTCTGTCATTTTATCATACGAAAACAATGAGACCGACATAAAGCCATATTTTTGTTCCGGATCGCCCTTCCCAAACCAGCAAAAGAGACGGCGGACAGACAGGCCGGGAATCTCATCCCACAAACACAAGTCCTATACGGACAAATAGAACGTCTGACCGGAAACGGCACGTTTGTCGAAGCCTTCTCATATGAGACAAAAACAAAAAACCGACCCTCCGGGTTCTTCTGCCCAGACGGTCGGCTAACATTCCAATTATACTTCCTGTGGTCAATTCCACTTCCGTCAGTCGTATAACTGTATCTATATTAACATCGAAAACAAAATATTTCAAGCATTAATTTTAAAATCTAATCCCTTGAAAACTCCGGAGACCACCCCCCGGATCTCATAACATCAATATCCGCTGAAAAGCCGGACTCTGCCGCCCGGAGTCCTCATGCCGGACGGCGGATTCCGCCTTTCGATAAACAGGAACGCTGAATGCTTCTCCCCTTGCTGCAAAGAACGTCCCTTGCAGATACGTCCTCCCTGATCTCAGGCCTGAGCCAGATTATACTGTCCAGCGAATAAAACCAGACCTTCCGTATTGTCGCGGATGACAAAATAAAACGGTTCGTCCGCAATAAATTCCCGGATCAGCGGTTCGCGTTCCGGCGGCATCTCGGAGGAACCCGCTCCCATAACCGCAGTTACCGCCGCAGCTTCGGTTCCTTTTTCATCTACCGCGATATAAGACTTCTGCAAAACGGTGTCGAGAAAATACGCTCCGCCCGGCAGAGAAGACGGATCGACGATCGCTGAAAAATCCGATTTTCCACTGTCATAAGCGGTCACAATTCCCATAGCTTTCAGCGCGTTGTCCAGAACCGCACTGTGTTCTACTTTAAATTTCGGCACAGAGATTCTGACCTTCCCATTTTCGAATTCCGCCTGATCCAGAATATTCTGAAGATCTGCCATTTTCTCGTCGGCCTTGATCAGATACATACTGAAATCAGCGTCGCGGTAAATCTTTTGGATCGTTCCGTCCGTATCATCCGCTTTGTAATTCTTATAATCCAGTTTCACCGCTTCGACGCCCGGCGTACTGTAATAACCGAAATTATCTGTCTGATTCATAAAATCGATCTTTGACCGGCTGCCGTCAGCATTATAAAAATCCCCTTCTTTCGTATCCTGCTCGGAAAATTCCTTTTCCCAAGCCGCTTTAAAATAGACCGCATTGACGAGAGCCGTCACAAAATCCCGATTATTTTCTGAGAGAATCGTCGGAATCTTTCCCTTCGTTTTTTCATTTACCCAGGCGTTTACTTCTTCGACGGAATCGGAATTCGTCACCTCTCTCACTTCAGCTCGATATTGCAGCTCCATCTGTCGTCTGTAGTCCGGAAGAAATGCGCCCCTGTCTCCGAACCAACTTTGATTCAACCAGATAGAATTTGCTGTCTCCAGCGATATCACATCCTCAAAACCATCATATTTCTTCAGAAGGGCTTCCGCACTGTCGCCAAAATCATCGATATCTTCGATCTGAAGAGCACTCAGCAGCTCTTTTTGCGTCTGTCCTTTCGCGCCGGCAGTCAGCATCGCCAGAGCCATCTGTGCGGAATACGGAGATATCGACCAGTTCTTTCCCTCAGCTTCTGTCGCCACCGCTTCCGAAAGATTGTCCGCAAACGTCTTTTTCTCCGGAACTGTCACCGCACTGATTTTCAGATCCCGTACATTTTTGATCCACTGTGAGGCATCGGCCGCACTCACCTTATCCAGCGGCCGAAAATTCCAGCTGTTAGAATCCTGTCCCTCAGTTCCGTCATCCCGCTCCTCGGATATGATTCCGTACATACAGCAGGCTGCCACTCCCTCCCGGGCCCATTCCGAAATATTTCCGCTGTCCGGAAGACCCGTTCCGCATCCGGCAGGCAGCTGCGTATATTCATAATCGAGATATCTCCCGAGAATCGCCGCGGCTTCCTGCCGGCTCAGACTATCCTCCGGGCGAAACGCTCCGCTTCCATTGCCATTGACCAGCCATTTCGCATACGCCCAGCGAACGGCCGCATCATCCTCCCCGACATCGGAAAACGGATTCTCCTCCGACGCATACTGCCGCAGATCTTCCTCCGACGCCTCCGCCAGCATCGAAACAAATCCCCCTCTCGTCACCTCTTCTGCTTTCGAAACGGCAGAGCCGTCTGAAGCCCGCATCTCTGTAAACGCTCCGTTTTCCGCCTGTCCCGGCGAACTCCCGAAAACCGTAAGCGGCAGGACGAGACAGAAGATGAGAGTCAGACTCAGAACCCTCTTTCTCTTCAGCATAAAATCCCTTCCTTTCTCATAAATTCTTTTCAATCCTCCCGGAAAATACCCGACGAATCCTCAGCGAAATATTTTCCCATTGTTTCACATGCAGATACCCGGCATACGCCTCATCACCGCAAACTCCGCTCTTTCCCAGGGAACGGAGTTTCCATCCTCATACACGCGCACAGACAGAATCGGCCGGCAGCCGGACAGAGCACCTCCTTTCTTTTGGATTACATATATAAAACACAGAGGAATTTGAATTTGTGACAAAATTTTTCTGAAAAACGTAAATTTTTCTCTCTCAGCCGGCGATTTCAGCAGCAAAACCTCACGATTTCAGACGAAAAAAGAAAAATCCTCCGATACAGCGCGCTGTACGGAGGATTGACGGCGGGAAACCATTTTTTACCTTCTGCCCTTCTGGACTTCCGCGATGATATCGTCCATCGGCGTGTCCCAGAGCCCTTCTCTGTGTTTGATCGCAGTCGCCAGATAGAGATCCGCGTTAAAAGAAACAGACTCCAGTTCTTTCGGCGTGAGCTCCCGTTTCACCACCGCAGGACTTCCCATGATCAGAGAATTCGGCGGAAATTTCTTGCCCTTCGTGATGAGAGACCCGGCTGCAATCAGACAGTTATCGCCGATTTCCGCACCGTCCATAACAGTGGAACCCATTCCCACCAGCACGTTATTGCCGATCTTTGCACCGTGGACGATGACGCCGTGTCCCAGACTGACTCTTCTGCCGATGACGACAGGCTGCTCGCCGTGAATCATACAGCAGTCCTGCACATTGCTCTCCTCGCCGATGACGACCTTTACCACATCGCCGCGGATCACAGAATTGTATAAAACCGCTACGTGATCAGCGATTTCCACGTCGCCTTTGATTACCGCACCTTCTGCGATAAAAGCTTTCTCACTGATTTTTGCCATTATGATATCCTCCTCATTCTTTATAATTAAAATATTAAAAGCGCAGCTGTTTCATTCGGAAGACGCCGAAAAAATCCTCTGCGGCGTTCTCCTTCTCCGAAAAACCGGCTGCTTCGCGCAAAATACGCAGCAGCTGCGCAGCCGATCCCAGGCTTCTGCCCGCCTCGCTGAAACCGCCGGCCGATTGTTTACTCCACGCCGTCCAGCGCGTTGAGAATCGCCGGAATCACTTTGTGCAGATCCCCTACGATTCCATAATCCGCCACTTCGAAAATCTGAGCGTTTTCATCCTTATTGATAGCGACGATGCATTTTGACTCCTGCATGCCTGCCAAATGCTGAATCGCTCCGGAAATTCCACAGGCAAAATAAATCTTCGGACGAACCGTGGTGCCGGTCTGACCCACCTGATGGCTGGCCGGAATCCATCCTGCGTCTACCGCCGCACGACTGGAACCCACCACGCCGCCGAGACGGTCCGCCAGCCTGCGGATCAGCTCAAATCCCTCCGGACTGCCCAGACCGAGACCTCCGGAAACCACTACGTCCGCATCGGTGAGAGAGACATGTTCCCTCATCGACTTGACCACGCGAATGACGCGCTCCCGCAGCTCATCCGCTTCAAAAGTCACATCGAGAGAGACCAGCTCCGGCTGACGCTGACGGTCGTACGTAGCTTTTGCCATGATACCCGGACGGACAGTGGCCATCTGGGGACGATGGTGCTCGCAGACAATCGTGGCCATGAGGTTTCCCCCGAAAGCCGGACGCGTCTGCATCAGCTTTCCGTCTTCCGAATGAATCTCCAGCTTCGTACAGTCCGCGGTCAGACCCGTCCCGCATTTTACAGCGATAGATGGACCCAGATCACGGCCGATATGCGTCGCGCCCAGCAGAAAAATTTCCGGTTTGTATTCGGTCACCGCCTCATAGATCACCTTGGTATAAGCGTCTGTGGTATATGTTTTCAGCTCCGGCGCATCCGCCGCATAGATGATATCCGCGCCGTAGCAGCCCAGCTCATAAACGATCTGATCGATATTTTCACCGCAGACGATAACGCCCAGCCTGCAGCCGATTTCGTCCGCCAACCTCCTGCCTTCTCCCAGGAGTTCGATTACTACCGGCATCAGCGCATTGCCTCTCTGCTCTGCAAAGACCCAGACATCGTGATATTCCTGGATATCCATGCCGTTTTCCGCACTGCTGTCCACTTTTTCGAGAGCGCCGAATTTGCATACTTCCAAGCAGGAGCCACACTCCGTACAGGACGGTCCGATTTCTGGAAGTTTCTCTGACATCTGAATGGCGTCAAAGGGACAGCTTCCGGCGCACAGGGAACAGCCTCTGCATTTTTCATTGATTACTCTGATTGACATAGCAGCGATCCTTTCTCTTACAGTACGTGTTTTTCCATGAGCTTAGACACCAGGGACTGAGCCATGTCGTTCACCGTGCCGGCGAGCATTTCGCCCTTACCCTTCGGCGGCGGGGTGAAACTGCGGAATACCTTTGTCGGGCTGGCGCTGTGGCCGCAGTCCTGCGGACGGATATCGAGATCCCTTTCGTCCCAGACAGTAATCTCCTTTTCGTATGCTTTTTCGATGCCGATGACAGTCATATATCTCGGCCGGTTCAGTTCTCTCACCGCAGTGAGAACGCACGGCCGCTGAATTTCCAGGACTTCGTAGCCATCCTCTAACTGACGTTCGAGGATCACGGAATTCTCCCGGATCTCTCTGATGTTCTGCACATAGGTGGCCGCAGGCAGTCCGAGACGCTGCGCCAGCTGAGGACCGACCTGAGCGGTATCGCCGTCGATGGCCTGTCTTCCCGCGAAGATAAAATCGTAATCTCCGATCTTCTTTATGCCGTAGGCCAGTGTCGTGCTGGTGGAGCAGGTATCCGCACCGCCGAAAGCGCGGCTGCTGAGAAGATAGGCATCGTCTGCCCCCATGGCCAGACATTCTCTCAGCGCATAGGAGGCCTGCTGCGGCCCCATGGTCACCACATCGACTACCGTACCGGGATATTCATCTTTTATCTGAAGCGCCGCTTCCAGCGCATTTGCATCGTCAGGATTGAGAATGCTCGGCACGCCGTCGCGCATCAGAGTTCCTTTGACGGGATCGATTCTGATCTCCGTCGTATCAGGCACCTGTTTTATACAAACGATGATTTTCATCTTCCGCACACCTCCTACTTGCCGACGATCTGGCCGGCGATGACCATCTGCTGAATCTGGCTCGTACCTTCATATATGGTAAATACGCGGCAGTCTCTGTAAAGCCGCTCGATTTTAAACCCTCTCACAAAACCGTAGCCTCCGTGAATCTGCAGAGATTTTGCGGCTACCTCATTGCAGATCTCCGACGCGTAATACTTTGCCATGGAACTGGCCAACGTGCTGTTTCCGCCGTTATCCTTCGTCACTGCCGCATCATAGACCAGTTCCCTGGCCGCTTTTACCTTTGTGGCCATATCGGCGATCATAAAAGCGATACCCTGATGCTCGTACAGATATTTACCGAACTGCTTCCGTTCTTTGGCATACTTTACAGCTTCATCCAGACAGGCCTGTGCCACACCGAGAGACTGAGCCGCCACGCCGATCC
>CAJLHL010000102.1 GCA_905206455.1 uncultured Eubacteriales bacterium
ATTCATCTTAATTTTTATGTATTTTTGTATTTCATTCAGAACACTTTTCCCAAAAAGAAAATCTACAGGAAAAAATGCGTTTACACTCCTGCCTGTTCCAGATGAACGCGATTTTTTCCAAAGGATATTTCCATTTATCACATCTTTCGACTTTTTCCGCCGTATCTTTTATGATATTTTTTCTTCTTTTCCAAAACCGCTGTCCGCATCAGCAAGTCTTACGGCGCCATATCTTTCGGAGAATAAACAGCGCCCCTGCTAAAACTGCAATCAGCGCCGCGATAATAACTGCCTTCGGCAGCAATCCTCCCACCGCAGTTTTTTCCATATCTTCCGCCGCATAGACGTCAAGCTGAGCTACTGCGCTGTCTCCCCGGTATACCACCATCCTGCCCGCTTTCTCGCCTTTTTTGACAGGTGCAGTGAGTTGGTCGCTTTCAATCTTAAAATCGTAATCCGACGGATCATCCGAGAATTTCTGCCCTTCCATCAATTCGACGGTGGCTTTCACGTCACTTTTCACCGTCACGTCGATTTTACCCCGTTTCCCTTCTTTCACCGCCGCTTCACCTACGACGTCACCCGCTTTCATCTCGAGATCCACCATCTTAAAGTTATCAAATCCAAAATCCAGCAACTGAATCATATCCGGATACAAAGTTTCCGGCTCCGACCGGTAAACTACACCGATCAGCGTCATTCCGTCCCGTTCCGCCGCCGCTACGAGACAACTTCTGGCGGCGTCGGTATATCCCGTCTTGATCCCCAGAATTCCATCGTATTTGTACGGCCGTGTCTCATCGCCGATGACAGCCTTATGCACTTCGTCATACAGAAGACGGTTGGAATTATGTATCAGGCGAGCTTCCGGCTGAAGCTCCGTAGCAGGAATCGTGTATTCATAAGTAGACACGATTTTTCGGAAAGTTTCATTTTTCATCGCCTCTCTTGCAAAGAGAGCCATATCGGCTACGGTCGTCATATGCGTCTCGTCGGGCAGACCGTTCGGATTGGCAAAATGCGTATTTTCCGCACCTAATTCCTCGGCTTTTTCATTCATCATCTCCGCAAAACTGTCCACATCCCCGGCGCACGCCTCTGCGAGAGCGATGGCCGCATCGTTGGCGGATGCCAGAAGCATAGCGTAAAGCAGCTGTTCTACCGTCACTTGTTCTCCTTCCAGAAGGAAAATCCGGCTCCCCTCGGTGTACGACGCATCATGACTGATGGTGCAGACCTGATCCAGATCCAGGTGTTCCAACGCCAGCAGAGCTGTCATTACCTTCGTCGTACTGGCTGGATAAGTCTGAAAATCCTTGTATTTGTCATACAGAACTTCACCCGTATCCACATTGATTAAAATAGCCGACTGACCGGTGAGCTCGGGAAGATCGGTTACCGCCGCATAAGAAGGCACAACTGCAAAGATACAGCTGAACAAAAGAATCACGGTGAGCATAATACCTATACATTTCTTTTTCATTCGTTACCTCATTTACCTCTTCGTCACTGCAGAGCCGTCTCTCCCGGCCCCGCTCCGCTGCACATCCATTGATAAAATGATTCTCTTTTCATAACTCTCCGACCTCTGCCTCTCTCAGAACGGAGCCAAACCGACGGCAACCCGGCCTTTGGTCTCTGCCGGCGTTCATACAGGATATTCCGGCGGCGCTCCTTCGACCTCCCTTTTCCCCGCAACTGCTCAGCTGCCGGGGATATCCGCCGTGTGTGCAGCATACCGCCATACCGCAGAATTTCGTTATAAATCTCTAAAAAAATGTTCCGTCAGCTGATGTCCCGCTTCGAAACAGCGATTTGTCCGGCGGCCGCAGGCCTCTGTATACCGGTTTTCACGGCAGCCGCTGTCTTTTCTGCTGTCATAAAGCACGTAAGGCACGGGATCCGCGGAGTGAGTCCTCAGGCAGACCGGCGTCGGATGATCCGGCAGCACCAGCAGGCGGAAATCTTCCCCGGAGGATTCCAGATAATCGGTTACCGGTTTTACGATCTTTCGGTCGATCAGCTGAAGACTCTCGATCTTCTCGGAAAGAGAGCCCTGATGAGCGCATTCGTCCGGCGCTTCGAGATGGATATATACGAACTGCCGGCCTTTTTTAAACGCATCCACTGCGGCCCTGGCCTTACCTTCAAAGTTGGTGCGGATCGTCCCCGTAGCGCCCTGTACATCGATGGATTCCAATCCGGAACACACCGCGATTCCTTTGATGAGATCCACCGCTGAGATAACGGCCCCGTCGATTCCGTATTTCTCTTTAAACGGCGTGAGAGACGGCTTTCTTCCCTGACCCCAGATCCATATCGTATTCGCCGGATTGAGACCTTTTTCTATCCGGGCCAGATTGACCGGGTGATTCTTCAGAAGCTCGTAGCTTTTTCTCATCAGTTCTGTAAGGTATTCCGCCCCCTCTCCCTTCGGAAGATTCGGTCCTACTCTCTGTTCCAGTACATCATGCGGAGGCGTCAGATCGTAATCCGTGGAACCGCCGTGAACAACCATGACATGGCGGTAACTGACTCCCGGATAAAATTGAATTTCATCTGTGCTCAGATTTTCACCGATAAACCGGATCAGTTCCTCCGCCTCTTCATTCGAGATGTCTCCGGAGCTGTGATCCTTTATCGTCAGGTCTTCATAAGCTCCGTCTCCCGCCACAGTAATGAGATTACAGCGGAAAGAAACATCCGCAGGCGACATATCGATTCCCATGCTGGCCGCTTCCAGCGGCGATCTGCCGGTATGATAAATCTCCGGCGCATATCCCATGACAGAAAGATTCGCTACGTCGCTTCCCGGCGCCATACCCTCGGGAACGGTCTTTACCATCCCCATCTCTCCTCTCGCTGCAAAACTGTCGATACATTTCATATCCGCCGCTTCCAGCGCGGTCTTCCCTCCGATTTCATCCAGCGGTCTTCCTGCCGCGCCGTCGGTCAGGACGATTAAATATTTCATAGCAAAATTCTCCTCACATCAGTTCACAGATTATTTCGGTCGAATGCGGCCAAACAGCCGGCTGAAACTCCGGCCGATCGTTTTTCTTCGATCTTGCGATATCCGCGTCCGGCGCGCTCTGCGGCGGGACGCGGATATTCCGTTTTCACTGCAGCTTTTTGGAAAGCCGTATCCGCCGCTTCAGCGCAGAGTCCTCCAGCCGGTGCGCGGCCGTCGTCATCGCCTGCCGTCCGCTTCCTGCGGGGCTTCAGGCTTTGTAAATACTCGCATTTCAGTAATCAAGTATAATATCCTTTTACTGAAATTTTCTTTACTATTTTATCATAGTAGAGTATAATTGTGTACAAAATTATGGAGTGAAATAACTCGCAGGCTGCCATCATTTTTACGGCTTTTTGTTAAACCGTTTCCCGGACCGCTCTGCGTCCGGGAATCACAATATAAGGAAAAATGGAGAACAAGAATTATGGACAGAGTATTTAACTTTTCGGCAGGCCCTTCCGGCCTCCCTCTCGAAATTCTGCAGCAGGCGCAGGCAGACATGATCAATTACAAAAACTGCGGCATGTCCGTCATGGAGATGAGTCATCGTTCTGAAGACTTTGAAGAAATCATAAAGACGGCAGAATCCGATCTCAGAGATCTGATGAAGATTCCAGAAAACTACAAAGTGATGTTTCTTCAGGGCGGCGGAACGCTTCAGTTCTCTATGGTACCGCTGAATCTGCTCCGCAGCTCAAAAAAAGCGGACTATATCGTCACAGGCCAGTGGGCAAAAAAAGCGGCCACAGAAGCGCAGAAGTTCGGCGATATCCGCATTGCCGCTACATCAGAACCGGATGTCTATACCTACATACCGAAACTGGAAAGAAAAGATTTCCGCCCGGACGCCGATTATGTGTATATCACCACCAACAATACGATCTACGGCAGCCGTTACAGCTACATCCCGGATACCGGGAACATCGTCCTCGCTGCGGATCAGTCCTCCAACTTCTTGTCGGAAGTATATAATGTAGAAGACTTCGGCCTGATTTTCGCGGGCGCACAGAAAAATGTGGGTCCGGCAGGGGTTACGATCGTCATCGTCAGAGAAGATCTCATCGGCAGCTGTCCGGCTGACGCGCCGGTCTATCTCGATTACAAAATCCATGCGGAGAAAGGTTCTATGTACAACACACCTCCGTGCTACTCGATCTATATGGCGGGACTGATGTTCCAGTGGATAAAAAAGCAGGGCGGTGTGCCCGCCGTTCAGAAGCACAATGAAGAACAGGCGGCCGCGCTTTATGACTTTATCGACAACAGCTCTTTTTATAACTGCCCGGTAGCCTTTGAAGACCGCTCCCTCATGAACGTGGTATTCGTCACAGGCGACGAAGATCTCGACAAAAAATTCATCGCAGAAGCGAAAACCCGAGGGTTGGTAAATTTGGCTGGACACAGAACAGTAGGAGGCATGCGCGCCAGCATCTACAATGCGATGCCCGACGAAGGCGTAAAGAAACTCATCGACTTTATGAAAAAATTTGAAACAGACAACAGATAATTTAGCAGAGGGATCATCTAAAATGTATAAAATTGCAACATTAAATAAAATTTCCCCGGTGGGACTTTCGGAACTCACCGATCGTTATCAAATCATCGAAGAAACGGAAAAAGCCGACGGTATCGTGGTCAGAAGCCAGAATATGAAAGAAATGGATTTTTCTGAAAATCTTCTCTGTATCGCCCGCGCAGGCGTAGGCGTAAATAATATTCCGACGGACAGATGTACCCAAAAAGGCATCGCCGTATTCAACACCCCCGGAGCAAATGCCAATGCAGTAAAGGAAATGGTCATCGCGGCGATGCTGCTGGCGTCCAGAGATATCATCGGCGGCTCGATCTGGTCCGCCGGACTCACAGGCGACATCGCCAAGCAGGTTGAAAAGGGCAAGAGCCAGTTTAAGGGCTGTGAGATCATCGGCAAGACGCTGGGAGTCATCGGATTGGGAGGCATCGGCGTACCGGTAGCCAATGCAGCTGCGTCGCTCGGCATGAAAGTCATCGGTTACGACGCTTATCTCTCGGTGAAAAACGCGCTTCATATTTCCGACAAAGTACAGGTGGTGGAAAAACTGGACGATATGCTCCCGGAATGCGATTTTCTCACAGTACACGTTCACGCCAACGATGCGACCAACGGAATGATCAACGGCGACACTTTCGCAAAGATGAAAGACGGCTCTGTGCTCCTCAACTATGCGAGGGCCTCCATCGTGGATACACCGTCTCTGAAAGAAGCTCTGGAAAGCGGCAAACTCAGAAAATACGTGACGGACTTCCCAAATGAAGATATGCCCGGACTTCCGAATGTCATTCTCACCCCTCATCTCGGCGCTTCTACCATGGAAGCGGAGGACAACTGCGCCGTCATGGCCGTAGAGGAAATGATGGATTACATCGAAAACGGCAACATCACAAATTCCGTCAATTTCCCTGCATGTCACATGGGAGCCTGCCGCGGAGCAAACCGCTTAGCGCTGTTCCACAAAAATATCCCGAATATCATCGCTCAGATCACCAATGCGATCACCGAGCTCAACATCAGCGATATGATGAACAAGAGCCGCGGCGATTACGCTTATACGCTTATGGATCTGGATTCTCCGGTGACCGGTGAAACCATCGAAAAATTGAACAAAATCAAAGGTCTGATCCGTTTCAGAGTGATATAACAAAAACTCCGCACTTTCAGAAAATGAAAGCGCGGAGTTTTTTACCATTCCCGGCGCAGTTCCTTCACCAGATCACGGATCCTTCCCAGGCCTCTGAGAAGCGTGTCCTTATCCGCAGCGTAAGCGATCCGGATGAACCCGTCCATTCCGAACGCCGCTCCCGGCGCTACGGCAACGTGTTTCTCGTTGAGAAGCTTCATCGTGAAAGCCGTGCTGTAAGGTTGTTCCCTCTCTCCGAAACAATCTTTCAGGCTTGAAATATCCAGGAACAGGTAAAACGCACCTTTCGGTTCGATAAAGGATATCTGCGGGAGCTCCTCCCTTAAAAAGGCCACGGCAGCCTCCATGCGTTCCCTGTATGCCGCTGCCATCATCGACGTATTATCTCCGCAGTGTTTCAGAGCTTCCACGCCGGCCCACTGAGATACCGTAGACGGATGAGAGGTGATATGTCCCTGAAGAGCAATCATCGCCCTCGTCAGTTCCTTTGAAGCCGCGGTATAGCCGATTCTCCATCCGGTCATAGGAATCGATTTGGAAAGACCGTTGACGAGCACAGTCATTTCTTTTATTTCCGGCGACAGGGAGGATACGCTGACAAACTCATCGGCAAAGCAGATTCTCTCATAGACTTCGTCCGCCATGATATAAATACCGCGGCGAACGCAGACTTCCGCCGCAGCGCGCAGTTCCTCACGGGTGTATACCGTTCCCAGCGGATTGGACGGATTGCACAGAATCAGCATTTTTGTGCGGTCGGTCGCACAGCGTTCGATATCAGCCGCGGTGAGTTTAAAATCGTTTTCTCTCTTCGTTTCGGCGAACACGGGAACGCCGCCGCAGATTTTAACGATCTCCGGATAACTGACCCAATAAGGTACGGGAATCAGAACCTCGTCTCCCGGATTCAAAAGGGTCATGCAGGTGTTTAAAATGCACTGCTTCGCTCCGTTCGATACCACGATCTGGTCGATATCATATTCTACGCCGTTTTCTTCCCGCAGCTTCCGGCAGATCTGTTCTCTTAATTCCACCAGTCCCGGAACCTTATCGTATCTCGTCCTGTTATGCTCCATCGCCCAGGCGGCGCCTTTCTTTGCGGGCTCCGGCGTATTGAAATCCGGTTCCCCTACGCTGAGATTGATGATCTCCGTTCCCTCGTCCATCATCTCCAAAACTCTGGCATTGATCGATACCGTACCGGAAGGCACGATATTTTTTACAGTATTCGATAACATATTCTCTCCTCCAGCAAAGGCTGCCGCAGTTCAGATCAGCCGCCTTCATACAGATACAAAATCCGCGCATGATCGCCGGCGCCGTAACGGAGCGGTGC
>CAJLHL010000103.1 GCA_905206455.1 uncultured Eubacteriales bacterium
AAATCACCCGGCGCTGTCTTTATACAGTCTTTACACCGGTGGAAAAATATTTATGCGTATTTTATACGGCTTGCATGATAATCGTATATAAAGATTCTGTAAGTTAAGACGGAATAAATGCGTATAAAGATTTGCAGGTGGGGATTTATGGGATTTATATTTAAAAACAGACATATTTCATCTTTTCAGCTGATCAGCTTCGGATTTTTATCCGTGATTTTTGCAGGCTGCCTGCTGCTCATGCTTCCTTGGGCGTCGGCATCCGGCCAGTCAGCGTCTTTCAGTGATGCGCTGTTTACTTCTGTATCGGCTGCGTGCGTCACCGGATTGGTAGTGCACGATACTTTTTCGTATTGGTCGTTTTTCGGCCAGGCGGTAATTCTAACTCTGATACAGATCGGCGGTATGGGAATTGTGACCATAGCGGTGATGATTTCTCGGGTCTCAGGAAAGAAAATCGGACTCATGCAGAGAAGTACTATGCAGACGGCTATCGCGGCGCCCCAAGTGGGAGGCATCGTTCGCCTGACCGGTTTTGTCTTTAAGACGACGCTGATTATCGAACTGATCGGCGCGCTGATTCTCCTGCCTGTTTTCTGCAGAGATCAGGGAATCGAGCTGGGACTGTGGCAGTCTTTCTTTCATTCGATTTCCGCTTTCTGTAATGCGGGTTTCGATCTGATGGGATTTCGGCAGCCTTTCTCTTCTCTGACGTCCTATTCCGTGCAGGTGACGGTGAATCTGACGATAGCGGCACTGATTCTCATCGGAGGCCTTGGATTTCTGACTTGGGATGATATAAAGGAACATAAGCTGAGATTACGAAAGTATCGAGCGCAGAGCAAGATGATACTGGCGACTACAGCGGTACTGGTCATTCTTCCGTTTTTCTATTTCTGGTTTTGCGAGTACGGTGAAATGGGGGGAAAGGAACGGTTTTTCGCCTCGCTGTTTCAGGCGGTGACGCCGAGGACCGCAGGATTTAATACCACGGACCTCACGGAACTGAGCGACACGGGAAAAGTCGTCATGATAATTCTCATGCTGATCGGCGGTTCTCCGGGCTCGACTGCCGGTGGAATGAAGACGACGACTATCGCTGTTCTCGTATTGTCGTCAGCCGCCGTTTTCAGCAGAAGAGAGTACGCTCACTGTTTCGGCAGAAGGATTTCTTACGATGTGATCCGGCAGGCGGCAGCTGTTTTTCTGATGTATATCGTCCTTTTTCTCGGAGGAGGAATGATTATCAGTAAAGTGGAAAATATTCCGCTGCTCACCTGTCTATTTGAAACAGCTTCCGCTATCGGCACCGTGGGTTTGTCTCTGGGGATTACGCCGGCGCTGGGAGCGGTGTCGAAGACGATACTCATGATACTCATGTTTTTCGGCAGAGTGGGAGGTCTGACACTGATTTTCGCGGCGGTTTCCCGGGCGAAAAATTCGTCGAGACTTCCGGAAGAAAAGATTACAGTGGGATGACGATGCAAAGGAGATAAGAGATGAAGTCTGTTTTATTAATCGGATTAGGCAGGTTTGGAAAATATATCGCGATGAAGTTAGATGAACTTCATCATCAGGTGCTGGCCGTCGATTTAAAGGAAGAACGGGTAAATGAGGTTCTTCCTTATGTGACCAGCGCGCAGATCGGAGACGGTACAAACGAAGATTTTCTCGCGTCATTGGGCGTAGGGAATTTCGACGTGTGTATCGTCGCTATCGGCGACGACTTTCAGAGTTCGCTGGAGACTACGTCTCTCTTGAAAGAACTGGGAGCAAAAATGGTGGTCTCCAGAGCGGCGAGGGATGTTCACGCGAAATTTCTGTTGCGAAACGGAGCCGATGAAATCGTGTATCCGGAGAAACAGATGGCGCTGTGGACCGCGATGAGATACAGCTCGGATCATATCCTGGATTATATCGAGCTGGATGAGGAACACGCCGTCGTCGAGATTACCGTGCCTGCGGAATGGCAGGGAAAGACCGTAGGCAGTCTGGACATACGGAAAAAATACAACATCAACATCATGGCAGTAAAAAAACAGGGAACAATCAATCTGACGATTACGCCGGACACGCGTTTTTCGGAGGATGAGTCGCTGCTGATTTTGGGAAGCAATAAAGCGATACAAAAGTGTTTTCGGCTTTGACGGCTCATCCCTTCGGGAGCGCAAATTTTCGGGGGATGTGTTAAAATGAGAGATATCTTATTCGTCTGCGGTATCACCGCAATGGCGGTAGTCGGTTACTTTATCATGAGAAGACTCGACGGTTTTCTTTCTTCCCACAGAGAATTATATTGCAGGAAGAGCGACTGCCCGGATCAGGAACAGCGGAGGTGAACCTATGGAATCGATACGCCGGAATCCGGATCATTTGCTGAAAGCTATTCAGCAGGAAGAAGACGCAAAGAAAAAAGGACGTCTGAAAATTTTTTTCGGATATGCGGCGGGTGTCGGAAAGACTTATGCTATGCTGCAGGCCGCACAGGCGGCCAGACAACGGGGGACGGAGGTGGTGGCCGGATATGTGGAACCCCACGCGCGGCCGGAGACGTCGGCGCTCCTCGACGGGCTGGAACAGCTTCCGTTTCTGCATGTCAGACGTAAGGACGGTATCGAACTGAGAGAGTTTGATCTGGACGCTGCGCTCGCGAGGAAACCGCAGCTCCTTCTCGTGGATGAGCTGGCGCATACCAATGCGGAGGAATGCCGGCACGCCAAGAGATATCAGGATGTTCAGGAACTTCTGAAAGCGGGGATCGATGTCTATACGACAGTTAACGTACAGCATATCGAGAGTCTGAACGACACGGTGGCGTCTGTCACCGGAGTCCTTGTGAGAGAGCGGATTCCCGACTCCGTGTTCGACAGCGCAGATCAGGTGGAACTGGTAGATATCGAACCGCAGGATCTCATCGACCGTCTGAAAAGCGGAAAAGTGTACCGCAGAGAACAGGCATCCAGAGCGATAGGCAGCTTTTTTACGGTGGAAAATCTCACCGCTCTGCGTGAGATCGCTCTGCGCCGGTGTGCGGATCGGGTCAATCTTCTGTCGGAAAACGCCAGGATCAAAAATCAGGGAGAATATCATACAGAAGAGCACATTCTCGTCTGTCTTTCTTCCGCTCCATCCAACAAGACGATTATAAGGACGGCTGCGCGGATGGCGAAGGCCTTTCGCAGTTCCTTTACGGCTCTGTTTGTGGAGACTCCCGATTATGCGGCGATGACAGAGGACAATAAAAAACGTCTCAGAGAAAATACAAAGCTTGCGGAGCAGCTGGGAGCTAAAATCGAAACGGTTTTCGGCGACGACGTTCCTTATCAGATCGCTGAATTTGCCAGATTATCCGGCATTTCCAAAATTGTTATCGGGAGGAGCACAGCAGCCCGCAGACATCTGTTCAGCAAACCCACGCTGACGGATAAACTCATCGCTTATGCGCCGGATCTGGATATTCATATCATTCCGGACAATTCTTCGGCCTCTGTTTATCGGCAGAGGAGAATGAACGCAAAAAAGGCGGTCTTTTCGGTTAATGATGTCGCGAAAAGTCTGGGCGTGCTTTTGCTTTCCACATGTCTGGGACTGGTTTTCTGGTATTTGAGATTCAGCGAAGCGAATGTCATCACGATATATATTCTCGGTGTACTCATCACCTCTGTGATCACCTCAAACAGAATCTACAGTCTCGCTTCCTCTGCGGCGAGTGTGATCGTATTCAATCTGCTGTTTACAGAGCCGCGGTTTACGCTACTGGCTCATGGAAAAGGCTATCCGGTAACTTTCATCGTCATGTTTCTCGCCGCGTTTATCAGCGGGACGCTGGCCAATCGGCTGAAACGAAGCGCGGAGCAGTCGGCGCAGATGGCATACAGAATGAAGATACTCTTCGATACCAACCAGCTGTTCAGCGGCGCCCGGGACAGAGATGAGGTTGTCGGCGCCGCGGCGCGGCAGCTGAAAAAGCTGCTGAACCGGGATGTAGTCTTTTATCATATGCCGGAAAACGGTTTTTCCGGAGACGGCGCCGAACTGCCGGAGCCTCTCATTTTTACGGTTCACCAGGATTCCGGCGCCGAACGGTACCGGACGGCGCATGAAAGGGCTGTGGCCGCCTGGGTGATGAAGAATAACAAACACGCCGGCGCCGGTACCGGTACGCTTTCCAACGCTATGTGCCGCTATCTGGCGGTACGCAGCGGAGACGAGGTTTTCGGCGTTCTCGGCATATATGCGCAGGAAAGTCCCCTGGACGCTTTTGAAAACAGTCTGCTTCTCTCAATCTTGGGAGAGTGTGCTCTGGCGCTGGAAAATGAAAAAAATGCCAGAGAAAAAGAAGCTGCAGCCGTACTGGCAAAAAACGAACAGCTCCGGGCAAACCTTCTGCGTTCGATCTCTCACGATCTCCGCACGCCTCTGACGTCGATTTCGGGAAATGCCAGTAATCTGATGTCGAACAGCGTGGATTTTGATGAAGAGACGAGACAGCGGCTGTATTCTGATATTTATGACGATTCTATGTGGCTCATAAATCTTGTGGAAAATCTTCTCGCGGTGACGCGGATCGAAGACGGCCAGATGAACCTTCGTCTTTCGGCAGAGCTTTTGGACGAGGTGATCGAAGAGGCGCTGAAACATGTAAACCGCAAAAGTTCGAGCCATGAGATCCGCGTGGAGAGCTGCGGTGAGTTTCTGCTTGCGCGAATGGACGCCCGTCTGATCGTTCAGGTCATCATCAATATCGTGGATAATGCCGTGAAGTATACGCCGGAAGGGTCCAAAATCGTTATCGCTTCCGGAAGAAAGGGAAAGAATATCTTTGTCAGCGTCGCGGATGACGGTCCCGGAATTTCGGACGAAGCGAAGCCGTATGTATTCGATATGTTTTACACCGGAGCGAATCGGATTGCAGACAGCCGCAGAAGTCTCGGACTCGGGCTGTCTCTGTGCAAATCCATCGTTACGGCGCACGGAGGCGAAATCACGGTGAAAGACAATCGTCCGACGGGAACGATTTTCACCTTTACGCTGCCGGCAGAGGAGGTTACACTGCATGAATAAATTACAGATACTGGTTGTGGAAGACGATGCGCCTGTCCGCAATCTGATCACTACGACCTTGAAGGCGCACGACTATCGTTTTCTTACCGCTCCCAACGGAGAGTCCGCTATCCTGGAAGCGTCGTCTCATAATCCGGATATCATGCTCCTGGATCTCGGACTGCCTGATATGGATGGCGTAGAAGTGATCCGCCGGGTGAGAACCTGGTCGAATCTCCCGATCATCGTTATCAGCGCGAGAAGTGAAGATACGGATAAAATCGAAGCGCTGGATGCCGGAGCGGACGATTATCTCACAAAACCCTTTTCCGTAGAGGAATTGCTGGCGCGGCTGCGGGTAACGCAGCGCCGGCTGGCATTCATGCAGAATGAAGTTCCTTCGGAACCGGTATTTGTCAACGGCCATCTGAAGGTGGATTATGCCGCGGGCTGTGCTTATCTCAGCGGAAAGGAACTTCACCTGACGCCCATCGAATTTAAGCTTTTATGTCTGATGTGCAAAAATGCGGGAAAAGTGCTGACTCACACTTTTATCACCCAGAAAATCTGGGGGAGCAGCTGGGACAATGACGTGGCCTCACTGCGCGTATTTATGGCGACGCTGAGAAAGAAAATCGAAAGCGAACCCGATTCGCCTCAATATATACAGACGCATATCGGCGTAGGTTACCGCATGATGAAGGTAGAGTAGCGGGCAGCGGCAATATTGTAAAAAATACAGGCGTCTGCGGACGGCGGCCGGTATCAAATGAAGAAAAGAGGATTCATAAGAGAACCGGATTGCGGGTTGAGAAAAGACGGAGATCCGTAATCCGCAGTCATAATCCCGGGAAGAAAACTGTAAAATTTGAAAGAAGCGATATCTTCGGAATGATATTCCGTGTAGTTACAGATGACCCGGGAGGAAGACATATGATAATCAATGGAGAACAACGGAAAGGACGAAGGGCTGTCATCGCAGCCCTTTCTGTGTGTCTTTTCATTATTTTAATCTTCGGAAGCCTGTGGGCCCGGACGTCGTTCAGCGGCCGGCAGAGTGAGGAAGCGGCGGTAAGCGTGGCTTCCGATGCCGCCGAAGCGATCAGCGTCAGCGCTGCTTCAGAGAAGTCCGAAGGCAGTTTCACGGCGGAACCCGTCGTCTCGGCGGAGACAGCGGTTCTCATCGACGCTGCCAGCGGCAAAGTTCTCTACGATAAGCGGAAGGACGCACACATGTATCCCGCCAGCACGACGAAGATCATGACGGCGCTGATCGCGCTGGAAACCATGGATCCGGAAGAGTATACTACGGTATCGGAGAATGCGGTGCGTCAGGAAGGATCTTCGATTTACCTCAAGACCGATGAGAAAATCAGAATGAAAGATCTGCTCTACGGTATGATGCTGCGTTCCGGCAACGACGCCGCGGTGGCGGTGGCGGAAGCGGCAGGAGGGTCGGTGGAGGAATTCGCTGTGATGATGAACGAGAGAGCGTCAGCTCTCGGACTGCAGAATTCTCATTTTGTCAATCCTTCCGGACTTCAGGATGAAAACCACTATTCCTCCGCTTATGATCTGGCTATGATTACGAGAGAAGCTTTCAAAAGCGATATTTTTCGTGAAATCGTAGGATCGAAAACTTATCAGGCGGAACGGGAGGGGACAGACTCCTATAAATATTTCTATAATAAAAATAAGACTGTTTTTCAATATGAGGATGCTACCGGCGTAAAAATCGGATATACCATAGCCGCCGGCCGGTGTCTTGTAGCTTCTGCGAAACGGGAGGGTACGGAACTCATCGCCGTAGTTCTCAACGATCACGACTGGTTTAACGACGCGTATAAACTGATGGATTACGGTTTTGATCATTTTGAAACAGTGCGGATCGCCAGAGGCGAGGTACCTCTGACTACCGTAGCGGTCATGGAAGG
>CAJLHL010000104.1 GCA_905206455.1 uncultured Eubacteriales bacterium
TAAACATAAGTACGAACTGATGTTTCATTAAAATCATCGAGACACTGAGGAGGTGTTTTTCCCATAAACCCAATCATCACTACCATTTTGGCTGCTGTCGCCGCTCTGATTATCGGTATTCTGGCCGGATATATCGCCAGAAAGTCGGTAGGAGAAAAAGCGATCGGCTCGGCAGAGCAGCGCGCATCCAATATCATTCTCGACGCAGAGAATCAGGCTGAAACGATCAAGAAAGAAATTACGATCGAAGCCAAAGAAGACGCACACAGAATGCGGAGCGACGTCGAACGCGAGGTCAGAAACCGCAGAAACGAGATGAACCGTCTGGAGAAGCGTCTGATTTCGAAGGAAGAGTCCATCGACAAAAAATTAGAAAATATTGAAAAAAAAGAGGAAAGCATAACGAATACAGAACACAGACTCGCCGAAAAAGAAGCCGAGCTGGACGGCTTTATCGAAAAGCAGCTCCACGAGCTCGAACGAGTTTCCGGCTATACTGTGGAAGAGGCGAAAGCGCTTCTTCTGTCTAATCTCGAAAAGGAGATTCGCCACGACGCATCGATCATGATCAAAGAGATCGAGTCCAGGGCAAAAGATGAAGCGGACAAGAGAGCCAAGGAAATTATCACAGGCGCGATACAGCGCTGCGCAGCTGATCAGGTAGCGGAATCCACCGTATCTGTGGTCAATCTTCCCAACGACGAGATGAAGGGCCGCATCATCGGACGCGAGGGCCGCAATATCAGAGCGATCGAGACGGCGACAGGCGTAGATCTCATTATCGACGATACACCGGAAGCAGTCATTCTTTCCGGTTTTGATCCGGTGAGAAGAGAAGTGGCGCGCATCTGTCTCGAAAAACTCATCATAGACGGAAGAATTCATCCGGCGAGGATCGAGGAGACCGTAGAGAAGGCAGAGAGAGAGGTAAACCAGTCGATCAAAGAAGCCGGAGAACAGGCTACTTTCGACGTCGGCATACATAATCTCCATCCGGAACTGGTCAAGCTGCTGGGCCGTCTCAAATACCGGACGAGCTACGGACAGAATGTTCTTCAGCATTCGGTGGAAGTCGCCCATCTGGCAGGTCTGATGGCTTCCGAGCTGGGACTGGATCCGAAGCTGGCGAAGAGAGCCGGACTTCTCCACGATATCGGCAAATCCATCGACCACGAAGTGGAGGGGACGCATGTAGATATCGGAATCGATCTTCTGCGCAAGTACAAGGAATCGGAGGCCGTTATCTCCGGCATGGCAGCCCATCACGGCGACTATGAGGCGAAGAGTCTCGAAGCCGTTCTCATCGCGGCGGCCGACGCGCTTTCCGCAGCGAGACCGGGAGCCAGACGCGAAACTCTGGAGACGTATATCAATCGTCTGCAGAAGCTGGAAGAAATCGCCAATACGACGCCTGGCGTAGAAAAATCTTACGCCATTCAGGCGGGACGTGAAATCAGAATTATCGCCAGACCGGAAGAAAAGTCGGACGACGATATTCCTCTTCTTGCGAGAGAAATCAGTAAAAAGATCGAAAGTGAACTCCAGTATCCGGGTCAGATCAAAGTCAACGTGATCCGTGAGACACGGGCGATCGATTACGCGAAATAAGAACCGCTGAAGCCGGTTGTCGTAAAAATCGAAAGACAGCGGCAAAAAGCGGATCTGGAATTTGAAACTGAAGTACGGGCTGTCTCCTGGATCGGGACAGCCCGTTTTACCGTCCGGAATACATTTGATATTCTGTTACAGGAGGTTGATGTCATGCTCATCTATCTGGATAACAGCGCTACGACGGCGCAGCGCAGAGAGGTCACAGAGACGATGCTCTCTGCGATGGAAAATACCTACGGAAATCCTTCTTCTCTTCATCGGATGGGGGTCGAGGCGGAGAAACTGGTAAAGGCATCCAGAAAGGCGATTTCGGCGTCTCTGGGGGTATCGGAAGACGAGATTTATTTCACATCCGGAGGTACGGAATCGGATAATACCGCGATCCTCGGAGCATGTGCGGCCCTGAAGCGGTCAGGATCTCATATCATCACTACGGCCATTGAACATCCGGCTGCTCTGGAATGTTTTCGTAAGTTGGAGTCGGAAGGATTTTCCGTCACTTATCTCTCGCCGGACCGAAACGGCATCGTCAGCGCTGAGAAAGTGAGATCCGCTCTGCGGGAGGACACGATTCTGGTGTCCGTCATGCATGTGAACAACGAGACAGGAGCGATCCAGCCTGTCGAAGAGATCGGAGCGCTGCTTTCCGGGAGAGAACACACCGTTTTTCACTGTGACGCCGTTCAGAGCTTCGGAAAGATTCCGGTACCGGTACGGGCCGCCGGGATCGGTGCGCTGTCTGCGAGTGGCCATAAAATTCACGGACCGAAAGGGGTCGGGATTCTGTTTGTTGACCATAACATGAGAATCGTCCCCTATATGATCGGCGGAGGCCAGGAGAGAGGTATGCGTTCCGGCACGGAGAATGTACCGGGAATCGCCGGAATGGCGGAAGCTTCCCGGCTGGCCTGCGGGGAATTAGAAGAAAATCTCGCTCACGTGACATCTCTCAGAGACCGGCTTCTGGAGGGGATTCTGCGCGAAATCCCGGAGGTCAGGATCAACAGTCCGGCGGGCGCGGCCCCGTGTCTTCCGTATATTCTCAATGTCAGTTTCCTCGGAACGAGAGCAGAGGTTCTTCTCCATATGCTGGAACAGAAGGAAATTTATGTATCTACGGGTTCCGCCTGTTCTTCCAATTCAAAGAAAAAAGGTAGCCACGTGCTGCGCGCTATGGGACTGAAAGATGAGGAAATCGAAGGCGCTGTCCGGTTCAGCTTTTCTTATCAGAATACACCGGAGGAGATCGATGCGGTTTTAAAAGAACTGAAAGCGGCGGTGACGAGAAACAGAAAAATGCTGGCGTTGGCCAATAAATCCGCAAAACGCCGTTGAGGTAAATCTTTTCGATCTTTTGACGGAATGCGGGGTACCGCGGAGACATACGGTGAGCAGGATGAAAATACGTCTTTTTTGCAAAGAGGAGAGGACACGAGAGAGACCGTTTTCGCGGCGAAGAGCGTGCCGCGATATAGAGGAAAGACCGGGGAACCGGCATATCTGCGGAAAGATACGGAGGACAGAGTTTTTTGAATATACTGCCGGGATGACCGGCATGGAGATAGAGGAGCAGAATTATGGAAAAAGAAAAAAATACTTTTATCGTCAGATGCGGCGAAATCGCTCTTAAAGGAATGAATAAACCTTATTTCGAGCGGGTTCTTCTGGAGCGTATCCGCCGGAACCTGAAAAAATATGATGGAGTCGAAGCAAACAGGAGAGAAGGTCTGATCTTCGTCAAAGTGCCGGCGCGGTACGATGCGGATGAGGTGATTCAGGACATTTCCAGAGTCTTCGGCGTCGCTTCTGTCAGTCACGCCGCGGAGGTGGCGTCGGATCTGGATGTGATTTATGAAGCTGCCGGCGAATATATGGCGGATCTCATGAAGAGCAGAAATATCGCTACCTTTAAGGTAGAGGCGAAGAGAGCGGACAAGTCTTTTCCGGTGGAATCCCCGGAGATTTCAAAACGCGTAGGCGGCGCGGTGCTGAAACATTGTAAAGTTCTGAAGGTGGATGTTCATCAGCCGGACTGCGTTTTGTATGTCAATGTGAGACACGGCTATACCTACATCTATGCGGATAAGATCAAGGGGTTCGGCGGTCTGCCTCTGGGAACCAACGGCAAAGGAATGGTTCTCCTGTCCGGCGGCATCGACAGTCCGGTGGCCGCATGGATGATGGCAAAGCGCGGCATGGTGATCGAGGCCGTTCATTTTCATTCTTATCCGTATACCAGCGAGAGAGCGCAGGAGAAAGTGTTCGACCTGACCCGCATTCTGGCGTCCTATTGCGGCAGAATTAAAGTACATTGCGTAAATCTGCTGGGAATTCAGGAGGCTATCGGTGAAAACTGTCCGGAAGATGAGATGACGATCCTCTCCAGGAGATTTATGATGATGATCGCGGAGCGCATCGCAAGAGATAATGGCTGCGATATGCTCATCACCGGGGAAAATATCGGTCAGGTGGCCAGCCAGACGGCACAGGGGCTGGTGGTGACGGACAACGCGGTCTCTATGCCGGTCATGCGTCCGCTGATCGCGATGGACAAGGTGGACATCATGGATCTGGCGCAGAAAGTCGGAACGTACGAGACTTCCATTCAGCCGTTTGAGGACTGCTGTACCGTCTTTTTACCGAAGCATCCGGTGACAAAACCGAGACTGGAAAATATTCTGAAATCGGAATCGGTTCTGGATAAGGAGGCTCTGATTGCGGCGGCTCTTGAGACCAGAGATACGACAGTGATTCTGCCGGAGTGATCCGTCGCAGGGGATTGCAGATGTCATAACTGTTCGTCACAGATCAGTGGGGATCGATGAAGTTGAACCGCTCTGGCAGGCTGCGACCCGTCACAAAACAGCAGCGGAAGCTGTAAGAGGACAGCGGAGACAGAACTCCTGCCCATGATAAGTCAAAAAACGAAACAGGCCGGTACAGATCATATTTTCTGCCGGTCTGTTTTTTATTTTATGATTTTCTTTCCGGAATTCGGATCTGAAAAAGCGATGCAAGGCCGGCGTCCGGGAGAATTTCCTCAGTTTTCTTAATTCTATGAGCTCTGCATAAATAAAAATCAAATCGGATCGGGGCTTCCGGCATGTCAGCCCGCGAATCCGTAATCACTCGGCGATTTCTTCATCGCTCTGTACTGGTAAAAACTCGCAGAAAATGAATAGATCAATTTTGCCGGCCGTCAGGTTTTTCTGTTCTTTCTTTCCGCCCTTTGATATTGACAACAGCGGAAGGATGGCATAAAATAGAAATGCATTTTGTTTGATTATCAAAATAAATTTCTTCTACATATTCCGCCGACGTTTCAGAGCGCCGTTCGGCAAAAAAAGATACTGATACGGCCGGAGCCGGGATGGAGCAGCGAGAGGAAAAAGACGGGAAAAGCAGGAAAAGGAAGGGAGCGGATTATGAGCAAACTGACTGATCTGCAGGCGCTGAAGGAGAAAATGAACCTCGGCGGCGGGCAGGATCTCATCGATATACAGCATAAGAAGGGAAAGCTGACGGCGCGGGAACGTCTTCACCTTCTGTTTGACGAAGGCAGTTTTATCGAAACAGACTCATTTATGATACACAGATGCACGAACTTCGGAATGGAATCGCAGCATTTTGCCGGCGACGGCGTGGTTACGGGCTACGGAACCGTGAACGGACGGCTGGTCTGCGCCTACGCTCAGGATTTTACGGTGCTGGGAGGTTCTCTGGGGGAAGTGCATGCGCAGAAAATTGCCAATATCCAGGAAAAGGCTTTGAAGTGCGGCGCGCCCATCGTAGGGATGAATGATTCCGGCGGCGCGCGGATTCAGGAGGGGGTCAACGCTCTCTCAGGTTATGGAAAGATCTTTTACAATAATACACAGTCTTCCGGCGTCATACCTCAGATTTCTGTGATCATGGGGCCGTGTGCCGGCGGCGCGGTCTATTCGCCGGCGATTACCGACTACATCTTTATGGTGGAGGGTACGAGTCAGATGTTTATCACAGGTCCCGCCGTTATAAAGACGGTGACCGGAGAGGAAGTTACCGCAGAGCGTCTGGGAGGCGCCGTTACCCATAATACGGAGAGCGGCGCGGCTCACTTCGCGGATTCGACGGATGAAGAGGCTATCGCTCACGTCAGAGAGCTGCTGAGCTATATTCCTTCAAACAACGCGCAGAATCCTCCGGTCTATGAGTCCTCGGACGACATCAACCGGAAAGTTCCGGAAATCGCCGAGATCGTGCCGGAATCCATGAATCGGGCTTACGATATGTACGACGTGATCCGCGCGGTGGCGGACGACGGCGAACTTTTCGATGTGATGAAGGATTTTGCGAAAAATATCGTCACCTGTTATATAAGAATCGGCGGTTCCACCGTGGGCGTGGTGGCAAATCAGCCGAAATATTTTGCGGGATGTCTCGATATCGACGGTTCGGATAAAGCGGCGCGTTTTGTGCGTCTCTGCGACGCATTCAATATCCCGATTCTCGTGCTGGAAGATGTTCCGGGATTTCTTCCGGGAACGGAGCAGGAACACGGCGGAATCATACGTCACGGTGCGAAACTTCTCTATGCTTTCTGTGAGGCTACGGTTCCGAAAGTCTCCGTCATTTTGAGGAAAGCTTACGGGGGCGCATATATCGCTATGAATTCAAAGGAAACCGGCGCGGATTTCGTTTTCGCTTGGCCGACGGCGGAGATCGCGGTTATGGGCGCAGACGGAGCAGCCAATATCGTGTTTGGTCCGGAAATCCGGGCGGCAGAGGATCCTCAGGCGTTTAAACAGCAGAAGGTCGAGGAATACAACGAAAGATTTTCCAACCCGTATAGAGCCGCAGAAATGGGATATGTGGACGACGTTATCGATCCGGCTTCC
>CAJLHL010000105.1 GCA_905206455.1 uncultured Eubacteriales bacterium
CGGGTTCGATTCCCGGTGGGGTCACCATGAAAAGCCTTTGAATTTTATTCAAAGGCTTTTTTATGTTTTTGGAACCTGTGAAAATTGAGAAGTCTTTATCTCTTGACGGTTATTGTTTTCCGTTAGACGCATCAGCGATTTGCAGGAGATAAATCCAGTGGAGACTTGAATGGACCTTTCCGGGGTATTCGCAATTGATTAATGATCTTTAAAAGCGGTCGTATCTCCTGATTTCTTTCCGCGTGAAAAATTGTTTTTCTGCTTTCACTCTGAAGTGAAATCTAAAGAATGTCTAAAATTTTCGAGTATCATTAAATAAAACTTTTACTTGTAGTCGAATGACAAGGCACCGGTAAAGTTTTATAATATATATGGAATATGTATCAGACAGTAATAGTAATATAGTAATCCGTAAAATAGTAATCCGTAAAAAAGAACAGTAAAAAATAGAACGAAGAACATGTCTTCAGGCTGTGAATATATTGCAGCGCATGCAGAGATAATTATTCAGAAAAAGAAAGTACAATTTTCAACTTATGTTTCCTCTTTTAGGGATGTGGTTTTCTTTGAGCACCCGTTCTTTGAAAGGCTGTTCAAATCGCTGTCATCTTCAGGTTCACGATGATCCAGTGCGTAGCGGCAGCACTGAATGACAAGTTTATTTACCGAGATATTGTTCTTTTGCGCAAGGATTTCCAGTTCTTTCAGCATATCCTCCGGAAATCGAAATGTTTTAGTGATCATATCGACTCGTTTAATCTGAAACATAATATTCCCCCTATTTGATTTGATTGTCGAAGCGATTCGGCAATTTTAATTGTACCCGCTGATTTGTAGTAATAATATACACTGAAAATTCGTGCGGTTTGCATCGAATTAAGCAGTGTAAATTATATTGGACTGTACGAGAGAGTGTTACCGGAGGTGGGAAGAAATATTCTTGTCTCTGTCCTTTTCATTTCCGAGTCTGTATATCTGAATACGATTTTGCCGGAGGCGTTTTTTAGCGGAGAAGGCAAGGAACTGACCGGGTACGGACCTCGAGATGTCTCTGGCAGTCTCCTTTTCAGCAGGCGGCAGACGGCGGTTGATTTTCCTGTTGGGGTGAGATACACTGTCCGTAAAGAGATTTAATACAGGAGGAAAAAGTTTATGTTATTTGTTGAATACCCGAAATGTACGACCTGTAAAAAGGCGAAAAAATGGCTTGAAGAAAACGGGTTTGAATTTGAGGACCGGGATATTAAGGGCGATCGGCCGAGAAAAGAGGAACTGAAAAAGTGGCATAAGGAAAGTGGTCTGCCTCTCCGGCGTTTTTTTAACACCAGCGGTCAGCTTTATCGCGAGATGGGGCTGAAAGAACGTCTCGCAGGCATGACAGAAGAGGAACAGTATGAGCTTCTGGCCAGTGACGGAATGCTGGTAAAACGGCCGATCATCGTCAGCGACCGGGGGATCCTCGTAGGCTTTAAGGAAGCGGAATGGAGTGAAAAGCTGAAGTAGATGGACAGTATAGAACATCGTTTTGACAGAAACCGGCGAATTTTCGGCACGGAAGGTGTTTTGCGCCTGATGAAAAAGCGGGTGGCTGTCTTCGGGATCGGCGGTGTGGGCGGACACGCGGCGGAGGCTCTGGTGCGCAGCGGAATCGGTGCGATCGATCTCATTGACGGCGACAGGGTAAGTGTCTCCAATATCAACCGGCAGATCGTCGCGCTCAGCAGCACGGTGGGTATGGCCAAGGTAGATGTCGCGGAAAGACGATTTCTCGATATCAATCCGGCTCTCAGCGTGCGTAAATTCGAATTGTTTTTCGATGAGAAAAGTGCGGAGCAGATCGATTTTACCGTGTATGATTATGTGGTGGATGCCATCGATACGGTATCTTCCAAGTTGCTTCTGATTGAGAGCGCAAAAGCAGCCGGAATTCCGGTAATCAGCGCTATGGGGGCGGGAAATAAGCTGGATCCGTCGAAGTTTAGAGTGGCAGATATCTCGGAGACTTCTGTCTGTCCTCTGGCGAAAGTGATGCGAAAGGAACTGAAGCGCAGGGGAATTACCAATGTACGCACAGTCTATTCTACGGAGCCGCCTGTGAGTTTGCCGAAGGGCGTGCGAACGGTGGGAAGCACTGCTTTTGCCCCCTCTGCCGCGGGTTTTCTCCTGGCCAGCGAGGTGGTCAGGCATTTTCTGAATTCTGAGTGAGGAGAGGATTTGTTCTCTCTGAACCGGGAATCAGATCGGATGTCTGTGAAAAGCTGGAGGACGGAGATTCGGGCGGTACAGGAGCGATATTGAAAAACGGGATTTTTATGGCATGCGGCATATGAAATTATACGCATTTCTTCTTGACATGTAAGGGATCAGATGTTATTTTATATATGTGGTTAGCAAGGGCTAATCACATATATTTTGTGATATAGTTAGTTAAATATAACTTTTGATTTTACTGTGATAAAAGCAGCTGCGGTGTTCTCTGCAGCTGTTCTATAAAAATATTCTGAAAGGAGGGGGCTCATGAGTGTCGTTATCGTCGGAGGAAATGAATGTATGGTCTGCAAATATCAGGAGACCTGTAAAAAGCACGGGTGCAGCGCTAAAGTATACGTCAAGGAAAAGGGCGGCTTTTCAAAGAGAATGGGCGTACCGGATCTGATGATTTTATTTACCAACACCGTATCTCATAAAATGGTGACGAGCGCCGTAAACGAGGCGAAGAAGAATAAGATTCCGATCGCGAGGTCGCATTCGAGCAGTATATCGGCTTTGAACGATGTATTGTCGCGCTACTGCGCCGCGGGGACGTCCTGACACGATGATATACAGAAAAGAAAGCGAGAATGTATCATCTGATACGGGAAGAAGGAGGGCAGATTGATGCCTTTAGCGATGGCAGAGGCCGGAAAGGTCTATGTGATTAAAAAGATAGGAGGAAATCCGGATACGCGCAAATTTCTCGAGAGTCTCGGGTTTGTAAACGGTACGTTTGTTTCTGTCATATCTTTTAATAACGGTAATTTGATCGTAAATGTCAAGGATTCGCGGATCGCAGTGGACAAATCGATGGCGATGAAGATTATTGTCTGACAAATTCGATAAGAAGATTGACGATAGCCGGCGGAGATGAGAGCAGATGCGGATTGTCTGTCTGTTCGGCTGATCAGGAAAGGAGAGTACGATGAAGACTTTGAAAGACATCAAAATCGGAGAGACTGCGGTAGTGAAGCGTCTCAACGGGGAAGGAGCTGTAAAGCGCAGAATTATGGATATGGGAATTACGAAGGGAACCTCTGTCTATGTCCGCAAAGTGGCTCCGCTGGGAGACCCTATCGAAGTGACGGTGAGAGGATTTGAACTGTCTCTGCGTAAAGCTGATGCGAGCAGTATTATCGTAGAAGGCTAAAACGCATAAGCTCGTGTTTTTACATGAGGCTGTAGACAGAAGAGGCAGTAAAAAGCAATGCGGTATTCTGATTTATTTTTTTATGCAGAGGTTAGTGGGAACTCACATGATGTGTCTGTCCTGTTTTCAGGCGGGATTCAGAGTGAGGTATCGGCGCTGTTGTAACGGAATTATTTTTTTCTCTGTATACTGCATAAGAGAACAAAAAGATGAATCAGAGTAACGGTATGAAAGGAAGATTTGATGATTAAAATTGCACTTGCAGGAAATCCGAACTGCGGTAAAACGACGCTGTTCAACGCTTTGACCGGTGCAAATCAGTTTGTGGGAAACTGGCCGGGCGTTACGGTAGAAAAAAAAGAGGGAAGATTAAAAGGAAGCAAAGAAGTACATATTGTCGACCTGCCGGGAATTTATTCCCTTTCTCCTTATACGCTGGAGGAAGTGGTAGCCAGAAACTATCTGATTCAGGAGAGACCGGACGCGATTCTTAATATTATCGACGGTACGAATCTTGAACGGAATCTGTACCTGACCACTCAGCTGCTGGAGTTGGGAATTCCGATGGTAGTCGCAGTGAACATGATGGATATCGTCAACAAGAGGGGCGATAAGTTTAACGCGAAAAAGCTGTCCGCTGAGCTGGGATGCCCGGTGATAGAAATTTCCGCACTGAAGGGCACCGGTGTAAAACAGGTGACGGAAGAAGTGGTGAATGCGGCAAACAGCAAAAAATACACCATTCCGATGCACACCTTTACGGGAAGCGTAGAACATGCCATCGCTCACATCGAGGAAGCGGTGCTCCATGATCTTCCGGAGGAACAGCAGAGATGGTATGCGGTGAAACTGTTCGAGCGAGATGAAAAAGTCAAGGAAATGCTGAAGATCGATCAGATGACATTATCGCATATCGAAAATGACATTCTGAATTGTGAAACAGAATACGACGATGATGCGGAGAGCATTATCACAAACGAAAGGTATACTTATATCACATCGATTATCGGAAAGTGTCTGTCGAAAGCAAAAACGAAAGATAATCTGACGACATCGGACAAAATCGACAAAATCGTTACCAACAGATGGGCGGCGCTGCCGATTTTCGCAATTGTAATGTTTATCGTCTATTATATTTCCGTAACTACAGTAGGTACTTGGGCTACGGACTGGATGAATGACGGTGTCTTCGGTGAGGGATGGAGTTTCTTCGGTCTAAGCATTCCAGGCATTCCTGTGGTGCTGGAACAGTTCCTCAATTTCATCGGATGTGCTGACTGGCTGCAGGGATTGCTTCTGGACGGTATCGTAGCCGGCGTGGGCGCCGTTTTGGGATTCGTTCCGCAGATGCTGGTGCTCTTTATCTTCCTGGCATTTCTGGAAGGATGCGGATATATGGCGAGGGTTGCGTTTATCATGGACCGTATCTTCCGTAAGTTCGGTCTTTCAGGCAAGTCCTTCATCCCGATGCTCATCGGAACCGGCTGCGGCGTACCTGGAGTAATGGCTTCCAGAACCATTGAAAACGAGCGGGATCGCCGTATGACGATTATGACGACCACGTTTATCCCCTGCGGTGCAAAACTCCCGATTATCGCTCTCATTGCAGGTGCAATTTTCAATGAAGCGGCTTGGGTCGCTCCGGCGGCATACTTCCTCGGTGTAGCCGCTATCATCGTTTCGGGTATTTTCCTCAAGAAGACAAAAATGTTTGCAGGGGATCCGGCTCCATTTGTCATGGAACTTCCGTCTTATCACCTTCCTACAGTGGGAAGTGTGCTCAGAAGTATGTGGGAACGCGGCTGGTCTTTCATTAAGAAAGCGGGTACGATCATCCTGCTGTCCACAATCTTCGTTTGGTTTACGTCGTTCTTCGGTTTCGTAGACGGTCAGTTTATGATGCTGGATGAATCGCAGATGGATCAGAGTATCCTGGCTTATATCGGAAAGGCGATCTGCTGGATCTTTATTCCTCTGGGATGGGGCAAGTGGCAGTCTGCAGTGGCAGCGATCACAGGCCTGGTAGCCAAGGAGAACGTAGTAGGTACTTTCGGAATTCTCTACGGATTTGCAGAGGTTTCTGAAAACGGTTCCGAAATCTGGAGCAATCTCGCGGATACCTTTACTCCGGCGGCAGCTCTGTCCTTCCTGGCGTTCAACCTGCTCTGCGCACCGTGCTTCGCCGCTATGGGCGCCATCAAGCGCGAGATGAACAATAAGAAGTGGTTCTGGTTCGCTATCGGTTATCAGACGGTATTTGCCTATGTGGCGGCTCTGGTGATCTACTGGGTTGCAAAACTCATCGTAGGCTGATAAGATAAAATAACGAAAACAGAATAAGGAAAAATGGAATGTACACGACGGATAATGCGGAAGATCTATCAAGGCTGCCGCATTATCTGCCGCTGGAAAGCTATTTGCAATATTCAGAGAAACGTTCAGGAGGTGCATAGAGATGACAAGTATTTTATCGACGATTATCGTGGGGCTGGCAGTGCTGGGTCTCGCGGCTCTCGCAGTCAGAACGATCCGTAAAGACCGCAGAGAAGGCAAATCCTGTACGGGCTGTGGAGGAAGCTGCGGAGGTTGTTCCGCCTGCGGCGACTCTCTGTACAGCGAGTTGAATTCTCTTCATCTGAAAAAGTAAGAAAGATGAAATAAGACGCAAGCTTTCAGGGAGGAAAAAAGAAATATTTTGACAAG
>CAJLHL010000106.1 GCA_905206455.1 uncultured Eubacteriales bacterium
AATGAACACGGAGTCGGCAATTCCCGTAACAGGCATTATTGATGCGCCAATGGTAAATCTTTCTCGCGAGAAAAAAGGTGGAAAATTCACACTGACTGTGAACGATGTCCGGACGCCACTTCACCAGTTCCTGAACATACCTGCTGGAAGGCGCCGCCTTGAGACGGGCATTCGGATAAATCCTCCCCACGCCGACAGATCCAAGATAAGTCACATTTCCTTTCGTATAAGAATGCAGATCGCTGGAAAGCGTAAGGATCCGCACCTCCGCTCCCTCTGCGGCAAGTCCGTCTACAAGGCTGACAACAGAAGTCACGACGCCGTTTACAGCCGGCTTATACCAGTCCGTAGTAATAAGTATCTTCATAACGAATTCCTCCTTCAAAGCCAATCCTTTCTTCGCATAATACAGACCTCCGTCCTTTGAGCGCCGGGACAGATATTTCGAATATGCGGTGAGCACCCCGTACTCCGGAGCGTTCAAAAAGTGAACTGACGCAAGAGGATTCTTTTCCTCGCCTTCATCCGCTGTCCGCTGATCTGTTTCTGCTGACGGTACCAGCATAAAACAAAGTGATAAAATACAAATTAACAGAGGTTAAACGAAAGATAAATTGTTGAAATTTCCGCAAAAAAACAGAATAACACGGACAGAATCGAGGAGGAAAGGACAAGCTCGCCGAATTTAAGACGCCTGAAGTGAGCCGAAAAACGAACAAGAACAGACAAAAGAAAAAACGGGAGAAAACCGGCATATACACCGGAACATTCTCCCGTTAAGTTCTTCCGAATTTTCAGCGGATCTTATCTTTTTCAAACTTCAGAATTTCACCGCTCATACAATCGACTTCATAATCATATTCATATCCGCCTGCAGTAAATTCGATCTCATATCTGCTCGAACCGTGATCGGTATCGATGTGTGACCTGTAAAACAGAACATCCGCTTCCGCGACCCCAGCGTGTGCAAATACCGTCTCTTTTGCGGAAGCCTCGCTCACCGCCGTGCCGGCTGCTGCAGATTGATGGCTCTGCTGCGCAGAAGTCCCGTTTTCCTGTCCGCCGGAGGAAGAATCGCTCTGTGGCAGAGAAGGAACTCCGTAATATTCTTTCTCAAAATCGAGAATTTCCAAACCCGGCAGAGATACCTCATAATCATAATCGTAGTCCGACGTTTTAAAAGACACATCGCAGACGATAGAGAATCCCTTAAAATCCAATTCCGACTGAAGCATTGCCGCCTCCTGCCTCGTCACTCCGGCATGCTGCAGAGCCGCGTCTTCCGCGCTGCTCTTTTTGGAGTTTGCGTAAAATGCGAATACGACCGCCGCGATCACGATGATCAATACAATAATCCCGACAATGACTGCAATTTTTTTCTTTTTTCCTTTTTCCATGGACCTCATCCCTTTCCCATATGATTTTGTATAAGCAATCCTTTTTCCGAATTTTACCATATATTAACCGTTCATTTCAACCGTTTTTTCCATCTTCTCTGACCCGTAAAAATTCTTCTTTAAAAGTGTTTCGCCCCAATCTTTTCAACCGGAATGAAACGCAGTCAAACAGATCAGATCAAAAAGCCGAAATGATTTTAATACAGCGCCGGGGAACATCTGCTCTCCCGGCGCCGCGTCATCCCATTTTCTTGATTTCTCTGCGCAGGCGGCTGATAATCTTTTTTTCCAGTCTGGAGATATAAGACTGAGAAATCCCCATATAATCCGCAACCTCCTTCTGGGTCATCTCACAGCCGCTGATCAGGCCGAACCTCATCTCCACGATGCGCTTTTCCCTCTGATCCAGTTTTCTCAGGGCGCTGTTCAACAGATCCCGATTGACTTCCTCTTCGATACCGCCGAAGATCACATCTTCTTCTGTTCCCAAAATATCCGACAGCAGAAGTTCGTTTCCATCCCAGTCCACATTGAGAGGCTCGTCAAAAGAAATCTCCGATTTCGTCTTTCCAGTACGGCGCAGATACATCAGAATTTCATTTTCAATACATCTCGAAGCATAGGTAGCCAATTTGATATTCTTCGACGGATCGAAAGTATTGACCGCCTTGATCAGACCGATTGTTCCGATGGAGATGAGATCCTCCACGTTGGCGGAGCCGCTGTCAAACCGCTTCGCGATATAGACCACCAGACGCAGATTGTGTTCGATCAGCGTGCTTCTCGCCTCAGAATCCTGTTCTGTCAGCCGCTGCGTCAGTTTTCGCTCCTCTTCCGGAGAGAGAGGCGGAGGGAGCACATCGCTTCCTCTTATGTAAAAAATGCCTTTGCCGTAATCATTCGCCCGGGCGCTTCTTCCCGTCAGGCGGCCGATCAGTTCCCTGAAGCGAAATTTGAGTTCCGCCGCCGACAGCCGGATACGCTCCGCAATTTTTGTGAACAAATCAATCATTATCCCTGCGCACTCCCTTCATATACGACCGCAGGCTGCAGCAGAACAGAAAATTTTCCGTCCTCTTTCTCCGCTGCAAATTCCCCGTCATAAAGTCCTAAAAAAACATCTTTGATACAGATTCGGTTTCCGCCGAAAGCTCCCCCTCTGTCGATCGTCAGACTGTCGCACCGAACCGCCATTACAATTCCGTCGCTGCACCCGACGCTCCGGTACGGCACTGCCCGGATGCGGGAAAAAAGAGACTCATTTTCGAGAATATCTCCCCAGCACTTTTCGGCCTCTTTCGCCGAGATGAGAGACACCGGTTTTCCAGAAACGGGCTCTCTCAGGAAATTTGCAGAATCCACTTTGCCTTCGCACCTCAGTTTTTTGTTCATCAGATCGATCGTCAGCTGAAATACAGAGGATTCCTCAGAACTGCGCCGCTTTACATACTTCAGAATCCAGAGCGCCATACCGCCTCCTGCCGCGGCTCCCGCTAAAATCAGCAGATAACCGCCGGAACCTATGTAGATAAAGCCATTATTTACCGTACCTCCCGCTCCGATCATCATGAGCAGCGCGAAAACCGACCCGCCCAGCAGAAAGCTGACACAGTAAAATACAGCTCCGATTTTGGTCAGGAGGCGGATGCCCATCGAACCGAAAGTGACCTCCGTTACCGCAAGAACGAAGACAAGTTCATAGATCAGCGTCATAATTCCCGACAGATTTAATAAAATAATAAAAGAAAACAGCCCGCAGAGCGCCGCCCCCGCGGCAATCCTCCACCGTTTCGGAGCTCTTCCGCACAACAGCGCCGTCAGCCGGAGTATCCACAGCCCTGCGATAAAGTTCTCCGCGAAGAGATACTCCGCGTAAATCGTCATCGGCATTCCCCCTCTGTCCGAAAATTTCGGCGAATTTTCCTTTCCGCCGCGTAGTCACATTATACGTTCCCACCCAGTCGAAGAATGTCATTTCCGATTGTCGAAAGGAAAAAACGAATCCAAGGTATAAAAAAAGGCATACCGTTTCCGGTATGCCTTCTATCTTTTTCTTTTTGAGAAGAATATACTTTCCGTCTCCGAAACAGATTCGCGCTTTCGGACGCCAATTCCGCTGATTTCACTCCCAGCGAGCGCTGCCTTTAAGCGAGCGCTGCCTTTGCAGTTTCCACCAGAGCGGTAAAGCCCGCCGCATCGTGAATCGCCATCTCGGAGAGCATCTTTCTGTTAATTTCAATGCCGGACTTCTTGAGACCGTTCATGAACTGGCTGTAGGAAATGCCGTTCATTCTCGCTGCCGCATTGATTCTCGCGATCCAAAGTCTTCTGAAATCTCTTTTTTTATTCTTTCTGCCGATGTATGCGGATCTGAGAGATCTCATAACTGCAGGGTTGGCAGCTCTGAATACCTTGCTCTTCTGTCCGTAAAAGCCCTTCGCTAACTTTAATACTTTCTTATGCTTCTTCTTCGCATTTACCGCTTTCTTAACTCTTGCCATTTCAAACTACCTCCTCGCCAGATTTTACACGTTCAGTACAGACTTGATTCTCTTTTCGTCTGCGCTCGTCAGAATGGTACCTTTTCTGAGATTTCTCTTTCTCTTCTGGCTCTTCTTCGTGAGGATATGGCTCTTGTAAGCCTTATGTCTTCTTACCTTGCCGGAACCGGTAACCTTGAATCTCTTCATAGCCCCTCTGTGGGATTTCATCTTAGCCATTTCGTCTGTCCTCCTGATTTTCAATACAGCGGCTTCTGCCGGACCTATGATCCGGAAAGCTTTTGCACGAGGCTCGCTTTCCGCATTCGCTTTCTGCGGCCAGGAACTCTGCTGCGATACTAATTATTTTTCGGTGCTAAAACCATCGTCATATTTCTGCCTTCCAGCTGCGGTTTCTTCTCCACTACACCGACTTCAGAAATGTCCTGCGCAAACTGTTCCATAACCTGCTGGCCCACGCTTGCATAGCCCTTTTCTCTGCCCTTAAAGCGCAGACTCACCTTGACCTTGTCGCCGTCTCTGAGGAATTTAGCGGCATTCTTGGCCTTGACCTGAAGATCGTGACCTTCGATAAACGTGCTGACACGAATTTCTTTGATCTGAGTGATCTTCTGTTTTTTTCTGGCTTCTTTTTCTTTTTTCTGAAGCTCGTATCTGTATTTTCCGTAGTCGAGTATCTTACAGACCGGCGGTTTTGCAGACGGAGCGATGTTGACCAGATCAAGCTTCTTCTCCGCTGCGATATTCAGAGCCTGCGAAGTCGGCATGATGCCGAGCTGTGATCCGTCAGTGTCGATAACTCTGACTTCTTTTTCACGGATTTCTTCATTGATCTGATTCTCTTTACTGCTAATGTTCAAGCACCTCCTAATTATTTGCTAGCACAAAAAAACGGATATAAAAATATCCGCTTCAAAAATTCGAAATTGATGATTCGATCTTTATTGACCCGTACGACTCCGACGCCGCAGGGTGAGAAGCGGACAACTTCTTCTTTATGCTACTCATCAAGTATACTTGTCTGCTTCTCTCCTGTCAATGAAAACTTTTTAAAAAACTATTTTTCTTCCTGCTCCCACTCACTAAAAAATTTTGATTTCCAATTACAGCTGATTCAGAGCTTTCAGCGCTATCGCCGCCTCTCCCCCATCTGCGTCTTCCGTCGGATAGAGGTATGTGCTCAGCGGAATCATCAGCTTATTAGCCAAAGCCCACTGAAATGCAGTCTGTGCGTAGCTGCCGACCCGACTGCCGTCGCGGTAGGAATTGAGATTTGTGTAGCCGTCGGTCTTCATACTCTTTTTCTGAGCATAGCGATAGAAGATCGTCAGCATTTCCTGCATGCTCACGGCATCATTCGGGCGGAAACTGCCGCCGATATAGCCATTGACGATGCCATTTTCAGATGCCCATGCCACAGCTGCACTGTAATACTGATTAGAAGGAACGTCGCGGAATCCGGAACCCGAAGCGTACGGAGAACCCTCCTGACGATATAGAATGGTCACAATCATAGCTCTGGAAAGGCTGCCATACGGCTTAAAGGTTCCCTCAGCTACACCGTTCATCAGGCCGTTTTCATAGACGTATTCTACTGCATCTGCATAGCGGCTGTTCCATTTTTTTATTTGCGCAGGCAGATGCTTTACTTCATACTCCGCTTCTATTTTCTGTAAGATCATCTCTTGGATACGAACCCTTATCCCGCCGTAATCCCGAGAAATTCCATGACTTCCCGGTCTTCCTTTTCCAGAAACAACTGTCTGCTGTCGCATATTCTGCGCACCCGTCCCCCGATGATGACCGCCGTCCGGTCAGCCAGTTTTTCCGCCTCATGAAAATCATGGGTCACAAATACGATAGTACAGCCGAACAGCTGATGAATCTCTCTGACAAGTCCATACATCTGCTTCTTCGTATTGGGATCAAGAGCGCTGAAAGGCTCGTCCATAAAGAGGATGCGGGGATCTACGATCAGAGCTCTCGCTAAAGCGGTGCGCTGCTGCTCCCCGCCGGACAAAGTTCCGGGATAACGATCGGCCAGATGACAGATCCCGAGCAGTTCCATCATGTTTCGTGATTTCTCTTCACAGGCCGCCCGCTTCATCCCCTTTATCCTCAGGCCGTATTCGATATTTGCTCTCACTTTCATGTGAGG
>CAJLHL010000107.1 GCA_905206455.1 uncultured Eubacteriales bacterium
GAACTCGTGTGATCTTCGCGGGTATGGTGGCGCCCGGAGAGGTCGCCCGCTATTCCGCGCTGGGAGATATGTTTATCAGCGCTTCTCAGAGCGAAACCCAGGGACTGACTTATATCGAGGCCATGGCGGCCGGTCTGCCGCTATTGTGCCGCGAGGATCCATGTTTATCCGGCGTCATTGAAGATGGCGGCAATGGACTGACTTATTCCGACGAGAAAGAATTTTCCGTAAAGCTGTGCAGTCTTCTGACCGACAGCGATTTTCGCCGCAAATTAGGCAGTGCAGCGAGAGAGACTGTATTTTGCGGCTTTTCTTCCGCCGGCTTTGCCGAGCGCGTACTCCGTGCGTATCGGTCTCTGCTGTCCGATGCGGGCAAGGAACTCGTAAATGCTGCGTGACAGACGCTGCTGCAAAAAATCCAGCCTTTTCCGCCCGCCGGATTTTTTTGAAAGCTACAGAAAAGAGCGGGGATCCTGCGCAGACCGCTGGTGCAGAGGGAAACGGCGCCGGGGATTCGGGCTGTAACGTATTTTTGAGGCGATTTTTTTCCGTTTAAAACGGAGAGAAAAAAATATGGTATGATTGTTTTGAAGCTTTGCACGGTTATCTTCCGACCGCCGCTGCGCACGGTGCGAAGACGGATCGGATCTCTCGCCGCGCTGGAGAAAAAGCGGGAAACAGCCGGCAAAGTAACGGAGGATTTGGGCGGCGTAGGATACCGGCTGTGAATTTAGGGGGGACTATGTGGAGTGTATTTGCGTTTGGTTCGGCAGTGTTCGCAGGACTCACTTCTATCCTTGCAAAATGCGGTGTCCGGGAAACAGATTCCACTGTGGCAACAGCGATTCGTACCATTGTGGTGCTAGCTTTTTCCTGGCTGATGGTGTTTCTCACCGGTTCTCAAACGCAGATCGCTTCGATTGACGCTAAAACGCTGCTGTTTCTGATTTTGTCCGGATTAGCCACCGGTGCGTCCTGGCTGTGCTATTTCAAAGCGCTCCAAGTGGGCGATATCAATAAAGTCGTACCTGTGGACAAATCAAGTACAGTTCTGACGATACTGCTGGCGTTTCTCTTTTTACGGGAGAGCATCACCGTTTACAGCGGAGCCGGTGTTTTCCTGATAGGCGCCGGAACTTTTCTGATGATCGAGAAAAAGGATGTTCAGAGGCCTGCGGAACAGGGAAGCGGATGGTTCCTTTACGCGGCCGGCTCCGCCGTATTCGCCAGTCTGACGTCTATTCTCGGCAAGATCGGTATCTCCGGTGTGGAGTCGAATCTGGGAACGGCCGTCCGCACCGGCGTAGTGCTGATCATGTCGTGGCTCATGGTGTTTGTGACAGGAAAACAAAAGGAATTAAAACAGATTGACGGGAAGGAAATCGGCTTTCTCTTCCTGTCGGGGCTTGCCACCGGCGGATCCTGGCTCTGTTATTACAAAGCGCTTCAGGACGGTTTTGCCAGCGTGGTGGTTCCTGTCGATAAGCTGAGTATTCTGGTGACGATTACGTTCTCTTATTTCGTATTTCATGAGCGTCTGTCGAAAAGATCAGCCGCCGGACTTGCGGCTGTCGTCGCCGGAACGGTTGTTATGCTGCTTCCAAATCTGCCGGGATGAGACCGAATATGGAACACTGTCCTCGAATTGCGTCTCAGATGGAAGACGGGTTTTTATTTTTTGCACATTTTAGATTTTATTTAACTTCGGATTAGTACCAGTTTATATTTCCTTATTATACTGAGTTCCATCAGACAGGAGCAAAACTTCGTTTTGTATAGGAAAAAACACGGCATAGAATTCGTGCAGGAATCATAACAAACCATAGACGGAATATGAGTCTCGCAAGAAGACGTTTTGCTCATTGCAGGAATTTCGTATAAAAGGAGGTGTTCTTGTGGACAGAATAAGAAATAGAGTGATGCGGACAGACTTTCCGAAATTTTTCCGTAAGTTTATCATCGTAGCGGTGCTTGCCGTTATTTTTAGCGGCGCTGCAGCGGGCATCGCGTTCCGGGCGCAGATCGCGGAGATCGTTTCCTATGAGAAGCTGACGGAGGTGCAGGATGGTCGGTATGATGTTCTCGATAAAGGATCGAAGAATCTGGTTTCTGGTCATGATATGGATAAGGAACGCGGCGACTGGGAAGATAACATCGGACGATTGAAAACTTCAGGCATTACAGACCCGACGGCAGGAGCGATTATCGCGCTGTGTATTTTCGGACTGATCTGTCTTGCGGCGTCAGGCGTTTATTTCCGCTTGGCTGTATCAGGCGGCTGTCAGGAGCGGTTTTCATGGTTTTCTGTGGTTTCTGGCGGCGCTTTGCGGGAATTTAATCGCGGTTATTTTATTTGTGTCAGTGAGGAGTTTCCTGTGTGAAAAGTGCGAAAACTGCGGCAAATGGCAGAGCCGGAAAAATAGGTATTGTATTTGCTGCGGGCGGGAGATGACCGTTGTCTGCTCCTACTGCAAAAACTTATGCGCGCACGGGGATGCTTATTGTTCCGCATGCGGCGGAAAACTTCACAACGCAGAACAAAACGACTGATTCAGGAGGAATTTTATGGATGATAGAGTATGCGAAACAAAATCGGCAGCCACTGAAAGAATCAACCTTCCGAAGATAGCGGGTCTCCGGTTCCTGCAGGGTGCGCTGATCGGCCTGGGGGCGGTTCTACCCGGAATATCCGGCGGAGTCCTGTGCGTTGTATTCGGCGTTTACAAGACCGTCATGGAATTGTTTTCTCATCCGGTCCGGACATTAAGAAAACGGTATCATATTCTCATTCCGCTGATTTTAGGAGGAAGCTTCGGTTTTGTCGTTGTGGCCAGAATGCTGGGATTTTTGCTGGAGAAATACCCGGATCCGTCTGTATGTCTGTTTGTGGGCTTAATCGCAGGAATGCTGCCGTCGCTGTTTCGTGAAGCGGGAATAAAAGGCCGGAGCAAAGGTTCGTTTATTTCCCTCGCGGTCTGTTTTGCGGCGATTCTCGCTCTGCTTTGGAGCCTTCAGCTGATTCAGGCGGAGATTATGCCGAATTTTAACTGGTATCTCTTCTGCGGATTCTGTATTGCTCTCAGCGTTATCGCTCCAGGAATGAGTTTTTCGACACTGCTGATGCCTCTGGGTCTTTACACGCCGCTGGTGACGGGGATTGGAAGTCTGAACTCTGAAATCCTCCTTCCCGCCGGAATAGGCGCGCTGCTGACAGTGGTACTGCTGGCGAAAGCGGTGAATTGTCTGATGGAGAATTATTACAGTATCGCCTTTCATGGAATCATCGGCATCGTCATGGCGGCGACGATTGTAATTATCCCGTTTCAAAGCTTCGCACAGAGTCCTGCAGGCTGCGCTGTGAATGTTATTTGTCTGATCGCGGGAATCACGGCGGCTTTTGCGCTCGACCGGTTTAACAGAAAGATCGGTATGCCGGCGGTTTGACAAATAGAGTGAAACGGAGAACGGCGCTGCAATTTCTCTGCTTCTCCGGAAGATTCAGTGTCAGAGGCCTGTCGTCTCTTCCTGCTTCGGCTGCGATGGAAGACCGGAGTTCTTTTGTCTTATGAAAAAAGATTCTTCCTCTTTTGTTTCTTTCTAAATAGAGTTTCAGCAGTTTGCCTTCCGCCTGCTGCTGCGGGAAATATGGTCAGATCAAAGATCTGGCCATATATTTTTTTTGCAATCTGGATATTTTAATAATGTCAGTTTCGACCTAATATAATATCGTTACGTAATTACTGATTCATCGGGAAGCAGGTTGTATTTTATGTCACATAATAAACAGAAAAAAATTGCTGTGATCAATGACTTTTCGGGATTCGGCCGCTGTTCTATTTCGGTCTGCCTGCCAGTCATCTCCGCTATGAAAATTCAGTGCTGCGCGCTGCCCACTGCGATTTTTTCCAATCACACCGGATTTGAAAGTTTCTTTTTCAAAGACTGTACGGACGATATGGAAGCCTATGCGGGGGAGTGGAAAAAGCTGGGCTTGAAATTCGACGGCATTATGACGGGATTTCTCGGTTCTCATCGGCAGATTGAGATTGTGGAGCGGTTTTTTCGCGATTTTCATACGACGGGGTGTCTGACTCTCGTCGATCCTGTGATGGGCGACTATGGAAAGCTCTATCCGACTTACAGCGAAGCTCTGGCAAAAGATATGCACGAACTGGTGAAGTATGCGGATATTCTGACGCCAAATCTGACCGAAGCGTGCATATTGACGGGCAGAGAATATCGGGAAGACCTGTCGGAAAAAGAACTTTTGGATCTCGCGGAAAGGCTGTCCGGTATGGGACCGAAGAAAGTGGTGATTTCCGGGCTGTCCGACGGGTCCGATCTCCTGAATTATGTCTATCAGAGAGAGCGGACGCCAATGATCGTCAGGGAACATAGAGTTGGGGATTTTCGTTCCGGCACGGGGGATGTTTTCGCTTCGATTATCGCAGCGGATGCAGTCAGCGGCCGCGATTTCGTCTGGTCGGTAAAGAGAGCCTCCTCTTTTATCGGCAGGACGCTGAAGAGGACTGTGGAGATGGGGATTCCGAAGACCGACGGTATCTGTTTTGAAGAATTTCTTTGTGAACTTGGAGAATGATCATGAGAAATAATAATGTAAAATATCTGACTCTTACGGCGGTATATGCGGCTGTCATTTATATTTTCACCGCCTATCTCCATATCCCTCACTGGACGGGATATATTCATGTCGGCGACGGGGTTCTGTATCTGGCGTCGTCGATGCTTCCGCCCTGGTATGCAGCGGCGGCGGGAGCGATCGGCGCCGGGGCGGCGGATATCTTGTCGGGATATGCGCTCTGGGCGCCGGGAACGATAGTGATTAAGGCGCTGACGGCTTTTTGTTTTACTTCAAAGATGGATAAGATCCTGTGCCGGCGCAATTATATCGCTCTGCTGCCGTCATTGGTTCTGTGTGCCGGCGGATATTATCTGTATGAAAGCCTGATTACGGGAAACTGGGCGGCGCCTTTGGCCGGAATCCCCGGATACCTGATTCAGGTGCTGCTGAGCGCGGTATTTTATATTATCGCAGGAAACAGCTTTGACAGAATGCATCTGAAGGAAAAAATTTTGAAAAACGGGTAGGGCGTATAGCGCGGCGTCCGCCGGCAGGCGCTGTGCGCGGATGTTTCTGACTTTTTCGATATCGGAAAATCTTCGGAATCTGTTTTAAGGAAAAGGAGAAAAAATATGACAATTACATATCAGGTAAAGAACGGAATCTATGTGAACATGACAAATCGGTGTCCCTGTTCCTGCACTTTTTGTCTTAGAGCAAATGGGGACGGCGTATACGGCTCCGACAGCCTCTGGCTTTCGAGAGAGCCTTCGGTAGAGGAGGTCTGCGAAAGCCTGGACCGCTGGAATCTCGAGGATTATGATGAAGTAGTCTTCTGCGGCTACGGTGAACCGACGGAACGCCTCGACGATCTGCTGCAGGTAGCGGCGTACGTGAGAGAACATTCGGATATCAAAATTCGCATCAATACCAACGGACTGTCGGATCTCATCTGGGCGGAACCTACGGCGCATAAGCTGAAGGGACGGATCGATACCGTTTCCGTCAGTCTGAATACCGACGATCCTGAAGAATATCTGAAAATCGTCCGCCCGAAGTTCGGCGAGAAATCTTATGAAGCGATGAAAAAATTCACTTCGGACTGTACGAAATATGTACCCAATGTGGTGATGACCGTCGTAGATCAGGTGACGAGTCCTGAGCAGCAGGAACGTTGCAGGGATATCTGCAGAGAC
>CAJLHL010000108.1 GCA_905206455.1 uncultured Eubacteriales bacterium
GTAAAGATATGTCAGATTCTGAAGCATAATATGCCCGTCTTTATTCTTCCAAGTCCGGTGACTTCCGTCCAGACCGTGGAGAAGATAGAGCACCGGGTACTGCCGATCCGCATCATAATCCGCCGGCAGAAGGATATTCGCGTGACGCTTTGTACCGGTCACTTCCGAGTCATAGGTGATCGTCTCCGGCTGACTGTACTGAAATTCCGGATGTTCCTTCATATAATAAGGATTTTCCGAAAGATCCACCGCAATTCCCTGCTCATTCACCGCCTGATCATACTGCTTCGCCTCTGCGCGAAGTTCCGCCTGCCGGCTCGTCGCTGTCTCCGAGCCGGCGCAGCCGGAAAACGCCGTACAGAGACACAGCAACAGTGCAGTAGCGGCGGCAAATTTTCCTCTGCGACGAAACCACACGTCTTTCCGCGCTGTCCCGCGCTCTTTCATCCTTCGTTTACTCATGAAATCCCCCTCTTTTCTTACCCGCCGGCAGAAACCGGCTTTTTTCGCTATTTTATTCCCATGTATCCCCGGAGTCAAATGCGTATCATGTATTATCCGCCATGTCTGAAAAACATGAAAAGAATGCGTCCCGAAGTTGACGGCCGGCCGCCGCTCGGTTAGAATCTGATCAAGACAAGCATTTTCAACGGAACCCGTCCGCTTCAGAAAACGGCGGAAACAGATTGTCGTCCGTCAGAAGACTCAGCGGCTCTCCTGCCCGCGGGAAAAAATACAATTCAGGACCGATCGCCGGTCAGAAAGGAATCCCATGAAAATCAGCACAAAACTGCGCCCGGAAGAACTTCCAGCGCATATCGGCGAAAAAATAAAAAATCTAACGGAGCTCACCGGAGGTCAGAACGCCGGAATCCTCATCCACGATGAACAGGTCATCGTCTGCGACTGGTCGGAGGCGGAGGGTCTCCCCTATGTGACCTTTTCCTACGATCTCATCTTCACCGATGGCGACGATATCACGCTGACCGGGGTGAAATACATTGAAGACGTGCGCGAAGCACTTCCCGGCACCATGGAATACGACCCGCAGCGAAAGACGCTCCGCGGCAGAGGCATGGATATCCTGAGCGACACCATCGGCGACATCCCGGCGCTTTTCGGTTACCGCGTGAAAGGCGGCCGGCAGCCTGAATTTGCAGAAGACGGAAGCGTCCTTTCCGTCCCGGCGGTATGTTATTATCTCACCGGAGGCGGAGAAATCGTGATTGCCGTCGCACCAGAATCCTGGAAATAGTCCCGTAAAAATGCGCCGGACAGTCCGCCCGGCGCTTCAGAAATGTTCCTCTTCCGCAAGCTGCGGCTTATTTTTCTATACTCTCAGTTTAAACGTCTTCGGAGCGAACTTATATACCAGAACGCTGGCCGCGATACAGTACAGGACACAGAAGAGGATGGTCATTCCGCCGAAAATCATGGTGGACATCCGGATCTGCATCATAAAAAAGCATATGAAATACGTGACGATCGTCACTATGCGGTATGTAGCGCTCTTAATCTCCGTGCCTGCGTTATACGGCTGCAGCAGATAGTAAATCGTCAGATAATGCACCGAAAAGAAAATGCTCAGGCAGATGATCGACACGAAAAGCACCGCATAGTTCACGGGGTTTTCCGTCCCTCCGGAAGCGTACAGCAGCCCCGCCAGACCGCCGCCGATCACCGCCGCCGGCAGCAGATTGACCTTGACGATTTCCCGGAGACGAATCTGAAACAGTTTCAGCACAAACTTTGGCTGTTTATAGAAAGAATACGTCAGCAGACTGTGATCGCAGTTCATAAACAGCGCCTGAGTAAAGCCGGTTCCCCGGTTGATAGCATACATAATGAATACAAAATACGGCAGATAAACCATCAATAATTCGTTGGTCGTCTTCCTGAATTCCGGAGACAGATAAAACCCCAAAAGAGCCGCGCAGACAATCCCCAGAGATACCAGCGCGATTTTCCTGGAAGTCTTCCACAAAAGTCTCTGATGCCGCCGGATAAACAGCTCATTGAGATATTCAAATCCCTTTTTCCGGCTGGTGATCGTCGTGTCCGCGGAGATCATTTTACGGCTCTGTTCCCTGGTCTGCGTCTTCATCTGTCCGCGAAGATCCATCTGATTTTTCGCCTGACTCAGGATCTGACGATAGACGTCCTTGTAATCCTTAAACCCGGCGACCTTCCATACGGACAGAAGCCCTCCGGCGGTGACCGCGATCATCAGTCCCGCAGAAACCGCCGCAGGAAGAACAAAGCCGGCGGCCGGCGGTATACATGCCGCAGCCATGAGCAGAGCGAAGACAATCCATCCGAACCTTCCCAGCTGATTTTCATTGGTGATCTTTCCCGTCTTTTCATAGCGGTGCAGGGTGACCATCACGATCAGCAGCTTGGCGCCGGCGACAAAAAACGGGATCAGAAGGCAAATCCACAGCGGCACCCCTTTGTACAGACCGAAAAACAGCGAGAACGGCAGAAATCCCACGATAACTTTCAGAATCGCATACGTGTAATCTGTCAGCGCATATTCCCGCGCGTTCATGCGCATCAGCATCACCGCGTAGAATTTATCCTTCGTCGGATTAAACAGGTAAGTATTCATAAAAGCGCCGATGACCGTCAGAAAAAACAATAGATGCAAAAACATCTGATCCTGATTCACTTTGCTGTACAGAGGACAGATACCGAACAGCAGCAGCAGATAAAGAAATTTTCCCGCAAAGATGGAAAAGAATTCCCATACGGCGGCGATGATATTGGCCAGAACCTTCAGATCCTGAAAACCATACAGCGAGTCTGGAAGAATCCGTTTCAGCAGCGGAACCTGTTTCAGCGAAAAGATCACGCTGTTGGCCCGGTAAGAATTTTTCAGCCTAAATGCGATTTGAAATGTCTTATTCATGACCATCCTCCCGCAGCGCCGCGATAATTTTCTCTTTAAACTCTTTGCTGTCCAGATCGCTCTTGTCCACCACTTCCAGTTCTCCGTGATTGAGCAGAACGATTTCATCGCAGAGATCCAGCGCCAGATCCATGATATGAGTGGAAAAAATCGTGATACGGTCTGACTTTAAAGCCCTCAGCAGCTGTTTCATCTCTTCCGCCACGACCACATCCAGCGACGTCAGCGGCTCATCCAGGAGCAGAATCTCCGGCTTGGCGATGATGTTGATCAGCATCTGCATTTTATTTTTCATCCCGTGAGAATAATCTTTCATCAGCTTATCCCGGTCTTCCGGAGCGATGCTCACATAATCAAAATACGTGTCGATAGGCTGCAGGTCCTCGATATATTTTTCATTGATTTCCAGAAAAAATTTCAGAAATTCCCTGCCGGTGAGAAATTCCGGTACGGTAGGCGTAGACAGCACATAGCCGATATCTTCCGGCCTCACCTCTCTTCTGCCCTCCTCCGTCTCCAGATAAAACTGACCCCCGTCCGTCCTGATATCCCGGTTGAGGCAATTGAAAAGCGTGGTCTTTCCCGCTCCGTTTCTTCCCAGCAGTCCGTAAATCTTACCGCTTTCAAAGGTAAAATCGATATCCTGCAGGACGCGTTTCGCTTCAAAGTGCTTTGACAGATGTTCGATTACAAATTTCATAAACCCTGTTCCCTTTCCTTTTTCTCATAAACTCATTTCCCTGTTCTCCGCCCCGTTCTTCTCTCCGTCTACCGGAGAGACGCACACGCAAGAGACCGGCGCGCAAAATATCTGCGCGGTGAAAAGAAGACTCCGATCCGGACAGAGACAAAAATGATTTTATCATAAAACTAATTCCTATGGAAATGCAGCTTGAGAAATAATGAAAATTAAGGAATCGGGAAATCGAATCTTTTTTCTGTCATTCATTTTTCTTTCACGAAAATTCCGGCTTCAGACCTCTGACCGGATCTTGTCGGTGCATAATTCAAGAAACAACTGCATCAGCGGGCTGAGCCATTTGTTTTTATGATGGCCGCAGATCGCGGTAATCGTCGTACCGGTTAATTCGGTAGGGATTTCTGCAAGGCTTCCCTCCGCTAACTCCGCCTGTACGGAAAAACGCGGCAGATAGGATATCCCCACATCGCTCTTCACGAGATTTTTGATCGTGGGAATGCTCCAGAGTTCGATAGTGTGATCGAGTGCGATAGACTTTTGGCCGAGGTAGCGTTCAAATATCTGGCGGAATACACAGGAAGGCTCATTGATGATAAACGGCACCGGTATATTTTGGTCTGCCGTAATAAAATCAGGGTACTGCCTTCTGATTTCCGGTGACGCCACCAGCGCTAACGAATATGTACCGAGTGCATGTGTAGTGAGACTCCTTCCGAAGCCTCCCACACAATCGTAAAATACACCGATATCCAGCGAACCGGCCAGCAGTTCATCCCGTATCTCGTAACAATTCATCGACCGCAGAAACAGCCGTCCCTTCGGCGCCTGCCGGTGAAATTCTTTCAGAACCGCCGGCATGTGACTGTACAGCAGCGTCTCTCCGACGCCGATACGCAAAGTCCCCCGGCATTCTGCCAGATCATTTCTGAAATTCTGCAGCCGGTCTATCGAAGACAAAACTTCATCTACATAAGGGAGCAGATCTTCACCGGCTTTTGTGAGAACCATTCTTCTGCCGATCTTTTCAAACAGACGGACGGAAAGTTCCCGTTCCAGCTGACCGATTTGAAAGGTGATCGTAGACTGTGTATAATTCAGACGCTCCGCAGCCTTGGAAAAACCGCCCTCTTCTACAATCATCCGAAAGGTATTTAAATATTTTAATTCCATCTGATCGCTCCTATATACTTCAATATAATTAAATTATAATTTTAAATATATCAATTTGATAAAAATATCTATTCGGTTGTATTATATATAGAAAAAAGGAGGTTCACAAGTGTTACTTTCAGCGATTCTTTCCTATCTGCCCTACTCCCTGGCGACGGCTTTTACACCGGGGCCAAACAATATTCTCGCCTTCTATTCTGTCAGCCAGAAGGGCTGGCGCCGGGGAAAAAGTATCCTATGCGGCATCGGATTCGGTTTTCTCAGCGTCATGATCCTCTGCGCCCTGTTCTGCTATGAGCTGGTGACATATCTCCCTTCTGTCACCGGGATTCTGAAATATGCAGGCGCCGCTTATATCGTTTTTCTCGCAGTCCATATCGCTTTGAGCCGGCCCGATGATGCGGAATATACGAAGATCTCTTTCTCAAAAGGTTTCTTTCTGCAATTTGTCAACGCAAAGATCATTCTCTACGCGATCACCGTTTATACAGGCTATCTCTCACCTCATGGCCAGACGCTCCGCTCACTTCTGATTCACGCATGAGTCATGACAGCCACAGGAATGGCAGGAATTCTGACCTGGGCCGCCGCGGGAAATATATTTCAAGAATTCCTGACAAAATATTACCGGCCGTTTCATATTCTGATGAGTCTGATTCTTTTGTGGTGCGCGTTCTCTCTTCTGCTCGGCCGCTGAAATAATCAGCCAAATCCATTGATAATACCGGAATGTTAAATCCGGTTGACAAATTGCCAGTTCTCACAGGCAGCCATTTTCTCCGATCTCTGTTATAATTTAGATGTACAGAATCAGGCAGACATTCTTTTATCCGGATCGGCGCTTTCACAGCGCAGAAAAATCCTCAGAGGAAAAAATGACGATAACAGAATCAATTGCCGTTTCAAAAGGAAAAAAGGAGGCAGATAGACCGATGTCATTTAAGGAACAACTGATTCGGCT
>CAJLHL010000109.1 GCA_905206455.1 uncultured Eubacteriales bacterium
CGTCTCTGTTAGTACCGGTGATCTTTTTTGCAGTGAAAGGATTCTTTCCACAGATTTTGTGAGAAATGGTCTGTATTATATTGACATATAGAACGAGCCGGGATATAATAATTCTGTTATGAGTTATTATGTCCCGTTGGTCAAGTGGTCAAGACTCTACCCTCTCACGGTAGCAACAGGGGTTCGACTCCCCTACGGGATACCAGGTATTTTACCCTCAAAGCGGACAGTGTTCCGCTTTGAGGGTTTTTTATATGAGCATTTCTTCATCTCGCCAGAAAACATTCGTATTTTTGATGCTGCGGGCCGATCGGCGCTCTGTTCCGGTCTGGAATACAGGAAAGGATGTTTTTTAATCGTTTTATCTGTCTGTTTTCAGAGAAATTTCAGAGAAAGTAATTTGTAAAACGTCCTCTTGAGGACGGCATGCGGAAATAGGAATCTGAAAAACTTCCGGCGGTTTGTTCCTGCGGACCGCCGGAGAGTTTTGTGCGAAAATGCTCCGGTGTTTGCCGGCGTTGGCCGCTTGATTCCGTCATTTCCGCTTTTTTCTTTTCCGCGGGTGTTTGTTCGCTGTTTTCTCAGGTGGAGGATTTTTGCATTATCCGATTCCGGTGGAGTGCGGGTGGAGTTCTACGGCCGGGTAAGAGTGGAGCGCAGGGGCACAAAAAGCGAGAAAATGACCTGAAAACAGCGGAAAAATATCGAAAAAACAGCGGAAAAATATGTGTGAAATGGAATTTGTCGAAATACCAAATGTAGACGATATATGGGTATAAATGACGATGAAATACCACATATTGTATGATCTGCTGCGTTTGAAAAACGGCTGGATTATATTTTTGCGCAAATATATGTAAAAATACCTTTTGGTGGGGAGCGGTTATTGAAAAGTGGTTTGAAATGGAGTATAGTGGATGTATAAAATCGATAGTGGAGAAGGCGAATCTTTTTTTGCCGCTTTTGCCGGATCCGTTGGTCTGCGGAGGATGACAGAGTGCAGACAGGACGAGATCGGCGGATAAAACGGGAAAGCCGGCGGAAAAGGGCCGCCCTGAATCGGAGAAAAGCAGATGTTCAGCGGAACTTATTATCACAATATAGATTCAAAGGGGAGAATCATTATACCGTCTAAGTTCCGTGAAGAGCTGAACGAGGGGTTTGTTTTGACGAAGGGACTGGATAATTGTCTTTTTTTGTTTCCGATGAGCGAATGGGTCAATTTTCGGGATAAGCTGAAGGCAGTGCCTCTGACGAGTAAAGAGGGCAGAGCTTTCACACGTTATTTCTTCGCAAATGCGGTGGAATGTGAAATGGACAAACAGGGCAGGCTCAATATTTCATCCGATCTCCGCAGACACGCGCATATCGATAAAGAAGTGGTATCCATCGGTGTGGACAGCCGTGTGGAAATCTGGAGCAAGGCGGATTGGGAAAGCTATAATGAGAGCCCTGAGCTGGACAGTGAGTTGATCGCGGAAAAAATGGAAGGTCTGGGAATTTAAATATGGAATTTTCACATGTATCTGTGCTTTATGAGGAAGCGATTGACAATCTGAATATCCGTCCCGACGGAGTTTACGTAGACGGGACGTTGGGAGGCGGAGGCCATGCGGCCGGAATCTGCGGAAAGCTGAATGAAAACGGACTTCTCATCGGCATCGACCGCGACAAAGACGCACTGCGCGCCGCACAGGAGCGGCTCAGGGAATTCTCATGCAGGAAGATTTTCGTGCACGACAATTATTCCGCTGTCAAAAGGGTTATTGAACAATACGGTATCGGGCGTATCGACGGGGGATTGCTGGATCTCGGCGTATCTTCCTATCAGCTCGATGTCAGAGAACGGGGATTTTCTTATATGCAGTCCGCTCCGCTGGACATGCGTATGGATGCAGAGGAGCCATTTTCCGCTTATGATGTGATCAATAAATACGATAAAAAAGAGCTCAGGCGGATCATCAGCTCTTATGGTGAGGAAAAATGGGCCTCCCGGATCAGCGATTTTATCGTAAAAGCCAGGGAAGAACATCCTATCGAGACGACGGATCAGCTGGTGGACGTGATCAAGGCGGCGGTGCCGGCGGCGGCGAGAAGAGAAGGACCTCATCCGGCGAAGAGAACGTTTCAGGCTGTCCGCATCGAAGTCAACGATGAGCTGGGACAGCTGAAAGAAGCGGTGGATTCCTTCATCGATGTGCTGGCGCCGAAGGGGCGTCTGTGTATCATCACGTTTCATTCTCTGGAGGACCGCATCGTGAAAGAAAAATTTGCCTACCGGGCAAATCCCTGTACCTGTCCCAAAAATCTTCCGTGCGTATGCGGCAAAAAACCCGAGATACGAAAGATTACAGGAAAACCGATTCTTCCGTCGGCAGAAGAAATCGAAAACAATCCGCGTTCCCGCAGCGCGAAGCTCCGGGTGGCGGAAAGGATATGATATATTGAAATTTTTGTTGAGAGAAGTAGGAATGAATGATGGGGGTAGTGTAAAATGATAGCAGCTGATGAATGGCATAAATATCAGGAAAGCTATGTAAAATACGGTATCGATCTGGAGCCGGAAAAAGAGCGCCCGAAGCGTGAACCTGTCAAGGAGCCCGTGATCCGAGTCACTGCAAAGGAAAAAGGGCACATTCTTCTGGTGATCGCTGTGATTGGGATCTGCTGCATAGCGGTTATATTTTTGCAGGCGTGCGCTTCGAGCATCAATTACAGCATCAATTCGCTGAATCAGGAGATCAGCGTGCTCGAAGGGGACATCGACAATCTGCACGTTCAGCTGAATTCTTCCAGCGGGCTGGACTATGTAGAGGAATATGCCGAGACAAATCTCGGTATGATTTATCCGACCAGCGAGCAGTATGTCTATACGAACGCACTGGTGGGCAGCGCGGAGGTCGAATCGTATATAGCAGAATTGTCCCTGTCACAGAAGGGTACGGCGGTGGTAGCGGCGGAGAAGAACGTTTCGGCTGCGGCGAAGCATCTGCTGGCGGGACCTGTCGCTTCCTGAAGACGCAGCAACATAATCGGTAAAGTTGCCGCATAAAGTAATATAGCGATTATTTAAGGCGCCTCATGACAGCAGAACATCGGGCGTCTTATACTTTATTTAAGAAAACAGCAGAGGTATGGAATATGGCGAAGCAAAAAAAAATCTCCGCGATGACGAGCAAAAAGAGACTCGTTTTCTTTTTCTCCGTGATCATTATCATGTTTGTCGTTCTGGCTCTCCGTCTGGGACAAATCCAGATTATCAAAGCGGATGATTATTCATCTCAGGCTCTCAGACAGCAGACCAGAGACGTTCCGATTACAGCCAAGCGGGGTAATATATATGATACGAACAATAAACCGCTGGCGATCAATCAGTCGATGAGCACTGTCTGGGTGCGTCCGTCAGAAGTAAAAGCGGCGGAAAAAGAAAAATCGGGTTATGCCAGAGAGATGGCCTCGGTTCTTTCCGATATTCTCGGAGACATGACGGAAGATGAGGTCTATGAGATTATCACCGGCGATACATCGCTGCAGAAACTGAAAAAGTATGTGGACGACGAAAAAGTAGCGAAGATCCGCGAAGAGATGGCCAAAGGCGGGGATGAGAGCCGAATCACGGGCCTTCAGATCGCGGAGACGGTAAAGCGGTATTATCCGATGGGAGCATTCGCTTCGCATGTGATCGGCAGTACAAATGACGATAACAACGGTATGTCCGGAATCGAGCTTTACTACGATCAGTATCTCAATGGAACCGACGGACGATGGATCAAAAACGCCGACGCTTCGGGACGGAATCTGACCAACGGCGTGGAAAAGTATTATCCGGCGGAAAACGGATTCAATATCGTGATGACTATCGACGAGGTTATTCAGCATTATGTGGAAAACGCACTGGAGCAGGTTACTCTCGATACCGATGCAGACAGGGCCATGGCGATTGTCATGGATCCGAAGACCGGGTATATTCTCGGGATGGCTTCCTATCCTGATTTCGATCTGAATGATCCGAGAACTCCTCTTCTCGAAACCGAACAGGAGGTGCTGGAGGGGCTCAGCGATACGGAGAAAGTCGAATACTGGAACAATATGTGGAGAAATCCGTTGATCAACGATACATATGAGCCCGGTTCACCGTTCAAACTTATAACGACAGCCATCGCGCTGGATGAAGGGCTTACCAGTGTCAATGACAGCTTTTACTGCAGCGGCTGGCTGAACGTGGCGGGTCAGAAGCTGAAGTGCCATAAATATCCGGCCTCTCACGGTGCGGAAAATCTGGCGAAGGGCGTTGAAAATTCGTGCAACCCGGTATTTGTAACTCTGTCACAGAGAATCGGCATCGATAAATTTTATGAGCATCTGGACAGTTACGGATTTACCGGTACGACCGGAATCGATTATCCGGGCGAGGCTACGTCCATTCTGCAGTCGAAACAGTCCGCCGGTCCGGTGGGGCTGGCCACTATTTCCTACGGCCAGGGCATCGCTTGTACTCCGATTCAGCTGATAACGGCGCTGAGTTCTTTCGGAAATGATGGAAAGATGATGCAGCCGCGTCTGGTGAAAGAACTGGTGGACGACGATGGCAATACTATTGAAGAATTTGAACCTTCCGTAGTTCGCCAAGTAGCGTCGGAACAGACCGCCAGTGAGATCTGCATGATGATGGAGGGCGTGGTAAAAGACGGCGGCGGTAAAGCGGCTTATCTGCCGGGATACCGCGTCGGCGGCAAGACGGGTACAGCACAGAAAGCGGTAGACGGCAAGTATACGGAATATACGTATTCCTCCTTCTTCGCAATGGCGCCGATGGACGATCCTCAGGTTGCGGTTCTCGTCATCGTTGACTCTCCGAAAGGCGTACATTACGGAAACCTGACTGCCGGACCGGGAGTAAAATCGATTCTGACCAATACATTGAAATATCTCAAAGTAGAACCGATCTATGCGGACGGCGAGGCTCCGGAAGCCGGTGCGGAAAAGGTGACTGTGCCGGATCTGGTCGGAGCGAGTTACATTTCCGCCGCGGAGACTCTGCGGAAGCTCGGACTGACAGCGGTGGCCTGCCCTTCGGGAAATGAAGAGTTCGAGGTTATAGACCAGTATCCAAAAGCAGGAGATCAGATCACCGTAGGAAACTCCGTTTGTCTGTACAGTCAGTAACCGCGCGGCCGTCAGCAAAACTGCGGCGGAGCAGAGACGGCGGTTCTTCCGGTTTTTGCAAAAGGAACTTTTTCGAAGGGGAACAGAGGAAATCAGATTCCGAAATCGAGGTAAAATGATATGAAACTTTTAGAATTGTTGAAAAATACGGATATCACATGTGAGAACGGACAGGAAAATATTGAAATTTCCGGTGTGAGTTATGACTCGAGAAAAACGCAGCCGGGAGATCTCTTTGTCTGTGTCAGAGGTTTTCAGAGCGATGGCCACGCTTTTGCCGCGGCGGCTCAGAAGGCGGGAGCCGCGGTCATCGTCGCAGAGGAGATGCTGCCGGATATCGGAATTCCCGTGATCCTTACGAAGGATGGAAGAAAGGCGCTGTCGGCCGTTTCCGCCAATTTCTTCGGCCG
>CAJLHL010000110.1 GCA_905206455.1 uncultured Eubacteriales bacterium
TTGACTTTAATGATACGTCTAATTCACCGCTGACGAGTCTCGGCATTTTAACATCTTCTTTTGCCTTCACATCCAGAATTACTGTTTTTTCGTCATCAGAAGACACCTCGCCGCTTTTTAACTCGAAGCCCATACTATCTAAACTGCTTCCGCCGTTCAGAGTAATATTGAATGCAGATAAAATCCATTTCTCTACAATCTTTATCTGTTGGTCGAATTTTAAATTGATCTTAAATTCAGCACCTGCCTCTGTTTTCGTATCATTTGCAATATCGATACTGTAATCAACTAATTTTGGTCCCTCTGTTGCCTGTCCCTCAGTCGCAAAAGAAGAGACTGTCATACATCCCAACATTGCGGATAAGACCATCGCAAATGCGAGGATAAGACTGACTGCTTTTTTCGTTTTTTTCATTTTGTCAACTCCTAAAGCTAATCCTTCTGTTTGAGATATACTGTTATATATGATAAATGTGTGCGTCGGCATCCGCGCGTCATGCCTGTGCTCACGGTTATCAACAAATGTAATGTTATAAATATCCTACCGCTGTCTTTACTCTGCGTCCGTCAGGAGCCACCGTATCGGCGACGCCCGTTCGAATCCCATAAATTTCGTCCATCAGAGCGCAGGTAAGAATCTCATCGGTATCTCCGGTGAGATATTCCCCGCCTTTTTTAATTACGGTCACCTTAGAAGATACCGCAAAGGCATGATCCGGATCGTGAGTCGTCATAATGACCCCCCTTCCCGCCTCCGCCAACTGTCTGACGCGGCGCAGCACCCGGACCCGGTTCCCAAAATCCAGATTTGACGTAGGCTCGTCCATAATCAGATAATCCGATTCCTGTGCGATGGCTCTGGCGATGAGTACCAACTGGCGTTCTCCGCCGCTGATCTCTGTATAGGCCTCGTCCTTCAGATATCCCACGCCCATCAGTTCCAGCGCTTCCTCGGCTATTTCATAATCCTTTTTAGATGCGGATGCGAACGTCTGCATATGGGATGTCCTGCCCATTACCGCCACCTGAGCGGCTGTAAATGGAAAGGGAGGCGTATGCGACTGGGGAACATAACCGATCTTTCTCGCCCTCTCCCGAATGGAGAGTTCCGACAGATCAGCCCCATCGATTTTCACCGTTCCCCCCAGCAGAGGAATCCCTCCGAGCACCGATCGGAAGAGTGTCGTCTTACCGATACCGTTGGAACCGAGAACACACATGACTTCCCCCGGTTCGACCGTCATGGAAATCCCTTCTATCACTTTTTTCACTCTTCTGCCGCGCCGATATCCGCAGACTGCTTTTTCGATCTCCAGCATGTTTCTTTCCTCATTTCCATCGGAGCAGCGCTCTCGACGTTTCTGACAAAAACGTGCAAACCGTTTTGATATGGCGCCGCAACCTCTCCTCCGCTCTGGATTTGAACGAAGAATGTCCTCTTTGCTGAACCAGGAAATCAAATCCGCGGAGAAAAGCGGAAAATGTCAGACGCTATATCATTTTTCTAATAAAAGAAGACAGCCTTTGCTGGGAAGGCGAAGCCTTGCCAGCAAAGGGGGTACCCCCTTTGTTTTTTATATTATTCACTTTTTAATTATCATATAATTTTTTAATTTTTCTTTCGAGAGGATCCTTTTGCACACTGCTCTTCTTCGGAGACTGTCGCGCTTCCGTTTCAGCCCGCTCTTCCATGTCCAAACATCCCTCTGCACCGACCTGTTCGCCAGTAATATCCAGCTGTTTTTACGTTTTTTTAAATCACCCGACAGGATCTTCTCTCATCAGAATGCGGTGCGCATCCTCTCTGGAAAGATCATATCCGTAAAACTCACTGTAAAACTCCATAATTTCCTGCTCCATATCCAGATCCGCAAAAGCTTCCGGATGAATGGTTTTCGCCATGTACATGACGAGAAGAATCTTCTGCAGACCCATGTCCCAGTAAAATACGCCGCTCGGCGTCAGATAGACCTGATCGTCTTTCACCGCCGAGATCGCTGCATACCTCTTATTTCCATAAGCGGCATCCTTGATTTCCTCTACGGTCTCCCGATCGTTCATACTGCCATGATCGATAAAGATATAATCCGGATTCCAGGAAGCCAGCTGCTCAAAATTGATCTGTGTATGATTTCCTGCATCCAGTTCTGCCGTAACGCTTCGGCCGCCCGCAGCGTCGATAACATCACTGAGATCCGAATATTTTCCATAAGTTGTAAGAATGTCGATTCCCGCATAATATACGGAAGGCTTCTCGGCGTCCGCCATCTTCGACGTCACGTCGGTGACCATTTTCAGTTTTTCATCGAAATACGCCGCGTATTTTTCCGCTCTCTCCGGCGCACTGCCGCCTACCGCTTCCGCGTAAACCCGCAGCTGATCTTTTACATCATCGAGCGACTGAGAAGTCACACCATATACCGCCGGAATGTTCAGCGCTGACAGCTGTTTCAGCTCATTGGGACGGCTGAAAGTCAGCACCAGATCCGGGCGGTAGGTCTTCAGTTCTTCCGCACTCACCGAAGTATGTACGTTTTTCAGATAAGGAAGATCCGAAATCTTCGAAAAAACTTTTTTTGCCCACGGAAAATTTTCAAACTGAACATCCGCGCAGACCACAATTCTGTCCTCTGCGCCTAAAACGGTCAGCGCCTCATAGGCGGGGCCGTAAACCGCAGCGATGCGCTCCGGAGCTTCCTCGGGAACCTGCATCTCTTTTCCGTCCAGATTTTTGACTATCTTCATCGCCTCTGCGGACGTTCCGTTTTTTTCTCCGTCAGCGCTCTGCTGCTGGTCCGTACCTCCCCCGACGAGGGAAAAAGAACCCGTCAACGTCAAACCTTTCGGCGCGGAAAGCTCCGGCTCTTCCGTCACACTTCCCGGTATCTTCTCCTGAAGGATCAGACTGCGGTCTGTCGTCTCTGTAACCTCCCAAAGATCGTCGGCCCGCCGCACCGCTTCCGCCATCGCCTCTACGGTTTCCGGCGTATCGGTTCCCACATAAATGCTGACCGGCTGATCCGGACAATCTCCGCACGGATTGGACGCCGGATCCTGATATACGTTCATCTCAAGCCCTGCAAAAGCGATGACGCCGCTCTCCTGTGCGCTCCCCTCCGCCGTGATTTCGTAGACAGCTTTTTTCTCCTCTTTCTGACCGCATCCGCAGATGAGACAAAGCGCGAAGAGAAAGATCACCGCTGCAATTCCTTTTTTCATATATTTTTTCGTATGTTTCTCTGTATAATTGCTCATCATATAAAACTCTTCTTTCCACGAAACATGAGATACAGAAAGAACGGCGCTCCGATGATTGCCGTCAGTACGCCGAGAGGAATTTCCTGCGCGAAGAGACATCTGGCGATGTCGTCCACGATCAGAAGGAAAAGGCCCCCCGTCAGCATAGAGCACGGAAGCATCCTGGAATAATCCGGTCCTGTCAGCATTCTGGCGATATGCGGAACGATCAGTCCGACCCATCCGATCATGCCTCCTACAGCTACCGCTGAAGAAGACATCAGCGTAGCGCATAAAATAATGACTGCCCGCGTCTTTTTTGTATCTACCCCCAGCGAGGACGCTTCTTCGTCGTCAAATGACAGGATATTCAACCGCCATCTCAGAAGCAGCAGCGGAATCATACCTGCTGCAAAAGGAATCAGCATGATGAAAAGATCGCCTTTCGTCACATAGGTCAATCCCCCCATCAGCCAGAAAGTTATCGTAGGCAGAGTATCATAAGGGTCTCCGACAAATTTGACGATAGAGATAAACGCGGAGAACAGCGCTGATACCACCATGCCGGTGAGAACCAGCGTCAGAGTCGCTCCACCGGACTGCCGTGTCAGAACCGAACTCGCGAAATACGCCGCCGCTACCGCTGCAAGACCGAAACAGAAAGCGGAAACCTGAATCATCAGAGCACTCGCTCCGAAGAGAATTGCCAGAGCCGCTCCAAAACTCGCTCCCGTCGCCGCGCCGAGAATATCAGGCGATACCATGGGATTTCGAAAAATTCCCTGATAAGATGCCCCCGCTGCAGAAAGCGCGGCGCCGATCAGAACCGCCGCCGCAATTCTGGCAATTCTCGCCTCAAACAGGACGAGAGACGCAGCTTCCACTTCCTCACTCAGAGGATCATCGCCGTGAAACAGGATCTCCCACAACATGTCCGGCGTGATAGAATATCTTCCTATCAGTACGGAAATAACCGCTGCAATCAGCAGCAGGACGATCAGTCCCGCCGTAATCGCCGGTATATTCCTTTTTCTCTTTCCTAAACTCCGCGCTGTCTCTGCTTTCATAACTTTCCGATTATCCTCGACTGCCGTATTTTTATTTTCCATTATATATCTTCAGTTCCAGATTCCCGGCGTTCTCCCCCGTTTTTCTGGTGACGGTAATCTCATCGCCCTCTGCGGAAGCGGAAAAATCTTCCCCGTAAAAGTTAGAGACAGTCTCCGCAATATCCGCAGCCGTCGTCTCTTTTGTAGCCCAGAGGAATTCGTGTTCGTGCACCGCACAGGCGCCTTCCATCACGTCTGTAGTGTTTGAATTCGAAGGTTCCACCGCCTGATTTCCGCTGAAAAGCTGAATCCAGATAATGCTTCTGTGAGTCACAATCTGGTCCACCCTGCAAACGGTCTGCGCTGGATCACTTTTCAGAGTGGTAATGGCTGCACCGCTTGGGATCAGCTGCTTCACATCCGCGGAAGCCGCACAGTACCTGCCCTCCGCATCGGTGAGAGCTGTCAGCTTTTCTTCTCCGGGAGCATTGGTGATTTCCAGATATCCGTCGTTAACCTGCTGTACCGCCATTTTCAGCTGCACGGCATCCTCCCGGTTCTCCACTGCGCCTACCTCGATTTTCTCGGGAGCGATTCTCTGGCCTCCGATCACTACACGAAGCTGCTCTTTCAGCTCCTCCGAAAAAGAAACCGGCCGGTCAAATATCAGTTCAGCTATGATATACTGATCCTGCTCTCCGCCTTCACAGATACCGTACGACTCGCAGCTCTGCAGCGCCGGAGAATCCGCCTGCGATACCTCCGCGCTTCCGCTACATCCGCACAAAACGGCTGTCGCAAGAACCAGTAGAAAGACGGAAATATATTTTTTCATTCTTTCCTCGGCAAAGGATTCCATCTGACACTTTTTCTGCCGAGAACTCTCTCTTTTCCTTATTTTTCCTGAAAACCTGAAAATATCCTTCATTTCCAAAACTCTTCCATATTATATATACACTGCAGAAAGCTCCGCAGGTTTGAGACGATTTACTTCTAATCCATTTTATTTGTTTTTATTATTTATACTTGTTTTCTTTAGAATATAGTATAAACTTATAAGTAACTACCAGGTCAAGGATTACCTACAATTAAACAGAAAAAGGAGATG
>CAJLHL010000111.1 GCA_905206455.1 uncultured Eubacteriales bacterium
GGAAACGCCGTATCCGTACGCTGTTCGCCTCTCACTATCACGAGCTCACAGTGCTGGAGGAGTCTCTGGAAGGTTTTAAAAATCTGAATGTATCCGTCAGTGAAAAAGACGGCGATGTGGTGTTTCTGCACAAAATCACAGAAGGAAGCGCCAGCAAGAGTTACGGCATTCATGTAGCGAAACTGGCCGGTGTACCGCAGTCTCTGCTGAAAGCTGCCCAGATCAAACTGCAGGAATTGGAAACCGCCTCCGCGTCACATCAGGAATCGGTGCATCAGAGAATGCTACATCCTTTATCGGACGGACGGGATTCCGATGCGGAAACTGCCGCCGCATCTGCGCGGGGAGACACACCCGCAGCGGAAAACGCTGCGGAGACACAGCAGCTTTCGTTTCTCACTTTTATGAGTCATCCGGCTGTGGAGATGCTGAAATCTCTCGATCTGATGAATATCACGCCTTCCGGGGCCATCGCCATCCTGGAGCAGCTGAAAGAGGCGGCGGAAGAGACGATGTAATAGCTGAGAATTTATGTTAAGATAAAAGACACAGATAGTTTTCCGCCTGCCGGCGGCGTATTGTTAACTCCGTCCGGACACGGGGGATTCTACAGGTCTGAACATTACCGGAAAATATGACCCTCAGCTGAAATCACACGGATTGCTTTCAGCCAAAAGTACGGGGGCAGAGGGAGGCATGCAGATGGCAGATTTTATAAGAAAAAAGATCGCGGAACTGCCGAAACAGTTGGCGGATAAAATCGCGGCCGGCGAAGTCGTAGAGCGGCCGCTCTCCATCGTAAAAGAACTGGTAGAAAATTCCATAGATGCGGGTTCCGATTTTATTACCGTGGAAATCAAAAACGGCGGGAAGTCGTATATCCGGGTGACGGACAACGGCTGCGGCATTCCGAAGGAAGAGGTGGAACTGGCGTTTAAACGCCATGCCACCAGCAAGATCGAAAAAATACGCGATCTGGATTCCATCGAAACTCTGGGATTTCGCGGAGAAGCGCTGTCCAGCATCGCCGCCGTCTCGAGGACGGAGCTTATCACAAAATCCCCGGAGGAACCGGTGGGGACGTCGGTGATCAACGAAGGCGGAAACATCCTTTCCGTTTCCGACACCGGCTGTCCCGACGGTATGACCATCGTGGTGCGTGATCTCTTTTACAACACGCCGGCCCGTCTGAAATTCCTGAAAAAAGACAACACAGAGAGTTCACTGATCATCGACTTTATCTCAAAGATCGCATTGGCATATCCGCAGATACGGGTTCGTCTGATTAATAACGGAAATACGCTTTTTACCACGCCGGGCAGGGGAGACCGATTTCTCGCCATCGCTACGGTCTATGATCCTCATACGGCGGAGAAGATGATTCGCATCAACGACGCGGAAGACGATATTTTTCATCTGGAAGGATACATTTCCCCGCCGGAGCATACGAGAATCAATCGGAAAAATCAGATTTTCTTTGTAAACGGAAGGTATGTTCAGAGCAAAGTTATCGAAAGAGCCGTCTCTGACGCTTACAGGCAGAGATTGTTCGAAGGCCGCTATCCGGTCGTCTTTCTGTTTCTCAGTGTGCGTCCGGAACTCCTGGATGTCAATATTCATCCGAACAAAAAAGAAATACGATTCGACGACGAAGATCGGGTCAGCGATTTTGTCACTGTAGCCATCAAAAAAGGACTCAATCAGAAAGATGCGGTGGGAGAAATTACCTTTCGAAAGGACGCTTCGGAAGAAAGTCCGGAAAAAACGGCAGAGATGAAGAAAAAGACTCTGTCAGGCAGCAGAAACGATGAGCAGCAGATCGATATCCGCGCCATTCTGAGAGAAAAGCGCGCGGAGCAGGAGTATGGCGCAGATCTCACAGACAAAAGAATCTCCGGTCCGGAACGCTTCGATCCGTCTGACAGAAACTATGTGCAGGACCGGAGCAGATTCTTGTCATCTGCCGAATCTGCGTCGGAGGAAGAAGTTTCTTATCAGATCCCGTCTGAGCGTTCGGAAGCTTCAGGTATGTATAAAGCTCAGGAATCTGCAGACGTTATCCGTGCAGAATCCGAAAAGAGTATTTTCGCTCCTCATATCACGCCTCCAGAACACATTCCTTTTCAGATTTCGGAAATTCGTCCGGTAGGGGCTATTTTTGCAGCTTACATACTGGGTGTCAGCGATGATACTTTTTATATGATCGACCAGCATGCGGCTCATGAAAGGATCTTTTATGAAAAGTTAACCAGAGAATTTTATGGTCAACAAACCGCTTCTCAGACAGTCGCCCTTCCGCTGAAAATCGACGTGAGCCACAGCGTCAAAAATAAAGAGGCGGAATGGCTGAAGTTTCTGCAAAAGATCGGTTTTGAGATCGAGGAGTTCGGTCCGAAAAATTATGCGGTAAAAGCATTTCCTATGTACATGGATTTCGAAGAGGCGGAGGTATTTCTCACCGATTTCTTTGACAGTCTCGATGAACCGGGTGCGTTCCGTGACCGGCGCACGGCGGAAAAAATCATTATGAGAGCCTGCAAAGCAGCGGTAAAGGCAAACGACCGTCTTGACGCTGCGGAAATCGATCAGCTGCTGCGGGATCTTGCGGCGGCGGAAAATCCTTTCTCCTGTCCGCATGGCCGGCCTACGATCATTAAGATGACAAAGAGAGAGATTGAGGCGCTTTTCAAACGCTGAATACATTCAAATCTTTCCACATATCGAGAAAAGATTTTGGTATACGTTTCTGCCTCCGCAGCAGTGATCTTTTTCATAAACAGAAAACGGGATCTGCCCTCCACGGGTAAGTGAAACAGATGCGATACCGAAATATTCAGAAAACTGTAAGAAAACCTTAAGAAAACAGACTTTTACAAAAGCAAAGGGTTTGATAAAATGAAGAATAGAATCATCCCGGTCATCGTCGGTCCCACCGCGGTAGGAAAGACAAAATACGCCGTACAGATCGCCCGGAAATTGAACGGGGAGATCGTATCCGCCGATTCCATGCAGATCTATCGATTTATGGATATCGGAAGCGCGAAGCCTACGGAAGAAGAACAGGCCGCTGCGCGCCATCATCTGGTGGACGCAGTGGATCCCCGAGAACCTTTCAGCGTAGCGCAGTACCGTCACATGGCCAAAGAATGCATCGAAGATATCTTCCAGCGGGATAAGCTTCCCGTGATTTCCGGAGGAACAGGACTCTACGTCAACGCTCTGATCTATGACATGGACTTTTCCGCGCCCCCCGCCGACTTGGAGCAGAGGGAGAAATACCGGAGGACAGCGGAAGAAAAAGGTCCGCAATATCTGCACGATATCCTCAATGACATCGATCCGGATGCTGCCGCGCGGATTCATCCGAACAATGTCAGGAAAGTGATACGGGCCATCGAGGCTGCGAAATCCGGAGAGAAAATTCCCTCTTTCGAAACGTCTTTCCGCAGTACGCCGGATTACCGATGTATTCTCATAGGGCTTCAGAGAGATCGGGCTGAATTATATGACCGCATCAACCGCAGAGTCGATCAGATGATCAGCGACGGTCTGGAAGACGAGATTCGGTCTCTCATGTCCATGGGCCTGTCCTCCAGCGACATTTCCATGAAAGGAATCGGCTATAAAGAGATGATCGACGCTATGAACGGACGGATCACCATGGAAGAAGCAGCGGAACTGATCAAGAGAAACAGCCGGCGATATGCCAAGAGGCAGATGACCTGGTTCCGGAGATATCCGGATATTCGCTGGTTTGATCTCTCGGAGAATTCCGAGATGACCTGCGATGCAGGCGCCGCTTGTTCCGCGGAGCGGGGTGGAAGTGAGGAAGAAATACTGTCTCTGATTCTCTCCTATATCAGAGAACAATCGGAATCCTTCCGTTGACGACAGTCCCGCTTTTGAAATAACCGGGACCGCCGAAGCAACATTATACAATCAAACGGGTTTCAATTTTACCCCTTACTGGTCGGAGCTCTGCTCTGATTTATGCCGAAACAGAGGGGAATGCGTTGCATGCAGATCGCAAAATTCCGGCAGACAGGGGACCTCTGTCAAAGAATCAGCCGGAATATGGAAAGAAAGCGGAAGGATGGAAGAAAAAAACGAAGAGAAAAACAGGGGCGCAGAAAGAAAAACAGGCGGCCCGAAAGAAAAGACGACAAAAAAAGCAGTTTCTGCGGAAAAAGAGAAGATCCGCCTGCAGAATAAAGGAGGAAAGCCTGACAATGTGGTGCTGAAAGAGATGCAGATCGAAGACGAATGCGCCAGACTCCAGTCGGAACTGCCCTCTTTTATGCGCGGTTTCTTCGCCTATATGCGCCAGTCTCTGCTTTCGATGTCCAGGCTGGCGTATCTTCACGATATCCGGTTTTTCTGCCAGTATCTCATCGATCACACCGATCTCACCGAAGCCTCGGAGATTAGAAAGATCAAAGCTTCGGAATTCGCCGCCATCAAAGGCGCGGACATCAATATTTTCATCGATTACTGCCGCAGATACCGTGTGGAAAACGAGGAAGGTGAGATTCTGGTCTATGAAAACAATAATAAGACGCTGGCGCGGAAAAAATCTTCTCTTTCCGTACTGTTCAAATTTCTCTACCGGGAAGAAATCATCCCCGTAAATATTACAGATCAGTTTGATCCCATCCGGATTCAGAAGGTTTCCGACCGGGAAATCAAGGCGCTTCAGGACAACGAAGTGATGATCATGCTGGATGCGGTTTCCACCGGAGAACATCTCACGGAAAAAGAGAAACAATACTGGAAAAAGACAAAAAAAAGAGACAAAGCGATTCTCATCCTGTTTTTGACTTACGGTCTCCGGCTCTCCGAACTTCAGCAGCTCAATGTCTCTTCTTTTAATTTTCAAAGAGGAGAATTCATCATCTACCGGAAGAGAGGAAAAGAGTCGGCCATGCCGCTGAACAACCGCACTGTTCTGAAAGCGCTCCACGAATATATCGACGAAGAGCGAATGAGCGAAGAGAAAATCAGACCGGGCAGCGAGGACGCGCTGTTTCTCTCTCTGCAGGGCAGACGGATGACCGAGCGGCAGATCCGCGAACTGGTAAAAAAATACACGTCCATCGCCCTGTCAACTTCCCGTTCAGCGGGTTACAGTCCCCATAAACTGAGAGCTACCGCGGCGACATCCCTCATCGGACGAGGAAATTCCATCTTCGATGTGCAGAAATTGCTGGATCACGAGCACGTGACCACTACACAGCTTTACGCCGGACATAAACTCAGTACAAAGCGCGATCTGGTGGGCAGTTTCGAATGGTTTCTTGCCCTCCGGGAGGCCGAGAAACGTATAGATGTGGCAAAGCGCAGCCT
>CAJLHL010000112.1 GCA_905206455.1 uncultured Eubacteriales bacterium
TCGGTAGTTTTGTTTCTATCCAGTTTGTAAGCCGTCATCAAGTTTCACCTCTCACAGAAGCGGTGAAGCTCATGAACCGCTAAAATACAGGAATCACCATTCCCTTGTATTTCTCTTCCAGGAACGCTCTGCACTCATCAGAAGTCAGAGCTTCCACCAGCTTCTTTATAGCTGGATTATCTTCGTTGCCCTCTTTTACTACAAGAGCATTCGTGTATGTCTTTGCAGCTTCGGAATCCGCCGCTTCAAACGCCAGACCATCCGCCTCGGTCAGACCTGCGCCCAATGCGTAATTGCCATTGATTACCGCAAAATCCACATCGGCCAGCACGGTCGGAAGAGCCGCCGCTTCCATTTCGACAAATTCGATCTTATGTTCATTTTTCGTGACATCCTTCGGCGTCGCTTCCAGCCCCGCCTCCGGATCGAGCTCGATCAGTCCTTCCGCTACCAGAAGCTGCAGCGCGCGGGCTTCATTTGTCGTATCATTTGGAATCGCAATCTTCGCTCCATCGGCAATCTTATCCAAGGTAGCGCTCTTATCCTTACCCGGGAAAATTCCCATCGGCTCATAGTGGATACCCGCTGCGGATACCAGATGCGTACCGTTTTTCTCATTAAAATCTTCAAGGTAATCTAAATGCTGGAAGTAATTTGCATCTACTTCCCCGTCTTCTACCACAGTATTCGGAACGACATAGTCATTATATACCTTGACTTTGAGTTCAATCCCCTCGTCTGCCAGCTTATCTTTCAAAGCCTCTAAGATTTCTGCATGCGGCGTAGGAGATGCAGCTACAGTAATCGTAGTGGCATCACCGTTTTGCGCGCTTCCGCCGTCAGAAGACGCAGGAGCTTTCTGATCTCCGCATGCCGTTGCGGCAAATACGAGGATGGAAACCATTAATACTGCTAATAACTTTTTCATTTCCTTCTCTCCTTTTTACAAAATAAACTCTATTTTCTGATTCTCTTATCGCTCTTGCGGGCGATAAAAGATCCTAAAGACTGCATGATCTGTACCAGTATGATCAGCACGATAATCGTCGCGATCATCACTGGCGTCTCATAACGATAGTAACCGAAACGCAGTGCTACATCCCCCAGGCCGCCGCCGCCTACGACGCCTGCCATAGCGGAATATCCCACCAGCGTGATCAGAGTGATCGGAACGCCCATCAGAATAGACGGGATACTCTCCGGCAGCAGAACCTTCCAGATGATCTGCCATACGGTAGATCCGGTAGCGTGTGCCACCTCGATGAGTCCTCCGTCGATCTCCGCCAACGCCGTCTCTATCATCCGCGCGACGAAAGGAATCGCCGCGATGCTCAGCGGCACGATAACTCCGCGTATTCCCACCGCAGATCCTACGATCATACGGGTAAACGGCATCAGAGCCACTAAAAGAATGATAAAAGGTATCGAACGTCCCATGTTGACAATCCAACCCAAAATCATATTTACCGGACGGCAGGGAAGAATCGAATGATCGCTGGTAATCGTCACCAATACGCCGAGAGGGATTCCTACGATATATGCAATTAGCGTGGAGATCAGCGCCATCGCCAGCGTCGCTCCTGTTTCGGTCAGAAGCATCAAACCGTATTCAGAAAAGAAATCAGCCATCGACTTCACCTCCCGCAGATATTTCCTTCAGAAGAAGCTGCGTCATCTCTTCCTTCGGATCTGACAGAACATCTTTTGTCAGTCCCTGCTCGATGATATGCGCATCGTTGATAACAGCAACCTTATTGCAGATTTTCTGAACGACGCTCATCTCATGGGTGATGATGATAACCGTTACGCCCAGCTTCTGATTGATATCTTTCAAGAGCTCAAGCAGTGAATTCGTCGTCAGCGTATCCAGAGCCGAGGTAGGCTCATCGCACAGCAGAATCGGAGGGTTGTTGGCCAGCGCCCTCGCTATCGATACTCTCTGCTGCTGTCCGCCGGACAATTGTACCGGATAACTCTTTGCCTTTGAAGAGAGATCTACCAGTTCCAGGAGTTCCGCGACTCTCTCCGCTCTCTTTTCTTTCGGATAACCGCACACTTCCAGCGGATAAGATACATTTTCTTCGACGGTGCGCTGCATCAGCAGATTAAATCTCTGAAAAATCATTCCGATCTTTCTGCGCAATTGCAGAAGCGCCTTGCCGTCAAGGCTCGTAACATCCTGACCGTCGATGAGAATCTGTCCCAAAGTCGGACGCTCCAGCAGATTGATACACCGCAGCAGCGTGCTCTTTCCTGCGCCGCTCATCCCTATGATCCCGAAAATATCACCATCTTCTATCGTCAGATTAATATTTTCAATCGCCTTAAATTCTCCATGTTCTGTATTGTAAATCTTTGCCAGATCTTTTATCTCGATCATTTGACTGTTTCTCCTTAACTGTATGACGATACAAATGTTATTTTATTATGCATTGCGTGGCTTGTCAACAAATTCAGCCCTTGATGTGACCCGCTTTTTCGCTTGTTTTCGCACTTTTTCCCGCCATATTCTCCTGCATCAGCGCAGGATTTCGTGTATAATAGACACGACCACGACAGAAAGGAAAGTATCATGGGAGAATATATAATCGCTCTCGATCAGGGAACCACCAGTTCGAGAGCTATCATTTTTAATAAAAACGCAGAGATCGTATCGAGAGCGCAGCTGCCCTTTCGGCAGATTTATCCACAGCCCGGCTGGGTGGAGCACGATCCGGAAGAAATTCTGAACACTCAGCTGCAGGCTCTGCAAAGCGCTTTTGAACAGAGCGGCCTTTCGCCTGCCGATATCGCCGGTATCGGCATTACGAACCAGAGAGAAACCACCGTCGTCTGGGACAGGCATACGGGAAAACCCGTATACAACGCTATCGTCTGGCAGTGCCGGCGTACAGCCGCCGAATGCGACCGGCTGATTTCAGAAGGTTTCGACGAATATATAAAAGAAAAGACAGGACTTCTCATCGACGCCTACTTCTCCGCTACAAAAATCAGCTGGATTCTCGATCATGTGCCCGGCGCACGCCGCCAGGCGCAGCAGGGTGATCTGCTCTTCGGAACGATCGACACCTGGCTCATCTGGAACTTGACCGGAGGCAGGGCCCATGTGACGGATTATTCTAATGCCGCGCGCACGATGCTCTTCGACATCGAAAAACTGACATGGGACGACCGGCTCTGCGAAATCACGAGAGTGCCCCGAATCATGCTTCCGCAGCCGGTTCCCAACTCACAGCGATACGGCGTACTCACCCACAGCCTGCCCGGATCCCTGAAAGAATTAAAGGACGTTCCGATCTGCGGCTCCGCCGGCGACCAGCAGGCGGCTCTGTTCGGTCAAACCTGCTTTCACCCCGGAGATATCAAAAACACGTATGGTACGGGATGTTTCACATTGATGAACACAGGATCCTCCCGCATCCGTTCCAAAAATAGTCTCGTTACATCGGTCGCCTGGGTGTTGGGCGAAAATGAAACACCGGTCTACGCCCTGGAAGGAAGCGTATTCAACGGCGGCTCCACCATCCAATGGATCAGAGATGAATTGGGGATCATCTCCAGCTCACCGGAATGCGATACCCTGGCCGCAGAAGTGCCCGACAGCGGCGGCGTCGTCATCGTACCGGCATTCACGGGATTAGGCGCTCCTTACTGGGATATGTATGCCAGAGGAACGATCATCGGCCTGACCCGCGGAAGCAATAAGTGTCATATCGCGCGGGCGGTGCTTGAAGCCATCGCCTTTCAGGTGTCTGATCTGATTCGCGCCATGTCGGAGGATTCCGAATATTCTCTGACCGGACTCAACGTCGACGGCGGTGCCAGCGTCAGCGATCTGATGCTGCAGTTTCAGGCGGATATGCTGAATATCCCGGTAAACAGACCGGCCTGCGTCGAAACATCCGCCTTGGGCGCCGCATATCTCGCCGGCCTGGCTGCAGGTGTATGGAAAAATACAGAGGAACTCGCGTCACTCCGCCGTACGGAAAAAATCTTCGTCCCGGACTGTACCGAAGAAATCCGCAGAAACCGTCTCGCACAGTGGCACAAAGCGGTCGGCTGCGCCGCCGGCTGGGCGTCGGAATAATAAAGATAACAGGAGAACCGGATATGAAAACAATCATTCAGAGAGTTTCCCACGCAGACGTAACTATCGACGGACAGGTCTCCGGTAAAATCGGCCGGGGTCTCCTCGTCCTGCTGGGCGTCGGACCCGAAGACACAGAAGACACCGCGGATTACATCGCAGGAAAAATAGTAAATATGAGAATCTTTGAAGATGAAAACCAAAAAATGAATCTCTCGGTCAGAGATATCGGAGGTGAAATACTCGTCGTCTCTCAATTCACCCTATATGCCGACTGCAGAAAAGGAAACCGGCCGAGTTTCACAGCAGCGGCCGCCCCAAAGGCCGCCAGCGCGCTTTACGAATATTTTATAAAAAAACTCACCGAACTGGATATCCACGTGGAATCCGGCGAGTTCGGCGCAGACATGAAAGTCAGCCTTCTCAACGACGGCCCGGTTACGATTCCGCTGGAACGCTGAAGTCAAGAAGCCCGATGACTTGGACCATCTGTAAAGGCGTACCGGACATTTAGCTGATCCGCCGATGATTCGGTCACGGCAGCTTCCGCAAAAAAGAAAGAGCGGCGCTTCCCGGAACCTGTAAAATGCAGGGGAAAGGGAATGCCGCTCTCTTTAATTTTCCGATTTTCAAACGCCGGATGACATTAAAAAAATCACCCCGGCGGACTTTTGAAAATTTCTCTGCCGCGTCTGAGACCCGGATCATCTCTCCGGATCCAGTTCCTCCAGATCCATCTCGTACTGTTCATTGTACTTGCTGGACCAGCGCGCCAGCCGTCCTTTTCTCAGGCACTCCTCCACCTCAAGAGCGGTGAGCAGTCTGCAGAATCCGTTTTCTGAAAACCTGCTGCAAGTAAGACACGTCCGTTCTTCATTCATCGTTTCCCTCCGTATTCGACGGTGAACATAAAGCTCCAGCCCTTCCAGC
>CAJLHL010000113.1 GCA_905206455.1 uncultured Eubacteriales bacterium
CTGATCCGCGAGAAAAGATAGACTATTGTTTTCTGCCATACTTTACCATATAATATATCTGTTATTTTTATAACATAGTACCTGTTTTCCTTTCCTCGATAGACGGCGGGCATGATTTGCGGATTTCTGTAAAAATCGCGGTCTCGCGCAAAAATCCGGAGGAACAGATATTTTCCGGTGCTGTGTTGAAGTCATTCGCACGTTCCGATCGCGTGAGTTTATCCGGATTTTCTCCGATTGGAATGATAGTTTTTGTATTTGATAGTATCAAAGGTTTTCATATAGATTCTGGATAGAAAGAATACAGTTCGTTTTGTGCCGGCACACAGAGATTTCCGGGCCTGAGACACTGCAGTCCGCGGCAGAGCGCAGACGTCTGCCGAAAATATGAGCCGGTTTGCCGTTTCCTGAGAGCGAGGATGCTGCGGGTGCGGCAAAATTCTTATCTGAGAAGGGCGGAGGCAGAGGAGGATTCTTTTTGTGTCTGTGAAAACTCTGTCCTGATCGGACTGCAGAGAGCGCGGGGAGAAGTAGGTTTGCGGAAGAAAAGAAATTTCATTTTAGCGGCGGTGGGTACGGTTGTCGTTCTCGCCGTCTGTTTCGGATACGGTCATTTTGTATCGAATAAAATTTATGAAGAGAGCACGAGCCATTTGCGGGAGGTATACAGCCAGGTAAATAAAACGTTTACGTCTCTGGTATCCAGAAACTGGAGTCTGTTGTCTGACTGGAGCTACTATATCAATCACACGATCGAAGCCGGGGAAGAGGATGAGATTCAGGAATATCTGGACTCCGGCCGGGGGGAGTGGGGATTTACTCAATTCTATTTCTTAAATTGTGACGGCAGCTATCTGACGATACAGGGCGAACGGGGGACTTTGGATTTTGGGGAGCAGATGAATGATCTGGTCATACAGAAGAAAAACGTCGTAATGGACAGTATGCAGCCCGGCAGCGGTGCGCTTACCGTCTTTGCCATTCCTGTAAAGCAGAAGAGCTACAAAGGTTTCGATTACTGCGCGATCGCAATCAGCTACAATAATGAGGATATGGAGCAGGTGCTGGACGTATCTGCTTTTTCGGATAAATCGGATTGTTATGTGGTCTATCCCGACGGCAAAATTCTCTTTGCAGCGGAGACAAAGGAAGAACAGCCGTATAATTATCTCACTTTTATGGAGGAAAATTCGGATCTGAAGGACGATCAGCTGGATCAGATCCGCCGCGATATGGAAAGCGGCGTTGAAGGGATGATTCAGTTTCGCATGACGGGCCGGGAGCAGTATCTTTCTTATCAGCCGGTGGGCTTTCAGGACTGGGTTCTTTTGGGTATCGTGCCGCAGCAGGTGGGTGAACGCCAGTATGAATCAGGTGCAATTGGTTACGGTGATTCTGCTTACCGCGGTGTTTCTTCTGATTGCGGAGGTAGGTCTCGTAGCGGTTGTGCGGCGCGGACGCAAAAATCTCAGGGATAAAGAGCTGGAACTGAAGTACAGAGAGCAGCTGTTCGGCGTAGTGGTGGATAATATGCCGGATATTTTCGCCATGTTTTCTCCCGGGGACTACAGCGTAGAATACCTCAGCCCAAATGTGGAACGGTTATTGGGTATTCCTGCGGAAGAAATCCGAAAAGACCTGAGCGTTCTCGCATTTTCGGCGGTAAGCAGGGAGGAGGAACTGACCTCGGAAGAGATGAAACGAATCCCCGTCGGAGGAAGTCTCCGCTGCGAACGGGAGCGGATTCATCAGAAGACAGGTCAGCGTCAGTGGTATCAGGAGACTCTGTATCATATGGATATCGAAGGCCGGGAAAAATTCATTCTCATCATGGCGGACCGCACAAAGGAACGTCAGGACCGGGAGCGTCTGGATATGGCGCTGGATATCGCCAGGAGCGCAAACGAGGCGAAGAGCAGCTTTCTGTCCAATATGTCTCACGATATACGGACGCCGATGAATGCGATCGTGGGATTTGCGATGCTTTTGGAACGCGATATGAACCAGCCGGGGAAAGTGCAGGAATACGCCCGCAAGATCACGATTTCCAGTCAGCATCTGCTTAATCTGATCAATGATGTACTGGACATGAGCAAGATCGAAAGCGGAAAGACAACTCTGAATCTGGCGGAATTCAGTTTCAGTGGGCTCTTAAAGGATCTCGACACGGTTATTCGTCCGCAGACAGGCGCGAAAGGCCAGTCTTTTCAAATACAGGTCACCGGTTTAAAGCAGGATAAATTTCTCGGAGACAAGCTTCGCATCAGTCAGATCCTGCTCAATCTCCTGTCTAATTCCATCAAATATACACCGGAGAACGGCAGTGTTCTGCTGTCCATCCGGCCGTTGGAGCGTCCGGCCAGAGGACGCGTCGGCCTGCATTTTGAAATCCGGGATAATGGCATCGGAATGAGCGAAGAATTCTTAGCTACGATCTTTGAGCCGTTTAACCGCGAACAAAATACGACGATCAGCGGAATTCAGGGAACCGGACTGGGGATGGCCATCACGAAGAATCTGGTGGAACTGATGGGAGGCAATATTTCCGTCGAGAGCCGTCTGGGCGAAGGGACATGCTTTTTCCTGGATTTAGAATTGAGGGCGGCCGAAGAGGATGAAAATCTGAGATTCTGGCGGCAGAGCGGAATTCGAAGGATTCTGGCGGTGGACGATGAAGAGGAGTTCTGTCTCAGTGTACGGGAACTCCTGTCTGAAACCGGCGTGGAGATCCGATATACTACCGGAGGCAGAGAGGCGGTCAGGGCGGTGGAATACGCTCTCTGTACAGGACGGCAGTATCAGGTGATTCTTATCGGATGGAGGATGCCGGAGATCGACGGCCTGGAGACAGCGCGCCGCATACGGGAAAAGACCGGGGAAGACACGCTGATTTTGTTGTCGGCAGCCCATGGCTGGTCTGAAATCGAGGCTGAGGCGAAGAAAGCGGGAGTCGATGCTTTTCTGCCAAAGCCGTTTTTGGAGTCCGATCTGCGGCAGACGATTCAGAAGACGGGGAAAAATGTAGACCGTAAAGGCTCCGTCGTCCCTAACGAGGACGTTCTCCGCGGAAAGCGGTTTTTGGTGGCAGAAGATAATGAAATCAATGCTGAAATTTTATGCGAGTTGATGTCGATCGAAGGCGCCAAATGTGAAGTGGCGGTAAACGGACAGCAGGCTCTGGATTATTTTTTGCGGTCGGAACCGGGATATTACGACGCTGTTCTGATGGACATTCAGATGCCGGTGATGGATGGATATACCGCGGCCGGAAAGATTCGTGCCTGCGGGCATCCGGATGCCGCTGTGATTCCGATTGCAGCGATGACGGCCAACGCTTTTGCGGAAGATGTTCAAAACGCACTTTCCGCAGGAATGGACGCCCATATCGCTAAGCCGGCAGATCCGGAGATCCTGAGAGAAACTCTGAAAAAACTGGAGAAAGAACGAAGACATGAAAAATGATCATTCCGCCGGGCGAACCGGCGGACCGGCAGCCCGGTATTCAGGCTCTGGCCGGATGCGGCGCTCAGGAAAGGCCATCACAGAGAGGAAAAAAGATGGATAAAAAAACACTAGAAACACTGCGGGGAATCAATCGGAAGCTCTACAGCAGCATGAAGGCGTTTCAGATCGCCGCCCAGGAATCCGGCAGTCTGGTCTTCACTTATGATATCGAAAAACAGACGATCTTCGTGGACGAGCAGACAGCGGAGGCTTTTGGCGTAACTGTGGAACAGCCCGGTGTTCCTTACGAGATGATGGAACGGGGAATTATCGCGGAAGATTCTGCCGAAGAATATCTGCGGATTCATGAGGCGATTCTCGGCGGTGATGCCGAGGCCGGGGGCGTTGTGAAACTGATCCGGGCCGACGGTACAGAATCGATTCAGGAATTGAAGCTCCGGGCGATCTTTGAAGAAGGCGGCGTACATACGGGCACCGCGGTGGGAATCTACCGGGATATCACCGACCGGTATATCCGCGACCGCGAACAGGAGCGTTACCGTCAGATCGTCTACTCTTCCGACCGGTTTACCTATCGCTTCGACCGGGACGCAGATGTACTGACGATTTTCGCTCCGCCTTCGGAATGCGAGGGTGTGGAAGTGAAATATCAGTTCGAACGTTTTTTTTCCCGCCTGAGGCAGGGCGAATTCTGTCCGAAAAGCGATATTATCATATTAAATGAGCTGTTTACAAAAGGATCCGACGAACTGGTTCAGATCCAGCTTTACAGCGCGAAGACAGGGGCTCTTCGCTGGTATGGGATAACGGCGAACGTCGTATTCTCGGAGAACGATCCGGGACAGGTTTTCGGTACGATTTCCGATCTGACCGAGCTGAAGAAGAGAGAAGAGAACTTCCGTAAATTGGAAAGAGTACTCCAGACTATTAAAGACGACTATATCGGCATTTTTGAGATCGACCTGGAAAAAGATCGTTATTCTGTATTATATTACAATGCTCAGCACGTCGTACCTCTGGAAGAGTCCGGCTGCTACAGCGAAATGATGCCGAGGATCATGCCGAGAATCGTAGCGCCTGAATTTCAGAAGGAATTTCTGCGGTTTTCCGATACGAAGACCCTGCGGAAGATGCTGATGAAAGACCGCAGGATGGAGTTTGAATACATGACTGCTTTTGCAGGCCGCGCATGGCTTCGCAGTACTTTCCAGACGGCGGAGTCCCGCGACGGCGTTCCGATGAAAGTAATCATGTATCAGTCGGATATCGACCAGATGAAGATCGAAAAACTCCGTCAGCAGCAGGCGATTCAGGACGCCTACCGCTATGCGGAATCCGCCAATATGGCCAAGACGGATTTTCTGTCGCGCATGAGCCACGATATACGTACGCCGATGAATGCCATCATCGGAATGACG
>CAJLHL010000114.1 GCA_905206455.1 uncultured Eubacteriales bacterium
AGCTTGGTAGAGCGTTGCGTTCGGGACGCAAAGGCCGCAGGTTCGAATCCTGTCACCTCGACCAGCTCGGGCGTCCATGAGGGCGCTCGTTTTTCATTTTTTGTCCTCAGGAATTATTCTGCCGAATCAAAAAAGAACGGATGATCGCCTGCTTTCTCATCCGTTCTTTTCCTGTTTTTCTTATTTATCTTTTTTACACTTCAATTTCTAAATCAATTTCGGCCGCAGCCGTCCTGCGGCAGCGTTTGCTAAACATTACTCTGAAGAACCCTTCCCGTTCCGGAAGCGCGTCTTACGGTAACAGACCCCGCTTTAACATTTTCCACCAGTCCGTACTGCTTCAAAACAGAGTAAAGTTTTTCCGCATTGGTGGGATCCATATCGCAGAGCGGCAGACGGCAGCGGCCCACATCGTACCCCATAGCGCGCATCGCCTGCTTGACGGGAATCGGATTGACATCGAGAAACAGCGCTTCGATCAGATCCAGATATTTCAGCTGAAGGCTGTCGCTGAGACTGCTGTCTCCGTCAAAATAGGAACGGCAGATCTCATGCGTCTCTTTCGGCAGTATATTCGATAAAACAGAGATCACTCCCTGAGCGCCGAGAGCCAGCGCCGACGTAATCTGATCGTCGTTGCCGGAATAAATCGTAAGATCCTCCTTACACAGAGCCGCGATCTTGGCCAGCTGAGAAAAATTTCCGCTGGCTTCTTTGCAGGCTACAATATTATCGATCTGGCTCAGACGTTTATAGGTAGCCGGGTAAATATTCACGCCGGTTCTCGACGGAACGTTATAAAGTATGATCGGCAGCCTCGTCGCCTCTGCGCACGCCTGAAAGTGGAGAAAAAGTCCCTGCTGAGATGCCTTATTATAATATGGCGTCACATGAAGAAGACCGTCCGCTCCAATTTTTTCAAATTCCTTTGAAAGGTGGACCGCATGCGCCGTATTATTGCTTCCCGCACCGGCGATGACCGGAATTTTTCCGTTGATCTTTTTCACAGCATATTCCACCAGTTCGATATGCTCCCGGTCGTAAAGCGTAGAACCCTCTCCCGTAGTACCGGCGATGATCACCGCATCTGCGCCTCTGTCTGCCTGTTCTCTCAGAAGCTGTCCAAAAACCGGATAATTGATCGTTCCGTCCTCTCTCATCGGCGTCACCATTGCAGTTCCGACTCCTCTGAATAAAATTTGTTTGCCCATTTAAAATGCTCCTTCAATTCTCCTGTGTCATTTTATGCGCTGCCGGGATTCTGCGGCACCAATCCGTCTGCGACAGTCTTTTCCACCGCTTTTTTCCACACGCGCTGTGCATCTCGGAATTCCTTATAGTGAGACTGCACATTTTTTTCATAAAACTGTAATTCTTCCGACAGATTCCGAAATTCACTGCGGTTGAAGTAGGCGCAGACCTTCGGCAGAGATTTCTCAAGACGCTCCTTCGATTCCTCCATGATTCTGTCATATTCTTCCGGCTGTGTCAGATACGTATACAGCGGCTTATACCTCACCCATCCCAGACAGGCGCGGTAAAACCGGTCGGTGATCAGCGCGGAATCATACAGCGATATCTTCTTTAAAGACAGAGGCAGCACACCTTTCAGCAGAGACCCGTAAAATCCGAATCCATCGTGAAAAGTATAAACCGGAATCCGTTTTACCGTATAATCCGTCAGACAGGTGCTGAGAATACTGTCCTCCCCTCTCGCTCCCGGAGGATTATAAAACGGAAGCACCCTCCGCGGCCGGGTCAGATTGATACCGAGGTTTCCGCCGCTGATAAATTTCGCACCGTTTTCAGGCTCTACCAGCCGCACTTTGCGCTCTATGAGAACATTCTTATCGGCATAAGTGACGCCTCCGTTCTCCATATCCCGCACCACGCTTTCCCATTTCAGGACATCGCTGCTCATCGCGTCGGTAAAATGCCGAAACATCGTCTCATCCAGAATTCCGTCATAATCGATAGACGGAATCGGCGCCATATATCCGCAGTGATATCCGTTGGTATAATCCGAAAACTGCAGACACCTCAGATGTTCTTCCAAAATCGGCTGTCCGCTCCACAGCAGCGCCGGCTGTGACTGCGTAACACACAGCGGATATTCATCGTCATCGAGAAACACGAGATAATCCGTCCGGTCACGGAGCGCGGCAAACTGAATGATATTTCTCTGAACGGCATAACCGCTGCCAAACAACTGATCTTTCTCCGATTCGTCTATCACCCCTTCCCCGATCATCGCTGTCAGGGTTTGCCTGATGTCCTCCGGCCCGAGAAAACGGCATTCGTAAAAGAATTCCCTCTCCTCCGCAGTCAGAGCATCGTAATCCGATTTTTTCGTATTTTGATACGCCGGATCGTATGCCACATACAGAGAGAGCAGCACATTGTACTTCGAAAGAAAATGCGATTCCCTCAGATGAAAAATATATGCTCTCAGCACATTGAGAAAACTCGTTCTCCCTGTGGCAAAGCCGATCCCCATGTGAATCTTGCCCTTTATCATGTTTATCCTCCCGTTTCCTTTCCCTTCCCTTTATCTGCTATTTATATCAGCTTTCCCGTTAAGGACGTCTAAATAAAATAAGAGCAGCATTAAAAAAATAAAAAACAGTCCGAAAACCATCACGTGGCTTTCGGACTGTTTTTTCCGCTCATCTTTCTTTTCCGTTCCTCGTCAGAACCCGGAAAAATGTATTTTCTCCCGCGTTCCGCTCCTCTGTCCCGGAGGCCGGCGAACGCTGTACCGGCGCATTTCATCTCTATAGCGCAATCATCTCTCCTGTCCTCATCAGAAAAATCTTCATTTCGATTTTATCCGTGTCGAACGCCTTTTTTACTACGTCGCGATATATGGAAATCTGGTTCCTGTATCTGCGGCGTATCTCTTCATACGCCGCCTCTTTTCTTTTCCAATCGACAGTATCCGTCTTGTAATCTATGATTACAATTCCCTGCGCGTCTGCAAAACAGCAGTCGATAATACCCTGGATCAGAAGTTCCGGCGGCAGTTCGCGATTCAGCATCTCGGCAGCGGCTTCGTCCTGAGCTTCTGATACCAGTTCCTCACGCCTTTTCTTCAGTGTAAAAGGCCACTCCCTCTTCAGCCAGTCCGCCCGGCAGGCGCGCTTTCCGATTTCCGTACGGAAGAAAGCGGAGATCTGGGCCGCCGAAACCGTTTCCGCCTCCCTGCGGCTGAGAATATTCTTTTCCACCAGAGATTCCACGAATTTCAGAACCTCCGGCTCCTGCAGATCTTCGCGAAAAGGAATCAGCTCCATAACTTTATGCATGATCATTCCCCGTACGGCCGCCGTAAGTTCTGCCTCGCCCCGCAGAAAGGAAGGCACGGCGCTCTCACAGCTGTCTGACGAATTGCCGGAGCCGCCCGAAGACCGCGCAGCATATCCTGCGGCCCCGTCCTCTTCTTCGCCTTTCTTCTCCGCCAGTTGAATCAGGCGGATTTTTTCATCCAGCGCCGCGGAAAGATCCCCTCCCTCCAAAAATTCAGGCGAATGGAACAGATCCAGAAAAGAAAGCTGCATCTCTTTCGACACCTCTCCTTCGGAACGCCGGGCTGAAGAGATATCGGAAAGTTCTCTTCCCGCAACCCCCGTTTCTTCGATTTCGGACACAAGCTGCGGTCCGCCGGATCCCGGAGCAGGTTCCGGCTTACCTCCGTTCTGCAGCCCGCGCGCCATCCGGTTCAGTTCGGATACGGTAAACTTCGACTTCGAAAACACATCCTCATCATAAGGATAACGAAAAGAAAAACGCCCGGAAATCAGCCGGAATAAATCTTCCCGCTCCCCTTCCCCGGAAAATCCTCTTTCTAACCTGTTACGGAAACTTTCCATCTCTTCCTCTGTTTGCCGAATCACTCCGGACATCGATCTGCGGTCGTGACGGATCAGCTCAATCCCCGCCTCCTGCAGATTCGGAAGAATCCAGTCGAGAAAGCACCCCGCGTCTCCTGCGTTTCCCCGGAGTCCCAGAGCAAAACGCTCCAGTTCCTTTTCCAGATCTTTCATACTTGCCGTAAGCACCAGCTCATCCATAGCGCGGGTCAGAGCGACATAGAGAATCCTCATTTCTTCCGCAAGACGCTCTTCATTCTTTTTCATCTCGATGACATTTTGAACGATGGTTTTGGCATAGCAATTGTGATCCGCGTCGGAAAAGCGCAGCCCCAGGCCGAAATCCTTCTGCATGATAACGGAAGACGTATTTTTGTCCCGATTAAATCTGCGTCCCAGACCGCCTACGATAACGACTGGAAATTCCAGCCCCTTGCTCTTGTGTATCGTCATGATCCGTACGGTGTTTTGCGCCCCCTCTCCTTTAGAGCTCTGTCCTGTCGCCACTTTGTTCCGGCTGAGGGCTTCCACATACCGTACAAAACCGAACAGTCCTTTTCCCTGTGAACCGGAGTAAGCCACCGCTTTGTCCACGAGAGCCCTCAGGTTGGCGGCGCGCCGGTCTCCTCCCGGCAATGCGGAAGCGTACTCCATGTAGCCGCTTTCCCTCATCAGCATCCAGAGAAAATCCTCCAGCGGCATATATTTCGACTTCAGACGCCAGCGATCCAGTTTTTCACACGCAGCGCGGGATTTCGGCTGTTCAGAATCCAAAAATGCCTCGCTGTAACTCCCCGACGGATGCGCCAGCCGGATACCGATAAGGTCGCTCACCGTCATTCCGAAAATCGGCGAACGCAGTACACTGATCAGCGGCACATCCCGTCTCCGGTTAGATTGGGAATCGAACACGATATTGTTTAACCAACAAAAAACAGATATTCCGGTT
>CAJLHL010000115.1 GCA_905206455.1 uncultured Eubacteriales bacterium
CCGTCAAGCGGGGAGACTGCGCATTTTACGCGGCTTTCGGTTCAAACAATTTACGAGGCTTCAGCCGCAGAGGAAGGGGGAGGACAGCATGTGGCGGAGGAAAATTCTCAGCTGCGGGGAATAGAGAGAATAGATTGTGAAGGAGAATAGATCATGAAAAGAAGGGGGTCTGAAAGCCGTTTTTTTATCGAATAGAACCGCTGATTTTCGCTGTCGGAGGATTTTTTCATATAGAAAATCGTAAGCTACGAGGCGAGAAAAGTATAAAAGAAAACAGCTCATGAAAATGAGCTGTTTTTATCTGTGAGTTTTTTATTTAGCGATATTTTCGCAGAAACGCATCAAAATCGTAGCGATTTGAGCGCGGGTAGCGTTGCCTTTCGGCTGCAGTGTGGAGCTGCCGACACCGGTAACAAGACCCTTTTCATTTGCCCACTGCATTGCAGTTTTTGCGTAGGAGCTGATCTGCGCGGCGTCGGTAAAACCGGACAGATTGTCAGGAGCGGTGGTATCGTAACCTTTATAGGCAGCATAGCGATACAATATGGATGCCATCTGTTCCCGTGTGATCGGATCGTCAGGTCCGAAGCGGCTGTTATCGTAGCCATTTACAATATTGTTGGAGGCTGCCCAGCTGACTGCTTCCGCGTAATACTGGTCCAATTTTACATCTGTGAAGGAAGAAGCTGCGGAAGAAGGTTTTCCTTCCAGTCGGTGGAGAACGGTGACGATCATGCCGCGGGTGGTTGTGGAATCCGGCCGAAACAGGGTGTCTGTAGTACCGCTCATCAGACCGTTCTCATAGACATATTTTACGGCGTCTTCATACCAGACTTCGGAGGTTACATCGGTAAAAGGCAACTCTTTTGTGTCAGGATCAGTGACTTTCTGGAAGGTTGCTTTTACCGTGACAGAAGCGGCTGGCATGGTAAAGCTGTAACTGCTGCCGCTGCCTGTCAGGTCGACGGAGTTTCCGGCAGAGTCGGTTACTGTAATTTTATCAGGCTCGTATCCCGTTTCCGGTATGAGGGTAAGGCGGATTGTTTCTCCGGAAGAAGCAGAGACGGGGTCTGCCTGAATCGTTCCACCGATAGTATTTTCTATGGAGACGGCATACTTGTCTGTGCCGGTGCTTTCGCCGCCTCCGGAATTATCGGAGCGCCTGACGGTTACTGTGAAAGGATCGGAGGTGGTATCTCCGGAAGTTTTATTTGTCGATTCATCGATGGTGACGATTTTTGATTCGGCCAGACGGACGGTTCTCGCAGCTGTGCCGGTATATCGATAGGTTACCGAGGCGACGGTATATTCGCCGGCTTTGAATTTATTTGTGCCCGCGAAGAAACCGAAGTACAGGCATCCGTCTTTCACCGTGTTCACTGTAGATTCGCCGGTTAGAGAATCGGAAAAAGAAATTTTTTCCAGTGTCACATCGGAGGAAGAAGGAAGCAGTCCGAATTCCGCGCCGGCAAAATCTTTGTCCGCCTGCAGAATCACGTCAAAGCTGAAAGTATCGGTCCCCTTAGGTACGGTAATTTCCGTACGGGACGGAGTAATCACCGCCGCAAAGGCGGAGGTACAGAAGATGCCCGACAATATCAGTGAGGACAAGAGTGTCAGCATCGTCTTTTTTATTTTCTTGCGCATAGTTTCTCCCTTAACGGGACATCCGGCCGTTTGTGAGACGGTTGTTTGTCTGTGGCGGATGCCCCTGTTGTTTTTGTGTCTATATATCTGTTTATCTTCGATAAACGCGGGTTATTTCGTAAAGTTCATCCAGATTTCGATGAAGTCGTCGATGGAGATCACGCCGTCCGCTACAAAGTCGCAGCGGGAGGCATTCTGCCATTCTGCACTGCCGGATGCGGCACGGTAATATTTCTGAGCTTCCGCCAGATCGAGAAGATCGACTTTGCCGTCGCTGTTGATATCGTAGCTCAGAGTACCTGTGAAGGTAGCCTCATCAGGATCGATGCCGTTGACGGTACCGTAACGCACGGTTTCGTCTTTATCCCATCCTGCAACCTTTATCTCTGTGATTTTCAGGGTAGCTTTTTCTGCTCCGGCTTCAATCTGGGCGATGACCTGACTTCCCGTATTGGAGAAGAGTTCTTTACTTCCGTTCAGATAGGCGAGTACCGCTGTTCCGGTATAAATCTGATCCTTCCATTCACCCTGAATACCTCCAATTGTCGTAAAACCGTTCTGTCCGGTGAAGGTGACGTTGTCGGTAGACGTCTGGAATGTCACCTGTACGGTAGAGATTCTCGAAGCATTTGTCAAAGATAGAGAAAAGGCGGATTTTTTTTCGTCAGAAGAGCTGCCGTTTGCGCGCAGCGACGCGTCTGTCTGGATCATATCGTCATCAGGCTCGGGTGTTTCCTCGCCGTTTACCGTGATGCTGCAGGTCGCGTAGACTCCGTTGTGTGCTGTCGCTTTGATTTCAGCAGAGCCTGCGGAGACAGCGGTGACCACACCCTTGTTGTTTACCGTCGCTACCTTGGAATTGGAACTGCTCCAGGTAATCGATTTATCTGTCGCATTAGTCGGTTTTACAGAGGAAGAGAGCTGTATCTGATCGCCGATCTCCATTTCAGCGGAACTGCGGTTCAGCTCTACGGAGGTCACGGAGCCGTCATCGTCTCCTCCTTCCACAGAGCTGTCAATCAGGGCGAAGCAGCCGAGGCCGCTGATCTTCGCAGTGGCGGTTGTAGCGTTTACCGATGTGTTGAGCTGTGCAGCACTGCCGTCTTCGTAACTGTAGAGAAGGGCTTTTTTTGTAAATCCGGAAGGAATTCCGACGCTGAGAGACATTTCCCCCTGTACGTCGGCACCCGAAGGCAGGAGAGATACCTGATATACCTTCAGCGCGCTGCCATCTGCAGCTGCCTTAAACGTGTCATATTCTTCTCCTGAGGACACAGAGGTAACTTTCAGCGTCGTACCGATTTCGAAATTTCCGTCTAATCTGATTTTATTTCCCATATCCATCAGATAAAACGGAACTTTTCCGACACTGCTCAGGTCGTATACATCGTCGAGGACGACATAGCTGTATCCCCAGTCGGAAATGTTATTGTACGCCCACTTTTCTGCCGCAGAGCCTTTCTGAACATAGACGACCAGCGATCTTGGAGCGTCTTCAAAAGGATCGTAGTACCCCACATATTCGTCGCTCGGGAAATTGATGACAGCTGGCGAGATGACGACTCTCTGCAGATTTGTGCATCCTTCAAAGGACGCCAGCGTGATACCGGTCAGTTTTTTCGGTGTGATCAGTGACGTGAGGGATGTGCAGTCCTTGAAGGCATACATTTCAAAAGTTGTGATGCTGTCCGGCAGATTTAATCTGCTGAGACTGCTGCAGCCTTGGAAGCAGGACATCGGGACAGAAGTGATACTTTCCGGCAGAGTGGCTTCCTCCAGATCCGTACAATTTTCAAAGAGAGATGCGCCGATTGATTTTACGGTCTCCGGGATCGTAACTTCTGTCAATCCCGTTTCTTCAAAGGCGTTTCCTCCGAGAATCGTGATGCCATCGGCAAAATCGATGGAGGTCAGTCCTTTTGCCGTCCGAAAAGCACTGGCCCAAACCTGATTGATCGTTTTTCCGTTCACGGTATCAGGAACAGTGTATCCGCCCGTACGGCCGCAAGGATATGCGGTAAGAGCGTAATTACTGTCTTCGTACTGCGGTTCGCCATAATCTACCCAAGGTCCGAAGAGAACGCCGTTTTCATCAGTAAAATAATACGGGTTATCTTCGTGTACCCGGATTTTTTTGAGACTGGTGCAGTTCTTGAAAATATTTCCGGTTACGTAGGTAGCGGTAGCTGGAATTTCGATATCAGAGAGTTTTGGGCAGTTGGAGAACGCGTCCAGACGGATCGTCATCTCCGCACCGTCGACCGGATCGGAAAATATGACTCTCTCTAATTCCGTGCAGCCGTCGAACGCATAATATCCGATGAGCTGAACGCTTCCGGGGATCGTAATACTGGTCACATTATCGTTTCCCTTGAATGCTTCTCCGTCGATGGCGGTTACGGTATTTGGAATGACAATATCTCCTCCGTCTCCGTAATAACCTTTCAGCACACCGTCTTCGATGTGGGCGCCGATCAGTCCTCCGTTGTTGCCTGCGGCATGGGCCTCTGGGCTGCAAAGAAAGAGAACAGAGACGGCGAGCATCAGTGCAAAAGCGAAAAGGAAATTTCTGCTTCTGCTTTGTTTATATGTTGTGTTCATAAATTACACCTCTTGTAAGTTCTGTTAGAAATCGCTGATGGCGAGGAAAATAGCGATAAAGTCTTCGATATCGATTTTTCCGTCGCTGTTTACGTCGCATTTTTTCGCTGTTTCCCAGTTTTCATTTTCGGAAGTGAGACGGTAGTGTCGCTGCGCTTCGGCGATGTCCACGATATCAATTTCACCGTCGCCGTTGACGTCGCAATTTTCCACTACGATGAAGGCGGAAGAAGGAGGCAGGATTTCAGTCGCTCCTTCCATAGCGCTTTCATCTTCTGTAGTAATGCCTGCGCAGGCTGCTTTGGTCAGCTCCGCGGTGATTTTTCCAGATATATTTTCCTTTATCGGCACTCGGATTTCTGCGATCTTTGTCTTTTCTTCCGAGGTATAGCCGGTATCCCCGGTTTTTCCCAGATAGGCCTTCAATACCAGACGGCCGTCTTCCTCATTCCAGGAAGACGAGGAAACGTCGAACTGATCGGAAACACAACTCAGAGTACCTTGATTTACCTGACTCGGGTCGAAAGCGATTTTCAGAAGAACCGTGGTAATATTTTCCGCCT
>CAJLHL010000116.1 GCA_905206455.1 uncultured Eubacteriales bacterium
CCGCTTCCGTCAAGAGCGCTTCCAAAGGCAGCACGGTAACTCTCACAGTAAAGCCGGACGAAGGCTATCAGCTGGATCAGCTTACGGTAACCGATAAGGACGGCAAAGAAATTTCTCTGACAGAGAAAGAAGACGGCAAGTATACCTTTACGATGCCGGCATCTGAGGTATCTGTAAGTGCAGCCTTCACAAAGAGCGAAGAAAAGCCGGAGCAGATTGCGGGATTCACCGACGTGCTGACGACAGACTGGTTCGCAGATGCGGTTCAGTATGCGGTAGATAATGGCATGATGAACGGTACGTCCGAGACGACGTTCCATCCAAACGGAACTACCACCCGCGGCATGATCGTGGCGATTCTGTACCGTCTGGAGAAAGAGCCGGCAGTAGATAACGGGGCAGGTTTTGCCGATGTGGCGGCGGATCAGTATTACGCTGACGCAGTGGCGTGGGCGTCTGCCAACGATATCGTTACCGGATACAGTGAGGAGAAATTCGGACCGGACGATTCGATTACGAGAGAACAGTTTGCGGCAATTCTTTACCGTTACGCACAGTACAAGAAGATCGACGTAACAGCGACGGCGGATCTGTCGGGTTACGCAGATGCGGCGCAGATCAGCGCATATGCTGAAACAGCGATGAAGTGGGCGAATGGGGAAGGTCTGATCACAGGAGTGACAGACACGATGCTGAAGCCTGCGGGAAATGCGACGAGAGCGCAGGCAGCTACGATTCTGATGCGTTTCTGCGAAGAAGTAGCGAAATAGGTAGTATCGCTAAAATATCTATAAGAAAAAGCTGGAGATTATTCTCCAGCTTTTTTGTTTCTGATTGAAAAGCCCTGCGTACTGTTGTCAACGGCTCGGAAATTGCATCATCGGTTATTACAATATGACCGCCAAGTCCTGTGATGTTACAGCAGAGAAAAAACGGGGATCAGTCTCGGTTTTTCTTTTTATACTTTTTTTTCTCTTTCCGATAAGTGAGTGTCTGTTTCAGCGCGGTTTCTTTTTCTATGCCGGACAGTCTCAGTTTGTGCGCGTAGGTCAGCAGTTCGGAGAAATCCGGACCGGGGGTCAGACCGGCGGCGATCAGATCCGCTCCGCTGACAAAGGGCTTTGCCATGGTCTCGAGATAAATTTGCAGACGTTCCTGCAGGAAACGTTCATTTTCTTCATCGGGCAGAAAACCGGTGCGTCCCAAATGGTCGGCTCGGGCCAGGAGAAGGAGCGCCTGAGGATCTTTTACTCTGTCAAACATCCGATTGGTGGATTTGATTCCCGCTCTTTGTCCTGCCAGGATGTTCGGTCTCATATGGTGTTCTGTCAGGTTGAGTACGTATTGGATCAGTTTTGTCTCCTGTGTGATGCGTCGCAGAAATTTTCGTGCGATGGGGAGTCCTTCCGTCTCATGCTTCAGTGCGTGAATTTTACCGCCGATCTCTTCCGTGGTGACCGTTTTTCCGAAATCGTGAACGAGAGCCGCCAGCAGGAATCCCAGAGGATTTTCCGCATCGCCGCGGAGTTTTGCCGCTTCGTCCAATACCAGCATGGTGTGATTCCAGACGTCGCCTTCCGGATGGTGGAGCGGGCTCTGAACCACGCCGATAAGCTGCTGTACTTCCGGAAACCAGAAGGAGAGCTGATCCATGGCGCGGAGCGTCTGAAAAAAGACAGAAGGTTTCGGAGCTTTGAGCAGAGCTTTTTCAAGTTCGCTCAGAACCCGTTCTTTGGCCAGTGCACTCAGATCCATTTCCCGTGTCAGCGCCAGGGTTTCCTCTGCTACCGCGAATTGAAACCGCGCTGCAAATTGAGCGGCTCTAAGCACTCGCAGGGGATCTTCTTCAAATTTCTCAGGGTGGATATGACGGATGATTCCTCTTTGCAGGTCGGCTGCTCCGCCGAAGTGATCGATGATTTCTCCAGTGATCACGTCTTGCATCAGGGAATTTATGGTAAAGTCCCGCCGCTCCGCCGCTTTCTTCGTACCGAGGAAGGGATCTGTAAAGATTTCAAAATCCCTGTGTCCCCGTCCGGAGGCTTCTTCCCTTCGGGGCATTGCAATATCAAGGTCGTATCCCTTCAGGCCGTATACGCCGAAGCTGGAACCGATTTCCGCCGGCTGTCCGAGACTGCAGAGAATCTCTTTCAACTGCTGCGGAGTGACGCCGTGGATTTCCATATCGACGTCCTTATTTTCCCATCCCAGAATTTTATCCCGGACAAAGCCTCCTACAAAATAAGCGCGGCCGCCTTTTTGCGCTGTCAGAGAGGCGATACTATCCGCCATTTTCAGATTTTTTCGATTTTCCTTTTCTGCTGCTGTGTTCATCCCCGTGTCTTCCTTCCGTTTTCCATGTTTCCAGTCCCTGAAATGCAGATCCTGCAGACTTCGGTTCTCTCTCCGTTTAGGGCATCTGTTTTTCCGGTTCGAAACTGCTGATCTGTTGTTTTTCGGAGCTGCCGCAGGTTTGTTTTTCCCGTATTTCGGGACAGATCGGACTGCGCTTTTATCATTTTGCAAAACCTCTGTAGTGACATTCCAATTATATCTCCGGAAAGCTTCCGTGAAAAGCGGCAGACGATCGGGGAGGACAGATAAATTTATGGCGCGGAGCAGACTGCAGGACGGCAGAGTATCCGGGCAGAAGGGCTGCGGCAGGGGAACATTAGGAAAACCGTGACGGGAAATTTATCCGAAAATTGTCCTCCTGTCGTTTCCGGACTATGCGGCGGCATAGGGGTATTATATAATAATTGACAAAGAGGCTGCCGGCGGCGGGAATGCAAAACACTGTCGAAGAAAAGAATGCCGCGGCGGCGGATCTCAACAGAAAAATAACCTGGACATGGACAATGCGGAGCAGGGAGGAAATATCATGAGTAAAATCATCGAAAGTGCACTGGAAATCATCGGAAATACGCCGATGATGCGTCTGAACCGTTATTCGGAAGAAAGCGGTCTGAGAGCAGAGCTTCTGGCAAAGTTGGAATACCTCAATCCGGCGGGATCGGTAAAAGACCGGGTCGGTCTGGCGATGATCGAGGATGCAGAACAAAAAGGACTTTTGAAACCGGGAGCGGTTATTATCGAGCCGACTTCCGGAAATACGGGGATCGGTCTGGCGATGGCTGCTGCGGTTAAAGGATACCGGATGATCCTGACGCTGCCGGATACGATGAGCATAGAGCGAAGAAATCTTCTGAAAGGTTACGGTGCGGAACTGGTACTGACAGACGGAGCAAAGGGAATGACCGGCGCCATCGGCAGGGCGCAGGAACTCAACCGTCAGATAGAAGGATCGGTCACTCTGGGGCAGTTTGACAATCCCGCCAATCCCGCTGTTCATAAAAGTACCACCGGGCCGGAAATCTGGGAGCAGACCGGCGGCAATATCGATATTTTTGTCGCGGGGGTCGGTACCGGCGGGACGCTGACCGGTATCGGCGAATATCTCAAAGAACAGAATCCTCATATCCGCATTGTGGCGATGGAGCCTGCGGACAGTCCGTTTCTCTCGGAAGGAAGAGCGGGCGCTCACGGGATTCAGGGCATCGGCGCGGGTTTTGTTCCGTCGGTTCTCAATACATCGGTTTATGATGAGATCATTACCGTGGAGACGGAAGACGCTTATAAAGAGGGAAGAAAATTCGCTGTGACGGAAGGCATTTTAGTGGGGATTTCCTCCGGTGCCGCTCTGAAGGCTGCGTCGGTTCTGGCGAAAAGAGAGGAAAATGCGGGCAAGACGATTGTCGTGCTTCTGCCGGATTCCGGCGACCGGTATCTGTCGACACCGCTGTTTTCTGCGGAGCAGTCGGAATAGCTCTGAAACGGCGAAAAGAGGGCAGAAAAAGATCAGCCGTAAAAATCGGAGCGTACAGAGTGCGGGACTGGAAAAGACAGGATTTGTAATCAGAAGATACAGAGAGAAAATAGTGACAGGGGGAAAAGAAAATGACGCTGATGAAACAGTGCCGGATTTGGAAAGAAGAGAAAAACTATCAAAAGATGATCAGCGCATTGGAGGCGCTTTCCGCGGAGGAACGGACGCCTGAGCTGGACAGCGAGCTGGCGCAGGCGTACTGCAGCAGCGCGGATACGGAGAACAGAGAGCTGTTCCAGAAGGCTCTGAAATTGCTGAAACCCCATGAAGGATACTTTGGAGAAGATTACAGCTGGAACTTCCGGATCGCCTTCGCGTATTTTTATCTGGACCGTGAGGCCTCTGCACTCCGTTATTTTAAACGGGCGCTGGCGCAGCGTCCGGAGGACGGGGATGCGCTGGAGATGATCAGTGCCTGCCGCAGCCGTCTGACTCTGCCCCGTTTCGAAAAAAATTTCCGGCAGCGCACCGCTGAGGCGTGGACCGAATTTGCGGCGGGAGAGGAAGAATTGCGCCGTCTTATCGACCGAAACAACAGAGACGACGGAGGTGAAGAGCTGGCGGCCCTCTGCAGCAGTCTTCTCTCCGCCGCTTTTTCCGATGTCTCCTTTGAACTGGGATACGACGGGCAGAAATATGAATTGATTCTCACGCCGGAAGGGGAGCGGAGCAGATTGTTTGAATTGGTGTATTTTCAGAATCATGCGCC
>CAJLHL010000117.1 GCA_905206455.1 uncultured Eubacteriales bacterium
ACAGCGGAGAAACATGCGAACAACACCAGATCGGTCACTACGATCCCGGCGCCCGCCGGTGTTCCGTACAGAAAGGATAAAATCAATCCCACCGCAAAACTGATCACAGACAAAATCAGGGAACACAGCGTCACGCTGCGAAATGTCCGGCAAATTCGCATCGCAGTCAGCGGAGGAAAGATAATCAGCGCAGAGATCAGCAGAGCACCCATCATTCTCAGCCCCAGAACGATAGTGAGCGCCGTAGACAGAGCGACCATCGTATTGTAAAGATCTGCCCGAACCCCTGTGGCCTTCGCAAAGGTCTCGTCGAAAGTCACCGCAAAAATCCTGTGATAAGACAGAGTAAAAAACAGAATAACCGCAACCGACAATACGGCGCTCATCACAACATCTGAGCAGCTCAGCGCCAATATGCTGCCGAACATATAATTGGAAATATCCGTATTGATGCCTCCGTTTACCGACACCGCCATGATTCCTATCGCAAGAGAACTGGTAGAAATCAGAGCGATCGCCGCATCTGCCTTCAGTTTTCCGTTTCCGCTGACGCGCAGAAGAATAAACGCCGCCGCAACTACGACGGGAACTGCGAGCTTCAGCGGAGCGATCCCTGCGACGGTAGCTACCGCCAGCGCACCGAAACCGACATGAGACAGACCGTCTCCGATCATCGAATATCTGCGCAGCACCAGCGTAACCCCAAGAAGCGCGCAGCACACCGATACCAACAGTCCTACGACGAACGCATTAACCATAAACGGATAAGAAAATAAGTCCGATAATACCGTCATCTCGCCGCTCCTTCCGTTTGAAACAAATCGTAATAAGAACTATTCCGATATTCGTCCATCGTACCGAAAAAATAATCGTTGTGGCGAAGATGAAGAATTTTGTCTGCATGGGACAGAGCCTCTCTCATATCATGCGATACCATCACGATAGTCATGCCGTCCTCTCTGTTCAAACGCCCTATCAGCTCATACATATCTGCCGTCACGATAGGATCCAGACCGGAGACCGGTTCATCGAGAATGAGAAGACTCTCCGCCGCACACAGCGCTCTGGCCAGAAGGACTCTCTGCTGCTGACCGCCTGACAGCTCGCCGTAGGACCTCGCTGCAAGATCATAAATCCCCAGTTTTTCCATATTATATCTGGCTTTTTTCTTTTCTCGCGCGGAATAAAAAGGTCTCATTCCCATGTGATTGAGACAGCCCGAAATCACCACTTCGCGTACGGAGGCGGGAAAATCGCGCTGTCTGCCGCTCTGCTGCGGAAGGTAGCCGATTTCATTGCGGCAAACGCCCTCACCGTACTCGATCTGTCCGCTGTGAGCTTTTACAAATCCCAGAATTCCCTTCACCAGAGTGCTTTTTCCGGATCCGTTTTCTCCCACGATACAGAGATAATCGCCCTTTTCAATCTGAAAAGTCAGCCCCGACACCACCTCTCGTCCTTCATATGACAACGTTACATTTTTGCAGTCGATATATACCATCAGTTCAGCGCCTCCTTCAGACGGACTAAATTCTTTTCCATCAAGCTGAGATACGTTTCGCCATTGTCAAAATCCTCCTTGGACAGATTATGGCAGGAGTAGAATATCCGGACCTCAGCGCCGGTTCCTTCGCTGATGACAGATGCGATATTGCCATTGCTGAGATCCTGCCGAAACACCACCGGAATTTCATTTTCCGACACATAATCGATGAGATAAGCTACCGTTTCCGCCCCCGCTTCCGAATCTGCGGCGCAACCGCGGTAAGCCGCCTTGTATTCCAGTCCGAATTCTTTTACAAAGTAAAGCAGAGGAAAACGATCTCCGAATACGATGGTCTTTCTTTGTGCATTATCTACAACATTTTGAAATGATTCCTTCAGAGTAGAAAGTTTCTGCAGATAATCTTCTGCATTTTTTCTGTAAATTTCAGCATTCGTCTGATCCATCTCACACAGCGTATCCCGGATGGCACAGACGATAGCCGCCGCATTGTCCAGAGAAGTCCAGACGTGTTCGTCATATTCCGTCTCTTCCTCGTCGTGCTCGTCCTTCCCGAAGAATTCCGGAGTCCACATTCCTTCCTCGGTTTCCTCCTCCGCCTTCTCACAGCAGTCCAGCATGGAGATGACTCTCCGCCCCTTCGAATCTGCGGCATTCAGAATGCGATCGGCCCACTCCTCCGATTCACCGCCCGCATAGATAAAGAGGTCGCACTCATAGACATCGATAATATCCTGGGGCGCGGGCTCATAGTGATGTACGTCAGCGCCGGGCCGTATCAGCATTGAAACATCCGCATAATCGCCCGCGATCTGCCGGACAAAATCATACTGCGGAAAAACAGTGCAGACAATCTGCAGTTTTTCCGCCGCGCTGTCCGGCGAAACTGTGTCCCCGCTTTGCATCTCTTCTTCAGATCCGCCGGAACCTCCGGTTCCAAAACATCCCGACAGCAGTGAAACCGCGGCAGCGATCAGCAGGAAAGTTATAATTATCTTTTTAGTTTTCACCGAATAACCCACCCTCCGATTGTTTTCCATCCTATGTTGAAATATGTCTGCGGCGCAGAATGTGCCCGCCGATTTCTTTGATTCTATCACCGGCAGTAACATACGTCAATTACATATTTTCCATTTTTTTTATATTCATTTTTTGTTAAATAAATATCACATTTGTGTATCTGCACAAAAGGTACTTCTGATTTATCTGCTTTTTTTCCGGGATTTTTCAGGAAATAAGAGTTTCATTTTTCTCCCTAATTTTACAGATATCATTGCCCCCGGTCATCCCGCCGTCTGCCAGCTTTAAAAAACAGCGCGAAAAAACAGCGGCCATAGAAATGACCGCTGCTTCATACAAATATGATCCGGAATCTCTTGCAGATCGCAATGGATCAGATTCCTGTTTCTTCTCTTTCTTATTTTGCTTCTTTCGCATCCATAAGAGCGGAGAGACCACCCCAGTTTTCCTGGAAGATTTCAGCCGGCATGAGCTTAGGGCCGCCTTCCGGAATGATCGGAGCGAATTCCATGTTCGGAAGGATATCTTTTTCGATATCAACGCCAGGAGCGATTTCGATCAGCTTAAGGCCTTCCGCGCAAGATTCAAATACGCATCTCTCCGTGATATAGAGAGCCGGCTTACCGTTCTTCACTGCTAAAGGAGCATCGTAAGCGATCTGTTCGGACTTCTTAACGAACTTCTTGAGCTGACCTTCCTGATCGATAACGAGCTTGCCGTCTTCGATATGCTCTTTTAAGCCTTTCGCTGTGAAAGTACCGATGAAGCAAGCTTTCTTAGCGCCTGCAGTGATGTTTGTAAATCCGCCTACGCCGAGAGTTACGCCGTTGAGTTTGGATACGTTGATGGAACCGTCTTCCTGTGCTTCGGACAGACCGAATACACCGAAGTCAAGGCCTGTGCCGTCAAACCAGTCGAAGTGATCCTTCTGGTCAGTGGAGCATTCGTTATTGAAGTGGCATCCGAAGAGCGGGCCGCCGCCAGGAACGCCGCCTACCGAACCGGATTCGGAAATCATAGTGATGGAATCCATTTCGCCTTCTTCCGCGAGCACGCCGCCGCAGAACGTAGGAAGACCGATACCGAAGTTACACATCATGCCTCTTTCGATTTCCATAACAGCTCTTCTGATGATAATCTTCTTAGGATCGAAAGGCATTACTTCGATAGCGTCTACAGGCACCTTCAGCTGACCGTTGAGACCCATCCAGAAATTATCGTCTCTGTCGCCGTTATTTGTAAGCGCACGGCCGATCTGACCCGGATAGTTACCTACTACGATATAGTCGACGAGATTTCTGCCTACCTTAACGAGCTTCGGATTTAAGCTTCCGCCCTTAGCGACTCTTTCCACTTCGATAATAACTTTACCGCCGCAAGCTTTAGCCGCACGTGCAACTGCGCCTAACTCGAGGTTTAAGCATTCGTTTTCTACAGTAACGTTTCCGTTTTCATCTGCAGTTGTCGCTCTCATGATACCGAAGTCAATCTTAGGAATGCTGTAGAATAAGTATTCTTCGCCCATAAAATCAGGAACATATTCTACGAAAAGTCTCTCTCCCTTAGCCTTCTGTGCTTCGTCATACGCTTTTGCACTTGCATTAAGAGCACCGCCGTCGAAACGTGCGTCCATGAATGTACCGAGACCAGTCTTTGTCAGTACGCCAGGCATACCTCTGCCGATTTCAGTATACATCTGGAGCATAGAACCTAAAGGCATATACCAACCTGGAAGCTTATCGTCTTCGATCATCTTCGCAATTTTCGGTGTAGTGGATTCATGAGAAGAAATATCGAGAGCGAGCAGACCTTCATGAGCCCAGCAGTTACCTGCACGGAAACCAGCTGCATGAACATTGATCATGTTTGCCGGATGTCCTGTTTCTAAGAATCTCTTTTCAACTGCTTTACCGATTAATTCAGGCCAACCTTCGCTACCGAAAGATACGCCGACTACGCAGCATCCATCGAAGAACAGTTCGGCTGCTTCTGCTTCCGTAATAAACTTAGCCATTTGTTTTTCTCCTTTGCCTGACGCCATCAGAATTTACGGCGTCCACTCTTA
>CAJLHL010000118.1 GCA_905206455.1 uncultured Eubacteriales bacterium
GCCGTGAAGACACTGCTCAGCGACATCTCCCACCAGACGAAAACTCCTATCGCGAATATTCTGCCCTACACTCAGCTTTTGGCGGAGACGCCGGAAATGAACGGGGACATGAAAAATCTGGTAACGCAGATCGAAGACCAGACCGAAAAACTCCATTTTCTCATCGTCGCTCTCATCAAGACCTCCCGCCTGGAAAACGGTATTATCAAAATTGTCCCGAAGGAAAACAGCATTTCCGAACTGCTGAAGGCGCTGGATTTTTCAGCCGCCGCGAGACGGAAAAATATATGTCTTTCCATCCATAGTATGCCCGGCGGAGCCGAGGATCATGAACCGGTCAGGCAGAACCGGGAATATGCGCCAAATCCGAAAAAACCAGAAAGTCCAAGAAATCCGAAAGCCGCAGAAGATACGGCAGACAGAGAAATCCCCGGGGAACAGGAAAACCCCCGGGAGAGAAATCCACAGAAGGAAATCTGTGCGTTTTTTGACTTCAAATGGACACTGGAAGCGATTTCCAACCTCGTGGACAACGCTATCAAATATACGCCCAACGGCGGAAATATCCGAATTTCCGTCCGTGAATACGAATTGTTTGTACGCGTGGATATCGCCGATACCGGCATCGGCATGACTGAAGAAGAGACTGCGAAGATCTTCACGCGCTTTTACCGCTCCCCCCGGACTGCGGAAGAGCCTGGAACCGGAATCGGACTCTATCTCTGCAGAGAAATCATCTCTATGGAGGGCGGATATATAAAAGTCAGTTCGGAACCGGAAAAAGGCTCCGTCTTTTCCGTTTTCCTGCCCAAGCAGACAGCAAATCTGTCAAAACTGTAAGATTTCCGACAGATTTCAGAAAGAATCAGCTATTACAATAGTGTGTGCAAGGGAAACCGCACACACTATTTTTATTGCGACAGGAGGATTTTACATGGGAATTTTAGAGACAAAGGACCTGAAAAAATATTACGGCAGCGGCGACACTGGAGTAAAGGCGCTGGATGGCGTCAATCTCTCCGTGGAGGACGGTGAATTCGTGGCCATCGTCGGCACTTCGGGCAGCGGCAAATCCACGCTTCTTCATATGATCGGCGGCCTGGACCGCCCCACCTCCGGAACCGTTACGGTCTCCGGAAAAGAGATTTTTTCTCTGAAAGATGACGAACTCACCATTTTCCGACGCCGAAAAATCGGTTTTATCTTTCAGAGCTACAATCTGGTGCCCGTTCTGAACGTCTACGCTAACATCGTCCTTCCCATCGAGCTGGACGGCGGAAAAGCGGATAAAGTTCATATCGACAGTATTATTGAGACGCTGGGGCTTTCGCAGAAAATCAACAGTCTTCCGGGCCAGCTCTCCGGCGGTCAGCAGCAGCGGGTCGCCATCGCCCGCGCGCTGGCGACAAAACCGGCCATCATCCTCGCGGATGAGCCCACGGGAAACCTGGACAGCAAAACGAGTCTCGATGTACTGGGACTTCTGAAAATCACCAGCGACAAATTTAAACAGACGATCGTCATGATCACTCACAATGAAGAAATCGCCCAGATGGCGGACCGGATCATCCGCATCGAAGACGGCAGAATCGCAGGTGATCACAATGCTTAAAGTCAACAACAAAAAAGCAGTGCGGAATCTGTCGGACAAAAGCCTGAAAGGAAGCATGCCCCGAAATATCATCGCCGTCATCGCCATCGCGCTGACCGCGCTGCTGTTTACCGCACTCTTTACCGTGGGCAGCGGCATCATCGAAAATTTTCAGAGGCAGACGATGCGTCAGGCCGGCGGAGACGGTATGGGAGTGCTGAAATATATCACAGATGAAGAATACAGCAAAATCAAAGATCACGAACTGATCGAAGATATCTCCTATAATCGTCTGATGAGCAGCAGCGTGGACAATCCGGAACTGATCAAACGCCACGGAGAGCTCTATTATATGGACGATACCGCGATGAAACTGGGATTCTGCGAGCCCACCGAAGGTCACAAACCTCAGGCCGCCGACGAAATCATAATGGATACAAAGACGATAAAACTTCTGGGTGCGGAACAGAAAATCGGAGCTCCTGTTACGATCCGGATGACGGTACACGGACAGCAGGTCAGCCGGGATTTTATTCTGTCCGGCTGGTGGGAAGCCGATCCCGTCTTCAACGTATCTATCATGGTCGTATCCCGGGCCTATATGGAAGAACATATCGAAGAGCTCTACAGCAGTATCGACGAAGATTCGGATATGACCGGCGTCATCAATTCTTACCTGATGTTCCGAAATTCCTGGAACCTGGAAGAGAAAATGGAGCGCGTCATCACGGAAAGCGGCTATTCCACAGAAGAAGGAGACCCGAATTACATCGCCAACAACGTAAACTGGTCTTATCTTTCCGCCAGCTTTCAGCCGGACGCGCCTACGGTCATCGGCGTGATCGCGGCTCTGCTGCTCATCATCTTCACCGGTTATCTGATCATCTACAATATCTTTCAGATCTCGGTGATCAAAGATATCCGTTTTTACGGTCTGCTGAAAACCATCGGAACCACGGGAAAACAGATACGAAAGCTGATCCGGCGGCAGGCGCTGATTCTTTCCTGCATCGGAATTCCTATCGGACTGATTCTCGGATACCTCATCGGCTGCAAAATCGTTCCGATAATCATGGATCAGAGTTTTTACGCCGGCAGCGGCTACGAAACTTCTGCAAATCCTCTGATTTTCATCGGCAGTACACTCTTCGCGCTGATCACCGTTCTCATCAGCACTTCCAAACCCGGCAGAATCGCCGCCAAAGTATCGCCTGTAGAAGCCGTCCGCTATGCGGAAGCGCAGATCTCCGGCCGCAGCCGCAGAGGCCTCGGCATAAAAATATCCGGCATGGCCGCGGCAAATCTGGGCCGAAACAAAAAGAGAACCTTTCTCGTTTTGCTCTCCATGTCGCTGAGTCTGATTCTGTTCAATACGATTTATACGTTCAGCATCGGATTCGACATGGACAAATATCTCTCCAAATTCGTCGATACCGATTACCTGATCGCTCACTCCGATTACTTTAATTATCAGTTTTCCGGAGAGGAAAACTCAGTGTCCGAGACGATGATACAGGCCGTATCGCAGCAGCCCGGCTTCGAAGAGGGCGGAAGAATTTACGCGAACCGGGATGCGGAATACTTCACCGTGGAAGACCCGGATTTTACAGGTCCGGAAAGCGATCTGGACGCCATGGGAAATACCGTCTGCGCCGTCTACGGCTGCGAGGAACTCCCTCTGAATCGCCTGAAAGTTCTGGAGGGAGAGATCGATATGGAGAAGCTCAAGACAGGGAAATATATCCTGGAGGGAATCCAGCTGGACGATAACGGCAGCCCCCGCTATGATATCTCCTCCCATTATGAAATCGGAGACAGGGTGATTCTGCACAACCGCAGAGGCGGAGACACCGCCGCCGAAGGAGAATATCACACTTATGAATACGAAGTGATGGCCAAAGTGGCTATCGGTCATTATACTAATTCTTTCGGCGTGGGGTATGATTACTCTTTCTATCTTCCGGCGGAATCCTATCTTCAGATGACGGATCATCCGGGCGTCATGAGCTATTCTTACAATGTAGCCGACGATGAAGAAGCTTCGATGGAAGAATTTCTGAAGAACTATACGGAAAATACGGAACCCGTGATGAATTACAGTTCCAAATCCACCAGGGTCAGAGAGTTCGAAGGTATGAGAAATATGGTTCTCATCGTAGGAGGGGCCCTCAGTCTGATTATCGGTCTCATCGGCATCCTCAACTTCATCAATTCCATGCTGACCAGTATTCTCACCCGCCGCCGGGAGTTCGCCATGCTCCAGTCGATCGGCATGACTACAAAACAGCTGCGCCGCATGCTGATGACAGAAGGTCTGTACTATACCGCGGCCGCGGGGTTTCTTTCTCTGGCGCTGGGCGGCATTCTCAGTCTGGTCATCGCCGACGGCCTTTTGTCGAACCTGTGGTTCTTCACCTACACCTTCACGCTGCTTCCGCTGCTGCTGGTGATTCCGCTTCTCCTGCTCATCGGCGCTCTGATTCCGGTCATCGTGCTGCAGTCCGTCAAAAAGCAGAGCATCGTCGAACGGCTGAGAGAGGGAGAATAGAGAGATGAAAAATTCCGGCAGCAGTCCGAAAGTCCGATCGTTCTACTCTCAGATCCGATTTATTCAGATCGTCTCATAAACCGTAAAAAAGAGAGTTCCCGCGCTTAGTTTTACGCTGATAAGGAAGTATTCACAACAACTTATCACTAACGCTGACAGACAGGGTGCAAACAGAGAGTTAATCACTTTCAATAGTGGTCGGCTCTCTGTTTTTCTATCTTCACTTTGTTACGCAATAGAACGTCATTTTTGAGGGTAGAGGTATAAAATATCGTCTAAGCGTTTTACACGTTCTGCAAGCCGCATAAATCAAGCGTTTTTTACCCTCTACTGCGTAACA
>CAJLHL010000119.1 GCA_905206455.1 uncultured Eubacteriales bacterium
AACGAAGCAAGAGCTTAGTTGAACTCATACCTGTCCCTCGGCGACAGGCGAGTCCAGCAGAAGTAAAAAAACGAAGACTGAGCCGTAGTCGACATGGTATATTAGCTTCAACTTAGCGATTTGGGAGAGAAACGAAGCAAGAGCTTAGTTGAACTCATACCTGTCCCTCGGCGACAGGCGAGTCCGGCAGAAGCAAAAAGACGAAGACTGAGCCGTAGTCGACATGGTATACTAAAAGGTAAGTTTTTATTCTAACAAAGTGATTGGAAAGATGAGGTTCACGGCGGAATGGCTTTTTTACCTGTGACAAGAGAAGAAATGGAGCGGCTGGGCTGGGATGCCCCTGATTTCGTACTGGTGACAGGCGATGCGTATGTGGATCATCCATCCTTCGGTCATGCGATTATCAGTCGGCTTCTGGAAAGCCGGGGGTACCGAGTGGCGATTCTGGCGCAGCCGGACTGGCGCAGTATAGAGGATTTTCAGCGCTTTGGGCGTCCGAGGCTGGGATTTCTCGTAAATTCCGGAAATGTGGATTCCATGGTGAATCACTATTCTGTCTTTCGGCACAGAAGAAAGACGGATCAGTATTCTCCGGGAGGAAAGAGCGGCAGGCGTCCCGACCGTGCCGTGATCGTATACTGTAATAAAATCAGGGAGGCATACGGTTCCCGGGTTCCGGTGATTATCGGCGGCATCGAAGCGAGCCTGCGCCGTCTCGGTCATTACGATTATTGGGACGACCGGGTGAGAAATTCGATACTTCTGGATTCACAGGCGGATCTTCTGATCTACGGAATGGGAGAACACCCGGTGGCGGAGATCGCAGAAGCGCTCCGTTCCGGGATCGAAGTGAAAGATATCACATGGATTCGCGGAACGGTATATAAGGAGACAAATCCGGATTTTGAAAAAGAAAACTCCTGGGATGAAGAACTGGAACTGCTGCCTTCTTTTGCGGATATCTGCAGATCGAAAGAACTGTACGCACAGAGCTTTCTGATACAGTACCGCAATACGGACTCTGTATCGGCCAAGCGTTTGGCCGAGTATTACGGAAAAAATATATATGTGGTTCAGAATCCTCCGGCAGAGCCGCTAACCCGGATAGAGCTGGACGATGTGTATGAACTGCCGTATCAGAGGGCGTGTCATCCTTCTTATGAAGAAGAGGGCGGTGTCCCCGCACTGAGAGAGGTTAAATTCAGCCTCACTTCCGTGCGGGGCTGTTTCGGTGGCTGCAGCTTCTGTGCTCTCACCTTTCATCAGGGACGGAGGATACAGAGCCGGAGCAAAGATTCTCTGCTGAGAGAGGCGCGGCTCCTCATCGAAGATTCTGAATTTAAAGGTTACATACACGATGTAGGGGGACCTACCGCTAATTTCCGCCGTCCGTCCTGTGAAAAACAGCTCCGGCACGGCGTCTGCACTCACAGGGAATGTCTTTATCCGACGGTCTGTCCGAATATAGAGGCGGATCACAGCGAGTATATCGATATTCTCCGGGCCCTGCGCAGTCTGCCGGGGGTAAAAAAGGTCTTTATCCGGTCGGGCATCCGTTTTGATTATATGTTAGCGGATCAGAGCGGCGGTTTTCTGAGGGAATTGTGCGAACATCATATCAGCGGTACGCTGAAGGTGGCGCCGGAACACATTTCGGATAACGTGCTGAAGCGGATGCATAAGCCGGACCGCAGCGTCTTTGAGAGATTCTGCAGAAAATACGAGGCGGAAAATAAACGCATAGGCAAAAAACAATATATGATTCCGTATTTCATTTCGTCTCATCCCGGCGCAACTTTGGAAGATGCCTGCGAGCTGTCTGTCTTCCTTAAGAAGAACGGATTTGTTCCCGATCAGGTTCAGGATTTTTATCCTACTCCGGGAACGCTGTCTACCTGTATGTTTTATACGGGGATCGACCCTTCCGCAAAAGAGCGGGTTTATGTTCCTTCCGATCCGGAGGAAAAGCGTCTGCAGAGAGCGATGCTCCATTTCAACAAGCCGGAAAACGCGGACTTAGTTCGAAAAGCGCTCCGTCTGCTGGGAAGAACGGATCTCATCGGTTACGGACCGGAAGCCTTGGTTCGTCCGGAATCCGAAAAGAACAGAAAAGGCGTTAGAACGGATCCCGGCCGCCGCGATAACAGGGGAGCAACAGACCGGAAAAGCCGCGGACAGGCTGGAGAGCACGGCAGTTCGGGGGCAGAGCAGTCGTTCACCTCCCGCGGTACAAAGAAAAAAAGCAGGAAAAGAAGCGTTTCAGCAGGAAAGGCGGCAGGAAAAGACGGCGGAATCCCCAAGGCGGGCAGAAACGGGAACCAGTCCGCCGGCGCCGGAGAAGGAAAGGGCAGAAAAAGATGAGTATACTCCATGAACTTCCACAAATCGTGAAAAGAGCGGGGGAGGAGTGTGACAGACTGCTGCGGTGTGCAGAGGAAGAAATTGCGAAGAAAAAAAAGACGGAAGTATCTTTTTTTGCGGAGGCGGCCGCCGGAACAGGGACTGTTTCTTCTTCTGATGAGCCGGAGGAAGGTTCGCGGTCTTTTCCTGTCTCTGATGAATCGGAAGATTGTTCGGGACGTTTTTTTCTGTGCGATAACGCGCGGTTTCTCGCGGAGAAAATCGCGGACGGTTCTCTGGTGCAGGCCGTAGATCTCATCTATATCGATCCGCCTTTTTATTCGCAGACAGAGCAGGGAGTGCGAATAGAAATTAAATCGCCGATATGCGATGCGAAGGTGGTCGGAAGGCTTCCCGCTTACAGCGATATCTGGGAAAACGACAGGAGTTCTTATCTGGAGATGATCGCTGTCCGGCTGATGCTGATGAAAGAGACGCTGAAACCTACCGGCAGCATTTTTGTCCATCTGGACTGGCATGCCGTTCATGCGGTGAAGCTCATCATGGATGAAATCTTCGGGGAACAGAATTTTATAAATGAAATCATATGGACTTATAAATCCGGGGGATCCGCCAACCGGCATTATTCCCGCAAGCACGACACGATACTGTTTTATTCCAGGACAAGACAGTATAAATTCCGTCTGCAGAAGGAAAAATCATATAACAGGGGTCTGAGACCATATCGTTTTAAAGGCGTGGAAGAATTCCAGGATGATATCGGCTGGTATACCATGGTGAATCAGAAAGATGTGTGGAACATCGATATGGTGGGCAGGAGCTCAGGAGAGCGGCTCAGTTATGCGACGCAGAAGCCTGAGGCTCTTCTGGCCCGCATTATAGATGCGGTGACGGATGAGGGAGATCTGACGGCGGATTTTTTCTGCGGTTCGGGTACGCTGGCGGCTGTGGCGGCGCAGAAGAACCGGCGTTTCGTATGTACCGATATCAGCAGTCTTGCGGTGGCAAATGCGCTGAAGCGTCCTCTTCAGGCGGGATATTCTGTCTGCCTTTCTCTGTTGTCGTCTTCTCCAGAAATTTGTGACAGACCGGCTGCCCTGGATTCTGTTTCATCGGCTGCCGCTGGCGGCGTTTTCCGCGCTTCCGATGCTGCGGTGCGAGGAAGCAAAAAAAGAGAAAACCGCATCGAGGCGGTGAGTAGAGACGGGACCTTCGAACTGCAAAACTATATTCCGAATTTTCAGAATCCTGCACTCCGTATCAAAGAGGAAAATGACAGAAAAAACTGGAGAAAAATCGTGAAGAAAGATCCTCTGTCTCTCATCGATTACTGGGGTGTGGGAACGCTGACGAAAAAAGGAGAATTTTTTCCGAAAGCCATTTCTTTCCGGAAAAAAGACGGCAGTCTGAACAGAGAGCTGCATCTGGATATCATTTCAGAAGTTACAGTACCGTCCGCGGAGGAAGACCGGAGATGTGTGAAGAGAGACGAAAAAAGAAAACTTTTTATTTTCGCGGCGGATATCTTTGGAAATATCGTTTTCAGCGAACCGGCGGAGTGATAAAATAAATACAGTAAGAGGAAATCAGCGCGAGGGGTGCTCATGTCAGAAAAAAGACGAGGAGAAGTGCGGAAAAAAATATGGAAAAACACAGAAGAAACAGGTTTTTGGTTTTCGCCGGACGGAATTCTGCACTGTGAGGAGCCTGCGGTTTCTTTTTTTGAAGAAAATCCGAAGAATCTTCTCGCTGCGCTGAAGATCGCAGCCAAATCAGGCGCCGTTCTCCGGGAAGATGTGGAACGGGCGGTGTTTCAATGTTTTCACAACATTGTGAGGTTATCCGGAAAGGACGTTCTGGACGAATTGTCGCCGCTGATCTGCGGAGCCTGTGCGGATTCCATTTTGGACCGCTACAGGGATGTTTTCGCCTGTGTTATACCGGAGCTGGCGCCGATGTTTGATCTGGATCAGCACAGCCCGTATCACAACAGAGACGTGTGGCATCATACTCTGGCCGGAGTGGCGGATATTCCTCCGGTCTTTGCGCTTCGCATGACGATGCTCCTTCACGATATCGCTAAGCCGGTAGTCTTTCTCTT
>CAJLHL010000120.1 GCA_905206455.1 uncultured Eubacteriales bacterium
CCCAATCTCAGGAGTCGGAGTCCTGCTTTCTATCCATTGAAATACAGGCGCACATCTTCCGACGTCGTCTGCGCACTTGCCGCCGCAAACCGTCGCCTCTATTATATTACATCCGACAGGTGTTTGTCACTGTTTTTCGATCGACACAAAGTGACCGAAACGAAGAATGTCATCTCTTACTGCGCCGCGTTTTACCAGACGAAAGCATTCTTCCGCATCGTCTGCGATAAAACCGGTGATATGATCGATTCCTCGGTCCATAAGAGAAGGGCAGAGCGGGATATCCATACCCCAAAGAAGCGTCTTTTTCTCTAATTCCGCCGCGTAACGAAGCATCGGCCCGGCTAATTTGCTGACAAAAGATTTTCCGCTGACTGTAAGCTGGTCACAGGAAGGCAGCAATTCGCGGTATGCGGTGTAGAGGTAATCGCGGTAGGTCCGATCTTCGTCTCTTCTGAGTATGTCGATCATGCCGGGGATATTCCGGAGTTCATCCCGTTCGTACATAGGCTCGGAAAAGAGCGTACGCCGGTCTTTGGTGTGAGATTCGCAGAATTTTGTAAAAACATTCCGGCTGCGTCTTCCGCCGGGATAAATCTCCGCTTTGTCAGGCATGCGGTCCGGCCGGTTGAAAAATGCGTTGACCGCCGCCAGTGCGATGGACGCTTCGATGTAATTCCAGGATTTCAGGCCCGGCGCCATGTCGCATATCGGCATACCGGTGACCGGTTCGATATCGAACGGAAATCTCTGATAACGTTCACGAATCGAAGGCGCGAGTCCGAGAACACCGTCTTCTGTGAGCACTGCGGTCCAATAAGTACCTGCAGCGAAGTCTTTTATCCGAATACTGTCATCTGTCGCTGATATCAGAGCGTCATAGATTTCCCACATCATTATCCACCTCCCGGAAATTACGGATGAACAAAGAGATTCTAACAGACATTCAAAAAAAATGCAACCTTCATAGAAATTTTAAATTTAAGATAAATGGATTCGATATTGTTGAATTATGTTATGATATATGAGGATTTACAGTAAGTATGCCGCGGTAGGAGGGCGAAGGCAGCCGACATGAGACGATCATTCTCTGTCAGCGATTCCGGCGCCGGGCGGGAAATACCGCGGCAGGACAGAAATAGTATATTTTTACGGAGGTTGACATATGAAGCTGATTACAATTTCCGGTCCTCCTTCTTCCGGAAAGACATCTGTGATTCTGCGGCTGATCGAGTCACTGAGAGAAGGAGGAATGGAAAAAATCGGTGTCGTGAAATTCGACTGTCTCACATCTTTCGATCAAGTCAGATACAGAGAAGCGGGCATTCCGGTAGAGATCGGTTTTTCCGGCAAGGTCTGTCCGGATCATTTTTTTATCAGCAATATAGAAGACGCGGTAAAATGGGGCGTCAAGAGCGGGTTCGATATGCTCGTCACGGAGAGCGCGGGGCTCTGCAACCGCTGTTCTCCGCACATCAGTGAAATTCCCGCGGTCTGCGTCATCGATAATCTGTCGGGAATCAACACGCCGAGGAAAATCGGGCCGATGCTGAAATTTGCCGACTATGTGGTAATCACAAAAGGGGATATCGTCTCTCAGGCAGAGCGGGAGGTCTTTAAATTCAACGTCCGGCAGGTAAATACTTCGGCTCGGATTCTCTTTGTCAACGGTATCACGGGGCAGGGGTCTTTTATGCTGGCCAAGCATCTTCAGAAAGCGCCGGAGATTACCACTCTAAGCGATATGCATCTGCGTTTTACCACTCCTGCGTCTGTCTGCTCCTACTGTACGGGAGAGACGCGGATCGGCGAAGAGTTTCAGAACGGTATGATGAAAAAGATGACCTTTACGCCCTGCGATGTTTATCGGAAACATTCGGACAGCGCTGATGCGGGGCCTTCTCTTACCGCAGCAGCCGCCGGCGGAAGCGGGTCGGAGACGCACAGCCGTCAGAGCGGCCGGGTGCAAATCGGTGAAAGAGACGGGAAAACATCTGAGAAAGGAGGGAAGCGGTGATGGTCGATTTTTACGATCTGGCGGAAAAGAAGGGGATGGCCGAGATCTGCGCGCTCTACCCGATTTCCGAGGATTTTTTTGAGAACATGAATCTGTCTCAGCTGAACGCTGAGATTCCGCTGGCAGATGCGCTGGAAAAGTGTGATCCGGAATGGCTGGAGGAGCTGGGTACCGATGTGGACGACGTGCTGGAACAGTTCTGTGAATTTATGGAGGCCCTCACTTCACCGGAGGATGATGCGCTTCAGATACGTCAGATTACCATCTGCGGAGGCCGGGATAAAAGCGGACAGCCGGAGAACGCAGAACTTTCCGTGCATCCCGGGGATGTCATCAGCATCGTAGGGCCTACCGGCTCCGGAAAGAGCCGGCTGCTGGGCGACATCGAATGCATGGCTCAGGGAGACACGCCTACAGGACGCTACATCCGGATCAACGGAGCGTACCCGGACGATGAGACGCGTTTTGAGCTGGAGGGCCGTCTGGTGGCGCAGCTGTCTCAGAATATGAATTTCGTCATGGATCTCAATGTCAGAGAATTTCTCGAGATGCATGCGAAGAGCCGTTTCTGCGAGGATCCGGAGCAGGTGGTTATTCAGTGTTTTGAATGTGCCAACGAACTGGCGGGAGAAAAGTTTTCCATCGATACGAAGGTGACGCAGCTTTCCGGCGGTCAGTCCAGAGCGCTGATGATCGCCGATACAGCGTATATGAGTTCGTCTCCGGTGATTCTCATCGATGAGATCGAAAATGCGGGAATCGACCGGCGTCAGGCCATATCGATTCTTACAAGAAAAGACAAAATCGTGTTTATGTCAACTCATGATCCTCTTCTTGCGCTGAGCGCGTCGAAGCGGATTGTGATCCGCAACGGCGGCATCGCCAAAATCATAGAGACAACGGAGGAAGAGCGGGCGAGTCAGACGATCATAGAGGAACTGGACGGCACGATCATGCGCATACGGGAAATGCTCCGTCACGGAGAGAGGATCACGCCGGACCGGCTGGACGGTTTTTCGCGGTGACGGTGCGCGATCCGCAGAGCTGCGGGCCGCAAAGGAGCGGTGAGGAAGTTGTTGGGCAGAAAGGTGCGATACAGACAGAGAGGTGCGGTAAATGGTAAAAAAAGATTATAATCAGCTGTATGACGATCTTATTCGGGGCATTCCGGAGGATATGCCCGCGGACGATGTGCTGGCCACCCACTATACAGCGGTGGTAACCGGCGGCGGAGGAATGGGACTGGGTGAGTTTCTGGATACTTTCGATACCCGGCCGATGGTGGAGTCAGCTGACAAGAAAAGTCTGACTCTCCGTCAGTTGGCAGAGGGCATAAAATCCTGGAATATGACAGAGGCGGCGCTGGGACAGGCAGCTCTCAACGCATATTATAATTCTGTGGAGATGGCAGCCGCCAATGGACTGAAGCTGACGGACAGCCTGCATTCCGAGGACCGGACGGCAGATCCCTTTATCACTTATCAGAAAGCGGTGCGGGGAAAAAAGGTCACTGTAATCGGTCATTTTCCCTATATGACAGATCTCTTCGGGCCAGTCTGCGATTTGAAGATCATCGAGGCTATGCCGGAGATCGGCGATTATCCGTATCAGGCGGCGGAATATCTGATTCCGGGAAGCGATTTCGTTTTTCTGGGACCGCTGACGCTGATCGACAAGTCTCTGCCGAGACTTCTGGAACTGGCGGAAGGGGCTTTTATCGGCATGGTCGGACCGGCCAGCACGCTGGCGCCGGTTCTCTTTGAGTACGGCATCGACGAGATGGACGGATTTGTGATCAAGGACCGGGAGATTGCGGAACGTTCCACGAGAGAGACCGAGAATCTCAAGATCTATGCGTCCGGTCAGAAAGTGAGTCTGCGGAAAACGGAGTATGAAGAGTTTCTCCGGATGAAAAGCAGCGGAGAATCAGAAGAGTGACAGAATAAAGTCAGATAGGAGTTATAACGATGAAAGCACTCGTTTTATTC
>CAJLHL010000121.1 GCA_905206455.1 uncultured Eubacteriales bacterium
GGCAATAAATTCATCGTTTTAAATGCTTTCAGATGGAGAATCGAAAGCCCGGAGCAGAGAATCAGAAAGCCGCCCACAAGAGAAATTTCTGTCATCATAGCATCCGACATAAAACTCTGCAGATACAGAGCTGCCAGATAAATACCTCCCTGCCACAGAAAAAGCACGGCGGCCGACAGGGCGATGCCGATTCCGTAAGTAGAAGCCAGAACCATGGAAGTGACCAGATCCAGAGTTCCGTTGGTAAACAGAAACGTATTATTTCCGCTGACAGCGCTTTCGATCGGACCAAGAATCGACAGGGTTCCGATACAAAACAGCAGAATCGCCGTGGAAAGTCCCTGGCCCAGATTCTGGTTTCCGGATTTTCCGGTGAGCCGGTTGAAAGCGCCGTCGATATCCAGCTTTGTTCCGATCAGGCTTCCCAGTGCGAGACTGATGATGAACAGCACCGGATACTCGCTGTCCGGCATATTTTTAGCAATGGCGTTGATGCCTACCCCTGCGGCGGCCAGCCCCATCGCGTCAAACAGCACCGCCCGGTACTTCTCTTTCAGTCCTCTGCGGAAAAAACTGCCGGCTGCGCTTCCCACCAGGATCATGGCGGTATTGTAGATCGTACCGATCATCGAATCCCCCCCGCTTTACACATTAAAGAGAAAGTGAATCACATCGCCGTCTTTTACGATATATTCTTTTCCTTCAGAGCGAATCAGCCCTTTCTCTCTCGCGGCGCCCAGATTTCCTCCGCACTCGACCAACTGATCGTAACCGATCGTCTCCGCCCGGATAAAGCCCTTCTCAAAATCAGAATGTATCTTCCCTGCCGCCTGCGGCGCCTTCGTTCCCTTTGTTATCGTCCAGGCTCTGACTTCCGGTTCCCCGGCGGTCAGGTAGGAAATCAGATTCAGCAGAGAATAAGAGGATTTTATCAGCTTATCCAGTCCGGATTCTTCGATTCCCAGGTCTTTCAAAAATTCCTCTTTCTCCTCGCCATCCAGTTCCGCGATTTCCGCTTCCAGCTGCGCGGAGACGACGATCACTTCGGACCCCTCACTGTCTGCAAACCGGCGTACCTGCTCCACATATTCGTTATTTTCCGCCGCCGCGTCATCCTCGGATACGTTGGCTACATATATAATCGGCTTATAAGAGAGGAGATTGAGAGACTTGACATAGTCCTTCTCCTCTTCTTCCAGCTCCAGTGTTCTCGCGGACAGACCCTGTGCCAGCGTATCGCTGATACGGTTCAGCAGATCCAGATCTTTCTGCAGGCTCTTATCCCCCTTGAGATTTTTCGTCGTACGCTGAATCGCCTTCTCGATCATTTCCATATCGGATAAAATCAGCTCCATATTGATGGTCTCGATATCGGAAAGAGGATCGATCTTTCCGTCCACATGAACGACATTGGGATCCTCAAAACAGCGAACTACGTGAACGATTGCCGCGACCTCGCGGATGTGTCCAAGAAACTTATTGCCCAGACCTTCTCCTTTCGACGCGCCCTTTACTAAACCCGCGATGTCGTAAAACTCGATCGTCGTATAAATCGTTTTCTTCGCCTTATAAATATCAGTCAGAACCTGAAGACGTTCATCCGGAACGGTGACCACGCCCACATTGGGCTCGATAGTACAGAAGGGATAATTTGCTGCCTCTGCGCCCGCCTTCGTAATCGCGTTAAAAAGTGTACTCTTTCCCACATTGGGAAGTCCGACGATTCCTAATTTCATATTTTCTTCCTCATACAGCCGCGCAGCCCGGCGCAGCCCTCTCCTTTCCTTCTTTGAAATCTGTTTCCGCGCACTTCTTCCCTCATTTCCGCAGGAAGAGAGCACTCACTCTACATCCGCAGTCCGGCGCAGCTTTCTTTTCCGATTCAGAACGATCAGCGCTGCGAGACAAATGACAAAAGCCGCAAGACTGACAAACTGCGCTGTTTTAAATGGAAATATCAAAAAATTTCCTATATGAATTACACCTTCCACCTGCGTCGGATCATATCCCGCCTCCATCAACGGATACACCAGTTCCTTCGGCCCTGTGAGAAGACTGTCCGTACGCAGCTGTTCCACAAAGAAACGTTCGAAAGAATAGAGAACACCGTACAGCAGCGCCACCTGGCCTTTAAATTTCCTCCGCTTGTCCACAGCGGAAAGCACAAAAAACAGAAACAGACACCAGACGGACTCATACAGAAAAGTAGGATGCACTTTCTGTCCGTCGATCAGAATCCCCCAGGGAAGATCTGTCGCAGAACCGTGCGCCTCTTGATTGAAATAATTTCCCCAGCGCCCGACAGCCTGCGCCAGAGCGATACACGGAAAAGCGAAGTCCAGAACATCCATAGGATGACATTTTTTCTTTCTGCACACGAGGATCGCCGCCAGCGATCCGAAAATCAAACCGCCGTGAATCGCCAGTCCGCCGGCCCGTATATTAATCACGTCAAAAAGACTGTCATAATACTCCAGATTAAATAAGACATACCACAATCTCGCCCCGACGATTCCCACTGGCACCGATACGAGAATGATATCCAGAGCGTCGTCAGAGCTGATTCCATGCGCCGGCGCCCGCCTCAGACCGATAAATCCGGCCAGCAGAATCCCCGTACAGATCAGCACCGCATACCAGCGGATATCCAGTCCGAAAACGGAAAAAGCCACCGGGTCAGGTGTAAAACTCATATATACTCGCCTCCTGATAATGTGTTAAAATCATGAATGACTTGTTTCCCGTTTCCGCACTTCAGGAATATCATTTCTATCCCGGCCATACCGGAAAGAAGTCATAACATTAATTATTGTACCACAAGCGCTAAACTCTGTCTGCATTTTTTCCGGCGCGGCTCCAATCCGCCGCCGGATCCCTGACAGAAGAAGTTCTCTGTTCCCGCGCCGTTTTGCCGCCGGATCCCCCGGCGTGACAGAAGATATCTCCATCCTACACTTTTATAAAGACACAGGAGCCGATCTATGATTTTAAAATTAATCGCAGGGCCGCTGATCGGAATGATCATCGGTTATTTCACAAACTGGCTGGCCGTAAAAATGCTCTTCCGCCCCCGCCGGGCGAAATACATCGCAGGCCGACGTCTCCCTTTTACGCCGGGCGTCATTCCCCGCGGAAAGGAACGCATCGCAGAATCTATGCGGGATATCATCAACGACCAGCTTCTGACAGAGGAAGCCGTGAAACAGCACCTCGCCTCCGAGGAGATCGCCGGCTCTATACGCCGGGCGGTAAGGGCATCTGTGAAAGACCTTTTTTCAGACAGCCGGACATGGAAACAATATCTCTCCGGCGTCGCTGGTGAAGAACGCTTTGAAAGAATCTCCCGGCAGAGCGAAGATCTCCTGACAGAAAAAATCTTTCATAAAATACAGGACATGCATCCGGGAAAAATCGCCGCAGATATGGTCTCCGAAAAGATTGACGCCGCGCTCGCAGATTCGTTTTTAGGAAAAATGTTCGGCGGCTCTGTGACGGCAAATCTGTCTCAGGCGGTGGAAAAGACCGTGAACGATTACGTCCGCGAAAATGGCCGCGAGATCATTCATAATCTGATCCTCGAGGAAAAGGAAAAACTGCTGAATAAAACGATCAGCGAAAGCGCCGCAGCACTGGAGCAGGCGGGAATTTCCATCGAAACTCGGATTCTCAAATTCTATACGGAGTTCGCCGTGGAAAAATCCGGCGCTCTCCTGCGCAGACTGAATATCGGAAGTATCGCGGAACAGGCCATCCGGGATATGAACAGTGAACAGTTAGAACTTCTGGTATTTTCTGCCATGAAAACCGAACTGAAATCCGTCGTCAATCTCGGCGCGCTGATTGGCTTTCTCTTGGGTCTGTTCAATCTTCTGATCTATGCGGTCTGACGTCTTTCTATTCCGAGAGTAATAGGTCATCATGCAAAGAGTCGCCCGGTTCTAAAAATTTTCGCAGAAAACCCCCGCCTCCTCACGGAGGCGG
>CAJLHL010000122.1 GCA_905206455.1 uncultured Eubacteriales bacterium
GAGTCAGACCCTGACTCCGGTGCGCCGGTTTTCTTTTCCGATTATTTTATGCCGCTCCCGACGTCATCCGCCGACGGCTAAAACATCGAAAATAATGTGAGCTGATCGGACTCCGACATGCCGTTCAGCACACCGTGCTCTCTGAGTGTCTCGATATTGCTGGAATTCACCGACGTCCGGCTGCTCATATCTTCGATGGAACTGAACGGCTGTTTCGCGTATTCCCGCTCCAGACTCAGAGCCGCCGTTTCGCCCATACCCTCCAGAGCGCGGAACGGAATTCGGATTTTTCCATCCTCCACCGCAAACCGGACCGCCTGAGATTTTCCCAGTTCTGCCGGAAGGAATTCAATTCCTCTGGCGTACATCTCATAAACCACTTCGTAGACGAGATATTCATCTTTTTCTTTATTCGTGGCTTCATCTCCCATCTTTCGAATCTGATCCATGCGGTCCAGCACGGATTCCATACCGGCCAGATTGACCTTTGCGTTAAAAAAGTCCACTTTGATCGTATAATGCACCGCATAAAAGGCCGCCGGATAATAGACTTTAAAATAAGCGATCCGGTAAGACATCATCACGTAAGCCACCGCATGAGCTTTCGGGAACATGTATTTGATGCGCTTGCAGGACTCGATATACCAGTCCGGCACGCTGTTCTCCATCATCAGCGCCTCCTGTTCCTCCGTGATGCTCTTCCCCTTTCTCACCCGTTCCATGATGGTAAAGGAATCCTGTTTCGGCACGCCTTTGGAAATCAGATAGTTCATGATGTCGTCACGAGTGGCGATAGCATCATCCATGGTGGCCTGACCGCTGCGGATGAATTCCTGCGCGTTGTTGAGCCACACGTCCGTACCGTGAGAAAAGCCCGCGATCCGCACCAGATCGGCAAATTTTTTCGGCTGTGTATCGTCCAGCATCTGCCGCGTAAAACTGGTGCCGAACTCGGGAATCCCGAAAGTACCGTGACGCTGTTTATAATCGTCGATCTTGATGTCCAGCGTGTCTACTCCGAGAAAAATCCGGTTGACCTTCTCGTCCCGCAGAGGGATATCTTCCGGCGATATACCGGTCATATCCTGAAGCATACGGATCATGGACGGCACGTCGTGACCGAGAATGTCCAGCTTCAGCAGATTTTTTTCAATTTTATGGTAATCGAAATGCGTAGTGATCGTGTCTTTGATAGAACCTTCTGCCGGATGCATCACCGGGCAGAACTCATAGATTTCTCTGCCCCGCGGTACTACGACCATACCGCCGGGATGCTGTCCCGTCGTCTTGCGTACGCCGCTGCAGCCCAAAGCAAGACGCTCCATCTCGCACTTGTTGGCCACCCGTCCGCGCTCTTCCAGATAGCGTCTCACATAACCCAAGGCCGTCTTGTCTTTGATCGTACCGATGGTTCCCGCGCGGAATACATTTTCCGCGCCGAAAATCTCCTCGACGAACTTATGCGCCACCGGCTGATATTCACCGGCGAAGTTCAGATCGATATCCGGCTCTTTATCACCTTTGAATCCAAGAAAGACTTCAAACGGAATGTTGTGTCCTTCTTTTATATACGGCGTACCGCACACAGGGCAGACCTTATCCGGCAGATCTACGCCGCAGTCCGATTCGTAATCTTCAGGAAATTCACTGTGCTTGCAGTCCGGATTCGGACAGATATAATGAGGCTGAAGGGGATTTACCTCCGTAATGCCGTCCATAGTCGCGGCGAAAGAAGAGCCTACAGACCCACGTGATCCCACCAGATAACCGTCGGCAAGAGATTTCTGCACCAGCAGTTCCGCCGCTACGTACATCACAGCGTAACCGTTGCCGATGATAGATGTCAGTTCACGGTCCAGACGCTGCTCCACGATCTCCGGCAGCGGATCTCCATAGATCTCGTGAGCTTTGTCGTAGCAGCGGGACCGCAGACGCTCTTCGGAGCCTTCGATCTGCGGCGGACACTTCTCATCCGAGATCGGCCGCACGTCATCATCGATCATATCCGCGATAGCCTGCGGATCATCGATCACTACCCGCTCGGCCTCTTTTTCACCCAGATAAGCGAATTCCGCCAGCATCTCGTCTGTCGTCTTCAGATAGAGGCTGGGTTCCTCATCCAGTTCTTTAAAGCCGTGGGCAGCCATGATGATATTCCGGTAGATATAATCTTCTTCATTGAGATAATGAGCGTCGCAGGTGGCAGCCACCGGTTTGCCCATACGGCGGCCGATTTCCACCACTTTGCGGTTGAAGTTCAGAAGGTCTTCTTCACTGTTCACCATGCCTTTTCTCAGCATAAAGCGATTGTTGCAGCGGGGCTGAATTTCCAGATAATCATAAAACTCCGCGATCTTCATCAGTTCTTCGTCCGATGCGCCGGCGGTCACCGCGCGGAAAAATTCTCCCGCTTCACAGGCGGAGCCGATGATCAGTCCCTCCCTGTGTTTTATGATCTCCGAACGCGGCATTCTCGGCCGTTTATAATGATAGTCGATATAGGAATAGGACACCAGTTTATACAGATTTTTGATGCCCGTCTGATTCTTCGCCAAAAGGATGATATGACGGGCCGGATTCGTCTTATAGTCCAGTTTTCCGTCCGGCAGAGGAATATCCTCCACCAGATAGCCCTCCACGCCGTAGATTACTTTGATCCCCTTCGCCTTGCCTACCGCGTCAGGAAAGGCCTGTACCACGCCGTGATCTGTGACCGCTACCGCCGGATGCCCCCAGGCTTTCGCCGTGCCGATGAGTTCCGCTACGTCCATGACGCCGTCGATCTGACTCATCTTGGTATGCGCGTGAAGTTCGATGCGCTTTCTCGCAGACTTATCCTCCCGCATTTTCTTTTCCGCTTTTTCGATGCTCTGCGCCATGATGACGTTCATTTTCTCAAAAGAGTCAAACTCGCAGTTTCCCTGAACTCTGATATAGGTGCCCGTTTTGATATGTTCATCGAAGTCCGCCTGCTTTTGCGTCGACACAAACATCTTCACCAGGATGGAGTCCGTATTATCCGTCATGTAAATCGAGGCGATACAGCGATTATTTTTGATAGAACGGGAGTCCGTCCGAAAGACGCTCCCCTCAATGATCACGTTTCCGCTGTCCCTGGTCAGATCTCTGATATGTACGGATTCGCCGCTGATCGGCTTGCCCACGATCCGATTTCCCGCAACCGGCCCCTCATAGCCTCGCTTCCGGCCGGCCGGCGCTCCGTTTCTGGAACTTCCCGAACCGCCTCCGTTCCAGCCGACCGCGGTTTTCCCGTTTCCTCCGCCGGAAGCTCCGGAAGCAAAACCGCCTGACGCAATTTCCGCCGCTTTTGCCGCCCGCGCCGCTCTCTCGGCTTCTTCCTGCATGCGTTTCAATTCACTTTCTGTCTGCTTTTGCATCTCTTGAATTTTTTCTTCGTATTCCTCATCTTTGTTTCGAAAGACGAACATTTTGCGGATGCCGAAATCGTGCTGAAACATGCCGGCCATAGCAGGAGCCGCGATTTCGTTGAGACTGCGCACGGTCTGCTCTCCGAGCGCATACACGATGACCTGATCGCCATTGATCAGAATGCTGCCCGTGTCTGTGGTGTGCCGCAGACGGCCCAGATCGGACATGGAATCCATCATATAAGGCAGATACATGCGGATCAGTTCTTCCTCGCTGAGCACCGGATCATCGTACCGAAAACGGTAAGATACATCCGCAAGACCCTGAAATTCACGGCAGAACGCCGCTGTAACCACCTTCAGATCATCGTGAGGAATGATAAAATTGAGCGCGATGTCGATATTTAATTTCTGCGTCTCACGAATGACTGACGCGTGTTCCACGCTGAGAAGAAACTCGCCCCTCTC
>CAJLHL010000123.1 GCA_905206455.1 uncultured Eubacteriales bacterium
CGGATACGCCGAATTCTTCTTCACAAGCCTTAACCAATTCGTTAAGCTCTAATACTGACATAGCTTTTATAGCTTCAATGATCTGATCCTTATTCATTACGATTTCCTCCTTTATTGTCCGTCTTTTATATCATCTCTCTATATGAAAGGATGACGAACCGATTTAAAAAATGCTTCCGTATGAAACTACTCTGCAGGCGTTTCCGCAGGAGCTTCTTCCGCTGCAGGCGTTTCTTCCGCAGGAGCTGCTGCAGGTTCTTCTGCTGCCGGTGCCGACTCGCCGCCTTCGGCTTTCTGATCTGCGATCGCCTGTAATAAGTATGCAAACTTGGATACAGGGGACTTGATGCTGCCCATAAACTTCGCGATCAATTCGTCTCTGGACGGTAACTTCGCGATTGCGAGGATACCCTCCTGATCGTAAAATTCACCTTCCACGATACCTGCTTTGAAGGTCATTTTATTTAACTTTTTGATAACGCTGTTAAGCTCTCTCGCAGGTGCCGTAGCATCCTCATAACCGAACGCAAACGCGCTCGGACCGCTTAACACCTGTGCAAGGGATTCGAATTCTGTTCCCTGAATCGCACGGTTAACCAGCGTATTCTTATAAACAGTATAGTCGATTCCGGCCTCACGGAGCTGTTTTCTCATGGAATCAGCTTCTTCTACAGTGATGCCCATATAGTCGACGACTACAGCAGACTTTGCTCTCTCGAACTTGTCTTTGATCTCATCAATGACAGCCTGCTTTGCCTGTAAACTTTCTACTGACATATATTCTCCTTTCCGACACGTCCGACGCGTCTATTTGCATTTCTGTTTCCCGCGCCCATAGCCCGGAAATTTCGTGCATGAAGCGTATAACGCTTCCATTCGGTCAAGGTTTTGCATATAAGCAAAGCCTTTCCCGCAGACAGAAAAGGCTCTTAATTTATAAATAAGACCTCGGCAGGAAATTAAGCTTATTCGCACCTGCTGTCTACGGCTTTTGTATTCAATTTTTTGTGATGATGTCCGCGCAAAACAGCCGTGATCCGCACTGTTTCTGCGAACCGCCGGACTGTAAGATCCGATCGCCGGTCACTCCGCTGTGAATTAGGAAATTTTGAGCGGATTGATCTTAATACCCGGGCTCATCGTCGCTGAAATCGTAACGCTTCTGAGATACTGTCCCTTTGCTGCCGCCGGCTTAGCCTTGACGATAGCTTCGAGGAGAGTATTGAAGTTGTCCTTCAGCTTTTCCGGACCGAATGATGCTTTGCCGATCGGAGTGTGGATGATATTTGTCTTATCAAGTCTGTACTCCACCTTACCGGCCTTGATTTCGCTTAATGCCTGAGCGACATTCATCGTCACCGTACCGGATTTCGGGTTTGGCATGAGTCCTTTAGGACCTAAGATCTTACCGAGACGACCTACGACGCCCATCATATCAGGTGTTGCTACGACTACGTCGAAATCGAACCAGTTCTCTGTCTGGATCTTTTTTGCCATCTCTTCAGCGCCTACATAATCTGCGCCGGCTTCTTCAGCTTCCTTCGCTTTATCGCCCTTCGCAAATACGAGAACCTTTTTCGTCTTACCGGTTCCATGCGGGAGCACGATAGCGCCTCTGACCTGCTGGTCAGCATGTCTGGAGTCCACACCGAGTCTGATGTGTACTTCAACAGTCTCATCAAATTTCGCTTTTGGCATCTTTTCCAGGATGTCGAAAGCTTCTGCTGTCTCATAATAAGTCTGCTTGTCAAATAAAGCGACTGCTTCTTTGTAGCTTTTGCCTCTCTTTGGCATAATTTCCTCCTTGTGGTACGGACGGCTTCACGCCTCCCACTCGTTAACCTTCGACTACGATTCCCATACTTCTCGCAGTACCTTTGATCATAGATGTTGCTGCATCCAAATCCGCTGCGTTGAGATCCGGCATCTTCGTCTGTGCGATTTCTCTCACCTGAGCTTCTGTTAAAGTAGCTACCTTCGTCTTATTCGGTTCTGCAGATGCGGAATCGAGACCGGCTGCCTTCTTCAGAAGAACTGCTGCAGGAGGAGTCTTCGTGATAAAAGTAAATGATCTGTCAGAATAAACAGTGATTACTACAGGAATGATCATTCCCGGCTGATCTGCTGTCTTAGCGTTGAACTGCTTACAGAAGTCCATGATATTTACGCCCTTCTGACCGAGCGCAGGACCTACCGGTGGAGCCGGTGTTGCGCCGCCTGCAGGGATCTGCAGTTTGATTAAGCCTTCTACCTTCTTTGCCATTATTGTCACCTCCCTTATGTGCCGAAACGGCAAATTCGCAATCTATATCAAAAATTGCTTACGATATTTTCTCGACCTGTCCGAATTCCAGCTCTACCGGAGTCTCTCTGCCGAACATAGAGATGAGAACTTTCATGATCTGTTTCTCCATGTTGATCTCTTCGATCACACCCATGAAATTGTCAAACGGACCGTCGATGACCTTGACCGTATCGCCTACAGCCACATCAATCGATACGAGCACCTTTTCGATTCCCATACGCCGCACTTCGTCGCTGGTGAGAGGAATCGGATCGGAACCGTGACCTACAAATCCGGTAACGCCCTGCGTATTCCGGATGAGATACCATGATTCACTCGTAACGATCATTTTGATGATGACATAACCGGGAAACATCTTGTGAGTCTTCACCTTGCGCTGGCCGTTCTTGATCTCGACCACATCTTCCGTCGGAACGATGACCGACTGAATCAGATCCTGCATTCCCCTGTTTTCCACCATCTTTTCAATATTCACTTTTACTTTATTTTCGTGTCCCGAATAAGTGTGAACTACGTACCATTTCGCCTTATCGGAATCGGATGAATCGCCGGCTATCTCCTGAAAGGATGCCGTCTCCTCTTCCTCAGGCGTCTCTTCGGCTTCGATTATTTCGTCTTCTTCGCTCTGCGGAAGATCTTTTTCTTCTAATACATCCGCCTCCGCGTATCCTTCGTAATCATCGTCGTCGTAGAATTCGTCATCGTCGTAGAATTCGTCTGTCTCCAGGAACTCGTTTTTTATATTTTTATCGAATTTTGCCATTGTTTCTTTTATTTATAATCCGAAACGGCTTCCGCCGTCACCCTTCCCGGCTTTATGCCTGCGATAAATTTTATACGGTCAGTTCGATTCCGAGAAGTTTCTGTATGATAAGAGCACATCCCGAATCCACGGCCCAGAAACCCAGCGCGCAGACAGCACATACACCGATAACCACACCGGTATACGAGATGAGTTCACCTTTTGTCGGCCATATAACTTTCTTCAGTTCGATTTTTATGCCGCGAAAATATTCTTTAATGCTGAACTTTTTCTTAGCGTTTTCATTTTTATTTGCCATATGGTTCACTTCCTTAAATCAGCTTATTTGGTTTCTTTATGAAGTGTGTGCTTCTTGCAGAACGGGCAGTACTTACTCAATTCAATACGCTCTGCATTATTTTTCTTGTTCTTCATAGTAGTGTAATTTCTCTGCTTGCATTCCTGGCATGCCATAGTTACTTTTACTCTCATGTTCACACCTCCTTCGGATGACTGTAATGTTGTATATTTCAGCTGACCAGACAAAGGAACCGAAAACCGGACTTCGTCTAAAGCTTTACGACACAACAAGCGGAGGTATGTCATTCAGCATCAGCATATATACTATCTATTGATTTTTGTGCACACTAAAACCTTGCGCACGTATTAGAATCGCTTAGTCATACTACCACTCTTTACCGTCAATGTCAAGAATTTTATGATCTCCATTTAAAAATCACCGGAACAGGCATTCCGCCCGCTCCGGTGATCTCTGTCTCTTACGCG
>CAJLHL010000124.1 GCA_905206455.1 uncultured Eubacteriales bacterium
GCTCCGTATGAAAAGATTCGTATATCTTTATTAAGATTAAGCTGACTTGCCGGAGTTCTGCTCCGGGTTAAAAATATCAGACAATAACCTCCGAAGAGGAACCGCATTTTGCGGTTCCTCTTTTTCCTATTCATAATTCTCTGCCTGTCCGAATATTCTTTTTCTGTAGGACAAGATCGTTTTCATCGGCGTTAAGTTATATTACAGAAGAAAAAACCGGAGGCGTTTTTGCGGCCTCTTCGTGTGCAATGAGGGAAAGGCAGGGATAAGTTTTCTATGAAGTATCATGGTCTGACAGACCGCGAGGCTGCCGCTTCGCGGTCCAGATACGGGACAAATATGATTCCGGATTCGGAACCGGCCACGTTTTGGCAGGAGTTTAAGGAGACCTTCAGCGATCCGATGATCCGGATTCTGCTGATCATCGCGGGGATGATGGTAGTCATGTTTTTTCTGGGCTACTCGGAAATTTACGAACCGGTGGGAACAGTGACGGCGGTCCTCATCGTCGCCTTTGTGACAGCGAAGACAAATGTGGCCAGCGATGTAAAATACAGAGAACTGAAGGACAGCGCCAGAAAAGATACCTGTAAGGTTTACCGGAACGGTCTGATGTCGGTGATCGATGTGGACGACGTCGTAGTGGGAGACGCGGTAGTGCTACAGTCAGGGGATAAGATTCCAGCGGACGGGATCCTGGTACAGGGCGAGCTGCGCGTGGACAACTCTGCGCTGAACGGCGAGACAGAGGAGTGCAGAAAAACGGCGGCGTCCGCTTCGGAACGCCTGCCGGAGGAAGTGACGGGGGATACCTTCGTGGACCGTCATTCGCTGTTTCGCGGAGCGGTGGTCTTCGACGGCGAGGGCATTCTCTCGGTGCAGCGGGTCGGACTGAAGACGATGATGGGAAAGATGGCGGAGGAAATGCAGGAAGAAGAACCGGATTCTCCGCTGAAGGTGAAATTAAACAAGCTGGCCGGACAGATTTCAGCTTTCGGATATATCGGCGCTGTGGTGATCGCTGCCCTGTATCTGTTATTTCTGGCGGTCTCTGCGGGAGGCATTGCGCCGTATCTGAGTTCCGGCTGGTCCGTAGTATTTCGGGACGCGGTGGAAGCGGTATCTCTCGCCGTGGTAATCGTCGTCTGTGCTGTACCGGAGGGGCTGCCTCTGATGATTTCTCTGGTGCTGATGCAGAATACCAGCAAAATGCTGGATCATAACGTATTGGTGCGCAAAGCGGAGGGAATCGAAACCGCGGGGTCCTTAAACATTTTATTCAGCGATAAGACGGGTACGATTACAAAAGGCGAACTGGAAGTGGTGGAATTTTTTACCGCTCAGGGGGAGACGATTCTTCCGGAGAATCTGCGGAGATACGGTAAGATCAAATCGCTCCTCGATGTAGCTATCGGCAGAAATACGGCGGCGATGTTTGCGGAGGGTCACCGGGTGGTGGGCGGAAACGCCACAGATCAGGCGCTGCTGCGGTTCATTGGAGAGGATACCTCTCGTATGCTGGAGGATAACGGTCTTTATCGGGTCAGCGTCTCTCAGAGTTTCAATTCCGCCAACAAATTCAGTCAGGCGCAGATCGATGCGCTGGGGATGACTTTTTATAAAGGCGCGCCGGAAAAACTGTTGAAGGCGGCCAGCCGTGCTCTTGACAGAGACGGAAATGAAGTGCGGCTGGATCACAGCAGACTGAACCAGAAGATTAACGAAGCGGCCGGACGGGCCATGCGTGTGCTGGCATTCGGATATTCCCGGCAGAAGATGAGAGAGAATCAGGTAAATGAGGATGTGGTTCTCATCGGTCTGGCGGCGATTCGGGATGATGTGAGGCCGGAAGCGAAGACTGCAATCCGAGAGGTTCAGGATGCGGGAATCCAGGTGGTGATGATTACCGGGGACCGTCTGGAGACTGCGGTGGCCATCGCTGAAGACGCGGGACTGCTTTCTTCCGGCCGGGATCTGGCGCTGACTTCGTCTCAGCTCAATCAGATGAGCGACGATGCGGTAAAAGCTGTCATGAGCGAAATCCGGGTGATCGCGAGAGCTCTGCCTACGGATAAATCGCGGATGGTGCGGCTGTGTCAGGAGATGAATCTGGTCGTAGGCATGACGGGAGACGGCGTCAACGATTCCCCGGCGCTGAAGCGGGCCGATGTGGGCTTCGCTATGGGAAGCGGCACGGAGGCCGCGAAAGAAGCGGGAAAAATCGTAATTCTGGACGATAATTTCCGGTCGATTAAAGATGCCGTCTGGTATGGAAGAACGATTTATCACAATATTCTCAAATTCTGCAAATTTCAGTTAGTAGTGAATGTGGCCGCCGTAGTGGTCAGCGCGGCAGCTCCTTTTTTCGGAATCGAAGAACCGCTGAAAGTCACTCATCTGCTGTTTGTCAATCTGGTGATGGACGGTCTGGGCGCGCTGATGCTGGGAAACGAACCCGCCAGAGAAAAATATATGGAAGAGAGACCGCGGCGGCGGGATGAGAACATCGTGGACAGAGCGATGCTGGTACAGATTTTATTTATGGGCGGATGGCTGACGGCAGTCAGTTTTGTCTTTTTAAAACATCCGTATTTTCGCGGCATGTTTGAAAGCGATGCTCAGCATCTGACCGCGTATTTTGTTCTTTTTATCCTGTCGGCGCTTTTCAATGGCTTCAATGTTCGGGATGAAGGGTATTCGGTATTCAGCGGTCTCGGAGAAAACCGCGCTTTTCTGAAGGTGTTTTTTTCTATCGTACTCGTTCAGTCGACGATTGTAAATGCGGCGATGATACCGCTGGACACTTTCGGATGGATCAGCCGTATGTTCAGTTGTATCCCTTTCGGTATCGCGGGCTGGATCGCCGTGATTCTTCTGGCGGCTACCATGGTACCGGCAGATCTGGTGCGGAAGTGGGTCTTCCGTCCTGTCTCCCGCTGAAGGTCGGGTTCTGACCGCGGGAGTGCGAAGGCGCAAACACAGCCGGTAAGGTGCCGGGTACGCGTCCCGCGTCCGGCGGACAGAAGCAGAGGAGCGGACCGGAGCTCTCGTGGCAGGGATAAAATGCGCCGGACAGATGTTTCTGAAAAGTGTGTGAAAAGCTTCAAAAAAGGGCGGAGAAATATTATAATATTATAATATCTGTTTTTTAGAAATGCATGTCCGGCGGCAGGCGCCGAAGGACGGAGTCATACAGGAAACGGCAGCGCGAGCAGCAGAAGTGACGAAGGAGAAAAAGATTATGTCGAAGAAACTATGGGGCGGACGTTTTACGAAGGCGGAGAGCAAATCGGCGACGGAATTTAACGCGTCCATCGATTTTGACCGCAAGATGTACCGCCAGGACATCGAAGGAAGCAGAGCGCACGCGGCGATGCTGGCGAAACAGGGAATCATAACGCAGGAAGATGCGAAAGCTATCGATGACGGTCTCGTTGAGATTTTAACGGATATCGAAGAGGGAAAAATTGAATTCACGATCGAAAATGAAGACATTCATATGAATATCGAAAGTATTCTCACAGAGCGCATCGGTGAGCCGGGAAAGCGTCTTCACACGGCCCGCAGCAGAAACGATCAGGTAGCGGTGGATTTTCGCCTGTGGACAAAGGAAGCGATTATATCGCTTTTAGACGATCTGAAACGGCTGCTGCATTCCACTTATCAGATCGCGGAAAAACATCAGAATTATCTCATGCCGGGGTATACGCATCTTCAGAGAGCGCAGCCGGTGACGCCGGCGTATCATTTCA
>CAJLHL010000125.1 GCA_905206455.1 uncultured Eubacteriales bacterium
CAGCGGCGGTGTAGACAGTTCCACCTGCCTGGGGATGGCGGTATCTCGGTACGGTGCGGAGAATGTGGTCGCGCTGTCCGTACAGTACGGTCAGAAACATGAAAAAGAAGTAGAAGCGGCGGAAAAAATCGCCAGATATTATAATGTAGAATTAGTTCGTCTGGATCTGACGCCGATTTTCGCTTTCAGCGACTGTCCTCTTCTGAAACAGTCGGAACAGGAGATTCCGCGGGAATCCTATGCGGAGCAGATCGCTGCTACGGAGGGCGGGCCGGTATCTACTTATGTGCCTTTCCGAAACGGATTGTTTCTGTCTTCCGCAGCCAGCGTGTCTCTGTCAAAGGGCTGCAGTGTGATTTTATACGGCGCTCACAGCGATGATGCTGCGGGCAGCGCGTATCCGGACTGCAGCGAAGCGTTTAACGACGCTATGGGCCGGGCGATCTATGAGGGAAGCGGCGGTCAGCTTCGTGTCGAAGCGCCTTTTGTGGGAATGTCAAAGGCAGACGTGGTTCGCACCGGCCTGTCCCTTGAGGTTCCGTATCAATATACCTGGAGTTGCTATGAAGGCGGCGAACATCCCTGCGGCGTATGCGCTACCTGCATCGATCGGGCGAGGGCCTTTGAACTCAACGGAGTGACCGACCCGGCGCTGGAGAAATAAGAAAACAAGAGGAAAGCAAACTGCGCTGCTGTGCGCCGGATTTCGTCTGCGCCGTCAGAGAAAGACGAAATCAGACTCTATGCCGTTGACAGCTGTACATAAAAAATGTAAAAAAAAATATTTTTTACTAAAAAATGTAAAAAGCTTTTGTAAGTTCCTTCTTTAGCGGGTATAATTTTTACAGGAGAAATAGTTTCGGAAGGAGGAATGGAATGGTGCTGAATTTGATAGTGACAGAATGCGGTCAGGTAAAACCGGAGCTCAGCAAGCTTCTTCACCAGACGGCTCCGCCGGCCGAAGTTTCCGTCAGCTTTGCAGGGGATGTCCTGCAGGCCTGCGCTATATTTCGCTCAAATCCCTGCAGATACGACGCGGTCTTTCTCCCGGCGGATTCGGATTCGGAGCCTGGCGGTGACGCATCCCGGGCGATCGCGCAAATTCGGTCACTGAATCCTTATGTTCAGATCGTTCTGATTCTTTCTTACAATTATATACCGCCCTCTGCGGCGGAAGTCGGGAGCGTATGGCTGCTTCGCAGGCCGATCGATCTGCCGGGGCTTGAGCGTCTGATTCGGGGACTTCGCGCGGCGGTTTCCATTCGAAGTAAAGAGGGGCACCGGCTTTTGTCCCTTCGCTGCGGAAGAGAGCGTTATTATGTGGCGTCAGATTCTGTCTTATATGCGAAAAAATGCAGAAGAGGGACGGCGGTGATGACGACAGCGGGAGAGAAGATTCACACCCTGAAGTTAGACGAATTTGAGCGGGAGCTGCCTTGGACTTTCTGCAGATGTCACAGCAGTTTTGTCGTCAATTTTCGGCATGCTGTTCAGTCCGGGCCTGATTATATCCTGTTGGACGATGGCCAGAGAATCCCCGTCAGCAGAGCTTTCCGCAAAAATGTGGAAAATTTTATCGAATGTTTGACGAAAACGCCGCTGTTCCGCCCGCAAAAGTGAGGAAAATGTTTCTTTCATATAAAAAAATCTTGAAAAGTTTGTACAAATCTTGTATTATATATAGCGCGTGCAATTTTGCATGTAAGTAATTCACACGCTTTCGGACTCGCTGCCGGTGCTGGAATTTGAACGATTACAGACGTTTTTCAGCAGCATTCGGGGATGAGGGAAGCGGAGGTATTGAAAACCAGGAGGAAAAATTATGTCAGTTATCTCAATGAAACAGTTACTCGAAGCAGGCGTACATTTCGGACACCAGACAAGAAGATGGAACCCTAAGATGGCTCCTTACATCTTCACAGAAAGAAACGGTATTTATATCATCGACCTTCAGAAGACAGTAAAGAAGATCGACGAAGCTTACTCTTTCATGATGCAGGCTGCGGCTACAGGCAGACCGATTCTCTTTGTAGGCACGAAAAAGCAGGCTCATGCTGCGATTCAGGAAGAAGCTACGAGATGCGGAATGTACTTCGTAAACGAGAGATGGCTGGGCGGCATGCTCACTAACTATAAGACGATCGCTACGAGAATCAAGAAGCTCAACGACATCAAGGCGATGGAAGAAGACGGCACATTTGACGCTCTGACAAAGAAGGAAGTTATCAAGCTGAAGGCGGAAGAAGCTAAGCTGGAAAAGTTCCTGGGCGGCATCAAGGAAATGAAGGGAATGCCTGCTGCGATGTTCGTAGTAGATCCTAAGAAGGAAAAAATCGCTGTAAAGGAAGCTAAGATTCTCGGAATCCCTGTGATCGGTATCGTAGATACGAATTGTGATCCTGACGATGTGGATTATGTAATTCCTGCAAACGACGATGCGATCAGAGCGGTAAGACTGATCACTTCCAAGATGGCAGACGCTGTTATCGAAGGCAAGCAGGGCGAATCCATGGACGATTCCGTTCCTTCCGAAGAAGCGGAAGCGGAAGAGGAAGTTCAGGCAGAAGCTTAATTCTAATACGTGAAAGACAGATAAATTGCATATATTTAGGAGGCACACAAAATGGCAGTAACAGCAGCTATGGTAAAAGAGCTCCGTGAAATGACCGGAGCAGGTATGATGGACTGCAAAAAAGCACTGGTAGAGGCTGACGGCGATATGGAAAAGGCAGTGGAAATCCTCAGAGAAAAAGGACTTTCCAAGGCTGCAAAGAAGGCAGGCAGAATCGCTGCTCAGGGTCTCGTCGGTATCGCGTTCAGCGACGACGCAAGCAAGGCTTCCATCATCGAAGTAAACTCCGAGACGGACTTCGTGGCGAAGAACGAAGAGTTCATCACATTTGTAGATAATCTCGCAAAGCTGACTTTAGAGAGCGATGCGGAAGATATGGACGCTTTCATGGCATTATCTTACGGCGACGAAGGTACCGTTCAGGACGCGCTCAACAATAAGATCTCCAAGATCGGCGAAAACATGAACATCAGAAGATTCCAGAAGATCGCTGAGCCTGGAACAGTCAATGTCGGTTATGTACACGGCGGCGGCACAATCTGCGTTCTCATCACATTAAAGACAGAAGCTTCCGCAGAAGAAGTAGCTGTTTTAGGTAAGGACGTTGCAATGCAGGTAGCTTCCATGAATCCGAAGTACGTCGGCGAAGATGATGTAGATCCTGAATTCATCGAGAGCGAAAAGAAGATTCTCATCCAGCAGGCGCTCAACGAAGGCAAGCCGGCTGATATCGTGGAAAAGATGGTCGTAGGCAGACTCAAGAAGGAACTCAAGGAAACCTGCCTCCTCGAACAGAAGTTTGTCAAGGACAACGACGTGACGGTTGCTCAGTATGTAGCAAACTGTGCGAAGGAAATCGGCAAGGCTGTCGAAGTCGTCGGTATGGTTCGTTACGAAGTAGGCGAAGGCATCGAAAAGAAAGAAGAAGATTTCGCAGCAGAAGTAGCGGCACAGCAGGCAGCAGCTGCTGCTAAGAAATAGCAAAGCGGATAAATCTGATCAGTTGTTTAAAACTCCTTGAATCCCCGGTAAACGGGGATTCAAGGAGTTTTTGTTTGGTCCCAAGCTTGTCCGGGCATTAGAGTATAACAATGCTTCAGCAGAGCTCCTTTTTCT
>CAJLHL010000126.1 GCA_905206455.1 uncultured Eubacteriales bacterium
GTGTAACGACGGGTTCTGCACGGTATACTTGAACTCCGCATCCACCGCGAGACCTCCGGACAAAAGTGTCTCAAATCCCAGGATTTTTACTTCAACCTCCCGCTGATTCAAGCGTATAAAAGAGGAAGTAAAAACCGACGCGTTTCCGATAGCGTTGCTGGCCTGTGTATCTACCTGTATGACTGCCGTGACCGCCGCAAATACGACGATGAAGACAAAGATGCTCTTCAGGATTCCTCTGCTCCGTTTCCAGACTCCTGTCCGTTCTCCCTGCTCTTTCATTTTACTCCCGCTTTCCGATAAATAAGTATATATTATAAATGATATGATCTGACGTTCATGTCAGATTTCCCTATCTCCTGTTCTCTGCAAAATCAGGCGATGACTTCGGTCAGTACCTTCGCCAGATATGGCATAGCCGCGTTGACTTCGTCGATAGTATTGGCGTTGTTGCCGACCTCCAGGAGGATATAGGAATCGCTGACGTATTCGTTAAACTTATACGGTTTTTCTACGATCGGTTTCGCAAATCCCGGATACATTTTATTGGCTGTCGTCGTGATTTTTTCCGCAAATGCCCGTAATTTGTCGTAATTATTATTCTGCGTACCCACCACCAGGCAGAACGCCGCCACATTCTTCCCGTCGATCGTAGCTGTCTTGCCTTTTCCGGAACTTGTGGCCGCATCCCGGTGAAGATCGATAACCAGCTTCTTATTAGAGTAGGACGCACAGAGTTTTTTCACCGTCTCCAGCGACCGATTATATGACTTGTTATAGGAAGGGTAATCGTGGAGTGTCATATCGTGAACGACGCTGAACCCGTGGAGTTTTAACCTCGAAGTTAGTGTTTCCCCCGCTTCCCTGACGGTGGATTTCAATTCCGTGGTGTGCGCATTGGAAGCTGCCGCCGGCAGATAGGATTCCGTAGCGTGAGTGTGATAGATGATAATATTTCCGGATCCCTGCTTCAGATCTTCCCCGCCGCCGGCCTGCTGCACGGCTGTACCCGCGATATCAGACGCTTTGTTCGCAGCTGTCGATACACCGGAAACCGCACCTTCCGACACACTCTTATCCGACGCAGATCCTTCAGACGTATAATCGGTGAGAACGATGCCTTCAATCTTTCCCTCCGCGGAACTCTCCTCTTCCTCCGGCTGCGAGCTCTCATCTTCTTTCGCATCCTGTCCGTCTTTCTTCCCGGAATCTCCCGAAAGAGAATCGCTGCCAAAATCCGAGATCTTGCTGGCTGCTACCGCCAGAACATTGCCGTCCGCCGTCAGATCCGCCAGTTTTTTCGCTGCGTCACTCTCCGCCGGCAGAAGTGTCAGAATCATAATCATCGAAGTTGTCCATAATATACCATTAAAAATATGTCTTCCCGCACTTTTTCGTCCGTTCCGGCCTCCGCCGGGACGGCGTCTCCGTCTTCGGTCTTCCATTCTGCGTCTCTGTGCGCTTGCGCGGTATCTTCCCGTATTTCTCATTCCGTTTCTCCTCCCTGATATTTTCTATAGAGAATATATGCAGAGAGGAGCCGGAGCATGATGAAAAACTCAGGAATAAATTCCCGGATGCACCGTGATATTGATCGCGTCTGCGATAATATCCGAAAAATCCCGTATCACCTGATCGATCTCCGTGGAAGTTACGATCATATTGACCCCTCTGTCGTTGACGAAAGCCTCCGCCGCTGCCGCGTCGGTCAGATAACCGTCCAGAGAATCGAGAATCAGCGTCCGGGCGTCGATCACCGTAGGTACCCCTACCGCAACCACTTTCACTCCCAGAGTCTCTTCGTTGAGCGCAGTTCTCATATTTCCCGTACCTGCCCCCGGAGAGATTCCCGTATCGCTGATCTGAATGGTGCTGCTGATTCGCGCGACATTGCGGGCTGCCAGAGAATCGATCGCGATGATCACATCGGGAGATGCGATCTCCGCTGCTTTTCGTATCATATCCGCGGTTTCCAGCCCGGTACTGCCCGTCACCCCCGGACTGATCCCGCTGACACAGGCCATCTCCTCATCTCCGTCCGCATCAAACATGAGAAAATACTGGCGGGTAATCCTCACCTTATCCGCCGTATGCGGTCCCAGAGAATCCGGCGTGATCTGATCATTCCCCAGACCCACCACCAGAACCTTTAAATGGTAGTGAAAAGGGATCAGTTTTTTCAGTTCTGCCGCGCAGGCCCGTGCAATTTCCTTCTTTTCCTCTTCTTCCGCGCCTACCGCTTCATCCGCTTCGATGGTGATGTAGCTGCCGCAGGGCTTTCCCATAATATGGCTTCCCAACTCATCTTTCACCACGATTTTCGTGACTTTAATCCGGTCCGAATACTCCTGAATATCAACGCTGACGCCGGGGATTTCCCCCTGATTTCCCTGAGATTCGTCGTACATCTCTTTATTTTCTATGGCTAAATCTGTTCTAAACGGCATTTTTCCACTCCTCATCTGTAACTGTCGCCGCACCTGTCTGTGCGTCTTTTTCAGAATTATTTTTTGCAAAAATACCCTGATAATACACAGTTTTTCTTGATTAATTGAAGGAAATAGATTATAATAATTAAGATATTTTGCGAAAGTGGGGTGAAAAAGATGGCAAATATTAAATCGGCTAAGAAAAGAATCTCTGTAATCGAAAAAAAGACAGCGAAAAACAGACGTATCAAAGAACATATCAAGTCCGTAACCAAGAACTTTGAAAAAGCTTTGGCTGCAGGCGATATGGATACCGCTCAGGAAAAGCTGAGATTACTCGAAAAGAAGCTCGACAAGGCTGCTTCTAAGAACGTTATTCATAAGAATAAGGCTGCTAGAAAAGTATCCAGAATGACGAAGAGATTTAACGAAGCTCAGGCGAAATAATCTCACCCGTCCCCACAAAGTGCATAAGTTAAATGCACCGGATATTGAAAACGAAGGGTCCCGTGTCTCTCCCTTCGTTTTTTTCTTTTTTGTTTTTTTCTGAAAACAGCCCGCCGGCAACCGAAACCGCTTTTTTCAAAAAATACCCGCACCGCGATAATGCGGCAAGAGGAGAAAAAGAAAGAGATGAAGAAAAAAGAGAAACCGGCGTGCTCTGCAAAAAAGTGCCGCGCGGTTTCCCTCTCTTCGGGATCAGTCGAGATATTTTTTGCTGGTGCCCATATTGATGATACTGAGAATCGCAGTCGCCATGCCTGCCGCTGCGACGACGGCGCCCAGAACCATAGTTACGATATTCAGACCCTGTCTCATACTGCTGCCCTGCCTTTCTTTTTTCGATGCACGATTTGATGGTAAATGATACATACAAAGTTCCGTCGGATCAAATTTCCGGCGGAGATCTCTCCGCTCTCTGACGACAGCACCTGTCTTTTTTACAGAGGAGGAAGAGTCCGGTACTACATTATAGTCTATCAAAAGAACTTTTTTTATTCAACAGCTATTCTTCGACAACAATCTCTATTCCGCCGCACATTACAAAAATCAGGATCTCATCAGGCGAAGACACATCATGACCTCGAGAAGCACCGCCGTATCCAGAGCCCTTTCATCCGCCTCAAACCTGCCGTGATGGATGCCGTAATTCTTTCGATCGGGATATCCGGTCCCCGCAAAGAAAAAAACAGACGGTCTCTGTGCG
>CAJLHL010000127.1 GCA_905206455.1 uncultured Eubacteriales bacterium
TGAAGGCAGACCCGAACGATAGAAGAAAGAACTGATCGAAGAGGGAAATAAAGAGATTTGGCGGCGATCTGAAATTAAAAAAGGAAAGGGCAGCAGATTTATCTGCTGCCCTTTCCTTTGTTGATCATTTTTCCGATATCCATATTCGCATCCGGCGTCTGAGAGATGTTTCCGACAGTGAAATTTCCGCAGGAGAACGATTGTTCAGGCGGAATTTCGGAAAATTTTTCTACGCAAAGCCGTTTAAAATTTATGAACGAAAAGTCCGCTTCCGAGTTTTGGCTCAAACCACGTGGATTTCGGCGGCATGACCAGACCGGCGTCGGCGATGTTCATGATTTCTTCCATGCTGACAGGGTACATCGCGAAAGCTGCCGCCATTTCTCCGCTGTCCACACGCCTTTTCAGTTCTGCCGCGCCTTTGATACCTCCTACGAAGCTGATGCGGCGGTCGGTTCTCGGATCTGTGATGCCGAGAACCGGCGAGAGAATCTTTTCCTGAAGAAAAGAGACGTCCAGCGCGCTTACTGGATCGCCGGCATTTTCGCCGCTGACGGACGCGCCGCATTCTTTTTTAAAGGAGAGGAGATACCATTTTCCATCTGAATACATCGAGCAGGTATGTTTTTCCTGAGGCAGTGTTTCCCGTACGCCGCAGTCTGTGACCGTGCAGATTCCGGCGATTCTGTCCAGGAATTCTCTGTGACTGAGACCGTTGAGATCGCTGATCAGACGGTTGTAACTGTAAATCTTCAGCTGATCCGCCGGGAAAGCTACAGCCATGAAGCGGTTGAATTCTTCGGATCCATCGCAGTCGGGCGCGGCCTTCCGCCTCTTTTCTCCGACTTTCACAGCAGATGCGGTGCGGTGATGACCGTCGGCAATGTAGAGTTCGGGAAGTCTGCAGAAGAGTGAATTCAGCTGTCTGCAGTCATCATCGCTGTAGACGGGCCACAGGCGGTGGCGCACTTTTTGGCCGTCGGTCACGTCGTATTCGGGTTCCTCGGACTTTATCACTTTATTTATGATCTCTGAAATCGCCGGATCGCTGCGGAAGAAATAGAATACCGGCTCGGTGTTCGCGCTGCAGGCTTCGAAGTGACGAATACGGTCCAGCTCTTTTTCCGTGCGGGTGACTTCGTGTCTTTTTATGATTCCGTTTTCGTAATCGTCGATAGAGGAGCAGCCTGCGATTCCCGTCTGTGAACGCCCGTTCATCGTCTGGCTGTAAATATAATACAGCGGTCTTTCGTCGGCAAAGTAAGCGCCTTCTTTTTCCAGTTTTTTCAGATTAGCCGCTCCCCGGCGGTATACCGCTTCGCTGTATGGGTTTTCTCCCGGAAGGTCGGCTTCCGCACGGATAACGTGCATAAAACTGAACGGACTTTTCGCAGCGATCTCTTCCGCTTCCCGGCGCGTCACCACATCGTAAGGAGGGCAGAGGGCCAGCTGTGCCAGATCGGCCCGCGGCCGGAGGGCGCGGAATGGTTTAAAGCATGTCATTATTTTTTATACCTCTCTTGTCTTTTCTGACGTTTTCGAGAAAATTATCGGTAAAATCAATAAATATTATGGCATAGATACCGGCTTTTGTGTAGAAAATATTTTACATGAAGGATGTAAAGATTGTGAAAAAAAGACTCTGTCTGATGCTTTTGTTTTTCGCGGCGGCGCTGACGGCGCTTAGCATTAGGATCGGTTTTCTGCAGCTGTACGATGACGAACCGCTGGCGGTCATGGCGGAAGGACAGTATCTGACCGAACTGGGCGAGGTGACGCAGCGGGCAGGCATTTACGACCGGGAGGGCAGAGAAATTACCGGCGGGAAGACTTATGCGTATTATTACATCAGCGAGGATGTCGGAGACGAAACCGAAAATGAGGACGGAATGTCGGACCGGGACGGTGAGGTGTCTATATCAAAAGAAAAGGACGGCGTCTCTGAGGAAGCGGCGGAGCGCGAAGCGGGCGGAGAGAAGGAGAGCGATTCTGATCTCGGTCAGAGTTTGAAAACAGCGGGGGAGCAGAAGAATGACGACTTACCGGAAGGCAAAGCAGACCTGCTGAAACAGCTGGGCTGTGAACTGGTGCGCCCGTATGAAAACGGTTACTGTGTGTGGAAGGGGGAATACAGCCGGAGAGATCAGGCGAGGATCGAGGCAGAATACGACGCTCTGACGGTACGGAAGCAAGAACGGTACGCGGACAGTCAGCCGGCGGTTCATCTGCTGGGTTACACTGCGGATACCGGTGACAACGGCGAGGAGGAAGGGCAGTGCGGCCTGGAGAAGATGTATGATCAGCGGCTTTCCAAAGGAGCTGTGAGAAAATATCTGTCGCGGGACGCAGCGGGAAATATTCTCAGAGGAAGCGGAATTCTCTCTGACAGCGAGATCAGCGGCAGGTTTCAGATATCGATCGATCTGAAACTGCAGGAAAAAGCGGAGGAGCTCCTTGCGGAAAACGGCAGGCCGGGAGCGGTGGTGGTCAGCAGCGCCAAGACAGGAGAAATCCTGGCCAGCGCGTCTTATCCTGTCTATAATCCGAACGATGTGGGAGGACATCTTACCAGCGAAAAAAACGAACTGATCGACAGGGTTTCGGCGGGGACGTATCCTCCCGGTTCTGTGTTTAAACTCGTCGTCGCCGCGGCGGCGCTGGAGGCGGGAATCGCGGATGAAGACAGCGTTTTTGAGTGCAGCGGTAGTATCGAGACCGGCGGAATTACCGTACGCTGTTCCACCGGCGGCGAAGGCGGACACGGCAGAATCACTCTGCGTCAGGCTCTGGCGGATTCCTGCAACTGCGCTTTTATTCAGCTGGGGATGGAAACCGGCGGGCAGCGGATTATCGAAATGGCGGAGTCTATGGGGTTGGGCGCTGACGTCTGTCCTCAGCTCAGCGAAAGCACCGGTCATCTGCCTGCGGATGCCGAAGAGTGCGGTATCGCGAATCTGTCCATCGGGCAGGGCACAATTCTGGCGACGCCTCTTCAGATCACATCAGTGATGAACTGCGTCGCCTCCGGCGGTATCCGTCTGCCGCTGAAGATTCTGATGCCTGAGACAGAGCAGGATCTGATAAAGTATGATGTCTGTCCTGACATCCTCCGCGAGAGCGCGGAGCAGAATTCTGAGGGCATCAGAGTCCTGTCGGAGAGGACTGCCGCCTCTCTTCTCTCCATGATGAGGGATACCACAGAGTCGGGTACCGCGCAGAAAATTTCCGAATATACCGAGGAACTTCCGGGAGGCAAGACGGGTTCTGCTCAGAGTTCCATGTCGGGCCAGACCGTAGTTCACGGTTGGTTCAGCGGCTTTTTTCCTCAGACGGATCCTGAATATGTGATCACTGTATTTCTGGAAAACGGAGGCGGAGGCGGAGCCTGCCTTTCGGTAGCGGGCGGACTGATCCGCTTTCTGAGCGGAGAAGCGGAAATCGAGGCTGATTAATTCCCTGCGGCTTTGCGGTGGAGGGAACGAACAGACAGCGAAAGAGCGGATTGCACAGGGCCGTTGTATAGATATGGCGGAAACAGAAAATGAAAA
>CAJLHL010000128.1 GCA_905206455.1 uncultured Eubacteriales bacterium
GACCAACCGGTGATCCACCACCGTCGCCTGCACCCCGCCCTGGCTTACCCGCTGGCCGCAGATGCCGCAGTCTCTTTCCAACGCTTTCTCATCTTCGTATTTTCTCCTCTCCGATCCGAAATCCATTTCCGTAAATCAACGGAATTCTCTTCCTCTTTCTTCTGAAAAAAGAGCAAGCCGGACAGCTGTGCTGTACGTCTTGCTCTTGTTCTTTCCTGCTGCGCCGGGACAGTCAGTCCTGTACACGGTAAACATTCCTGATTAACGGATCTCCAGATTATCCTGCCTGCGGATTTTTTTCGTCGTGGTTCTGGTAAAATCCTCTTTTCTTACAAAGACATCTCGAATCCGCTTGTAGCTGGCCAGATTCTCATTGATCTCTCCTATGACCTTTTTCATCATACGGTAGAGTTCGTCTTCATCGGGAATCTGTCCCGTCACTTCCTGAATAAATTCCATGTCCGGAAGAATCTGAACGCCCACCGTCTCTTCATTGTTGCGCATCGAAGTAAACACCATAGAATCCGACACATACGGACTGTCGTTTACATAAGCCTCCAGTTCCTCCGGATAGACGTTTTCCCCGGTCTTTGTCACGATGACATTCTTCTTTCTTCCGGTCAGATAAATCCAGCCGTCTTTGTCCTCAAACCCGAGATCGCCCGTACTGAGCCAGCCGTCCGTAGAAAGCGCTTTTGCCGTCTCCTCCGGCATATCGTAATATCCCAGCATCACATTGGGACCTCGAAAAAGGATTTCACCGATGCCGTTTTCGTCCCTGCCGACGATCCGGACTTCGCCCGCTCTTACCGGAACACCTACGGATCCCGCTTTGCGATAACGTTCTTTCGCGCTCTGCGGCGTTCCGGAAATCAGAGGCGTACACTCCGTCATACCGTAACCCTGAAGCACGGTAATGCCCAGATCCTCAAAACCTCTGTAGATATTCGGAGACAGCGCCGCCGCGCCGGTGATCACCATCCGCAGTTTTCCGCCCAGTTCTTTATATACCTGAGAAAAAAGCTTCCGGCTCATATCGATACCGATGGACTTAAAGCGATTATTGATCCGGATGGCTTTCCTCAGCATTTTATCTTTGCCCTGCTTTTCCGCCTGCTTCCAGATACGGGAATAGATCATCTCGAGCATCAGAGGCACTGCGATGAACACGGTGTTCTGCGCTTCCTTCATATTCTGCACAATGTACTTCAGACCCTCGCAAAATGCCGTGCTCGCTCCCCGGTAGAGGACGAGAAGCATTCCCAAAGTGCATTCATAAGTATGGTGAATCGGCAGAATCGACAATGTTTTGTCGGATTCGAGAATATGGGCGATTCTGCACACATCCATGATATTCGATGTAATATTTCTGTGATTGAGCATGACGCCTTTGGGATTGCCCGTCGTTCCGGAGGTGAAAAGAATCACCGTCAGAGCTTCGGGATCCACCTCTCTCGACGTGTAACTGCTGCTGCCCTCCCTGAGACGCTTTTCTCCCTCTGCGAGAAGCTCCCTCCAGCAGTATATTTCGGAATCTCCGGCCATCTCTTCTCTTTTTAACGGCACCGGCACCGCCTGCGGCAATTCTTCAGCGGACGTCCGGTCTCCGTAAAATTCCATGACGATGAGATTTCGGATGACGTCTGATCTTTTCAGTTTTTCGCACTCGCCTCTCGTACAGAAAATCGTGTCGCATTCCGCCGTCTTCATCAGATTTTCAATCTCCGGGGCAGAGAGATCCTTATCGACAGGTACGACGATACCCGCACCGCAGACTACCGCCAGATAAGAGACGATCCACTCGTAGCAGCCCTGCCCCATGACAGCGATGCGCCGTCCGGCCAGACCCATATCTATCAGCATCGTTCCCAACGATTCCACATCGTGTTTTAAAAGCTGATAACTTATCGCCTCATACGGCTGTCCTTTTTCACGTTTCACCCAGAATGCCGGCCGGTCAGCAAAAAGCTCCGCACTCTCCGTCAACATCTGCTTCAGCGAATCGATCTGTCTGATATCCCGATACCAGTATCTTTCAAAATCGCGTTCCATACGTTCTCCTTCATCCCATGAACATTATCCGTTATCTATAAATTATAATCACTTTCCTTCCTGTTTTCAATCACTATTGTATTCTGTGATGGTTGGACAATCTATCTTCACCGTCTTTCTTTACCATATCATGTGACAGCGGCTGTCATATTTGTGTCCCGCTGAAAATATAATTTTCATATCGGACAACAGCCCTTTGCCCCGGATTTCATATCCGCCGAACAGCGAAGATCTTTACAGGCGCACCGGCATTTTGGATCGCCTCTTCGATTTTTCCGTCCGCGGTCGGTTCGGACGGTCGTCGTATTGTTCTCTTTTAATAAAACGGAGGAAAAGAAAGTGTATCATTCGAAAATATTTGTACCGCTGCTTTGTCTCGTTCTCTTTATCGCTGGAGCCGCTTCCTCGTATGCAGCGGCTGTGGAAAAAGAGTCGGACGACTCGTCCGCTGCAAGCGCGCAGCCATCTATTACCGCCCGTTCCGCAGTCCTCATCGATGCGGACAGCGGAACGGTTCTCTTTGAGAATAACGCCGATGAAAAACTTCCCCCGGCCAGCGTCACAAAAGTCATGACGATGCTGCTCATCATGGAAGCCGTGGATTCAGGAAAAATCTCTCTGGACGATAAAGTGACCATCAGCGAACGTTCCGCCAGCATGGGCGGCAGCCAGCTGTATATGGAACCAGGCGAAACTCATACGGTAAGCGAACTTCTCACCGGAATATCCATGGTTTCGGCCAACGACGCCTGCGTGGCCATGGCGGAATACATCTGCGGAACCGATGACATCTTCGTAGAGAAAATGAATGAAAAAGCGAAAGAACTCGGCCTCGAAAATACGCATTTCGCAAATACCAACGGCCTGCCTGCAGATGATCATTACAGCAGCGCCCGGGATATCGCCGTAATGTCAAAAGAACTCCTGTCACACGAGGGAATCCTCTCCTATCTCAGCAGCGAAAGCGGCACGATCGAAGTGGGAAAAGAAGGGCATACTTCCACGATCGAAATGATCAACACCAATAAGCTTCTAAAAACATATAATGGAGCGAAGGGAATAAAAACGGGCTTTACTCAGGACGCAGGATACTGCCTGTCTTCCTGCGCGGAAAGAGACGATCTGACACTGATCGCCGTCGTCCTCGGAGCGGAGACGTCAAAACTGCGCTTCGAGGAGAGCTCCCGTCTTCTCGATTACGGATTCGCCGGCTATGAGTGTGTCAAGATCGCTGATAAAAATGAAATCGTAGGCACCGCCAGCGTGGAAAAAGGCGTCATAAATGCCGTAGATCTGAAGACGGAAGAAAAAATATCCCTGCTCGTAAAAAAGGGAGAAGCCTCTGCTGTCAGCTGTCGGATCCGGCCTTCCAAAGACCTGAAAGCCCCCGTCAGTGAAAATGACAAAGCCGGCGTTTTGGAAGTCTCAAAAAATGACGAGGTTCTC
>CAJLHL010000129.1 GCA_905206455.1 uncultured Eubacteriales bacterium
AGAAAAAGGGAAGAGGAAGGCGTTGATGCCTTCCTCTTCCCTTTTTCTGCACAGGAATCCATTTTCTCCACCGTCCGGAAATTCTGAAGTATTTTTACTAAAATAGAGGAGGATTTCCGATGATACCATATTTTGATTGATGACGCAAATGGTTTCTTAGGTGTAATATAGATACGTGCTGAGGCATATTTTTTCAGGTCTGGCCAGACCCGTAAGTTGAAACAAAAAAAGGAAAATGAATAAGGAGGTTCAGATGAATTTCAAGAAAATCCGCGGCAGGATTGTCATCACTGCGGGCGTATTGGCTATGACCGTTGTTCCTCAGGCCGTATCGGCAGCCTGCGTACAGACGCAGAATGCCGGGGAGATCAGACAGCCGGCGTATCTGGCGGCGTGTCTGTCAGATGAAGGCAGCGTTTGCTCTGATTTCGGCAAAAATCGGAGCTGCGGCGGAAGCAGTTTTTGTCTCACTTCCGACGGTTGGATGAATAACGGAGATTCTGAGAGGTGCGGATTCCGCTATCTGTTCTGGGGCTGTAATTCCGATGGAGAAAACGGAGACGGCGGAATTTGTTTTAAGCCGGACTGTGGGGATGAGACGGATACGCCGGGCTGCGGAAACGGCGGCGAGGGGGAAAACAGACCCGACGGCACTCCGGGAGACGATGAAGGAAATACGCCGGGAAGCGATGACAGCGAAGTGATTCAGCCCGGCGGCAAACCGGGCAGCGGAGACGGAAATATCTCCGGAGGAGGTACTTCGGGAAACCAGAGTTCTTCCTACGGATCTGAAGTGACCGATCTGGTGAATCAGCAGCGTTCCGCTCAGGGGTTATCGCCGCTCTCTTATGATTCGGAACTGACGAAACTGGCGCAGCTGAAGGCTGAAGATATGGCTGAGAACAATTATTTTTCTCATCAGTCTCCTACCTATGGTTCCGCTTTTGATATGATGCAATCGGCGGGTGTATCTTACCGCAGCGCAGGCGAGAATATCGCAAGAGGACAGAAGACGCCGGCAGCCGTGATGGATTCCTGGATGAATTCTCAGGGACATAGAGAGAATATCCTGAGTTCATCGTACACGTCCATCGGCGTGGGATATGCGGTGGATGACAGCGGAAGAGCCTGCTGGGTTCAGATTTTCAAAGGATAGGCAGACAGGGGACGGCGGCAGACAGGCCGGATGGGAGAGATCGGCAGGGGAAAGGAATCATTAGGTATTCAATATACCGAATACTCTAAAAGATATCCGCAGATCAGAGCCCGTCTGCTGCTGAGAATCTGCAGAAAATCGGAATATTCTGCGAGAAAAAATATACAATTAAAAGCATTGACTAACTAAAATAGTCTGGGATATAGTGGATAACATAAAATCGTACGTGAGGAAAATCTGCGGAAATGTTCAATTTTCGCAGGTTTTCTGCATATTCTGGGAAAAATAAAAGAATCGTGCATACAGGGAGGACGGAAAAATGGCGGAGAGATGCGATACGGATAAGTCTATTATGATAAGAGTGTCAAAGGTCAGTGTGGCGGCGAATGTTTTTTTGTCTGCATTCAAGTTGTTCGCCGGCGTCGTGGGACATTCCGGGGCTATGATCGCTGATGCTGTCCACTCATTATCGGATGTAGCCGGTTCCGGGCTGGTTATCCTGGGTGCGCATTTGTCAAGCAAAGAGTCTGACAGGGAACATCAGTATGGTCACGAACGCCTGGAGTGTGTGATATCCCTGATTTTAGCGAATGTTCTGCTTTTGGTGGCGGCAGGGATCGGTATCGAAGGCATCCGCGGAATGATTGATCCGCAGAGCGCTGCGATGCCTGGGATGCTTGCGCTGATCGCGGCAGTGGTGTCTGTCGCATCGAAAGAGGTTCTGTACTGGTATACGCGGGCGGCGGCAAAGAAAATCGACTCTGTTTCACTGATGGCGGAGGCTTGGCATCACCGCTCCGATGCTATTTCCTCTGTGGGCAGCTTTATCGGAATTTTCGGAGCGATGCTGGGTTTTCCCGTACTGCAGCCGGCAGTCTGTGTTTTGATCGCTGTGCTCATTTTCAAGGTGGGAATCGATATCTACCGGGAGACGATGAATAAACTCATCGATAAGGCCTGCGATGACGAAACTGCGGAAAAGATAAAGGCGACGATCGTGGCGCAGGAGGGGGTGATCGCGCTGGATGAAATAAAGACGCGGCTGTTCGGGTCGAAGGTTTATGTGGATATCGAAATCGCCTGTGATGGAACACAGTCTCTCTACGATGCGCATCGAATCGCAGAGCGCGTACACCGGCAGGTAGAGGAACTGTTTCCCGGCAGGATTAAGCACTGTTCCGTACATGTAAATCCGAGGTAGAATCTTGTTCTGATAGGGAGGACCGCTGCAGAGGAATTCTGCGGCGGTCTTTTCTTTTCTGCACCGGCTGATATATAATAAGGTATCATTTTTATTTCAGATAATGAGAAGGAGGCTGAATATGGCGAAATTTAAAATCGCACTGTGTCAGCACGATGTTCGGGATTCTGTGTCGGAAAATCTGCGGACAGCCGCGGAATCTGTGAGAAAAGCGGCGCGGCGGGGAGCGGATATCGCAGTGCTCCCGGAGATGTTTATCTGTCATTTTGTACCGGCACAGATGCGTTTCTTTGCGCAGACGCTTTCCGGGGATGTCGTGAAAGCTCTGTCAAAAATAGCGGAGGAAAATCATATCTGGCTGGTGGGAGGTTCTTTTCCCGAAAGCGGAGGTGAAAATGAGCAGGCGTGGGGTCCGGAACCGGAAATCCTGTACGGATCTGCGCCGGAGGATGGTGTTTCGTCTGTTTCTTCCTCTGATGCCGCCGTTTTATACAATACCTGCCCTGTTTTTTCGCCGGATGGCGCGCTGCAGGGGAGTTATCGGAAACGTTTTCTATTCGATGTCGATATTCCGGGGAAGGTGCGCTCCTGCGAATCCGTCGTGTTTACGCCGGGAGATCGTTCGTTGATCATAGATACCGGGTTTGTCAAGTTCGGTGTGGCCATCTGTTTTGATATTCGTTTCCCGCAGATTTTTATCGATATGGCCAGAGACGGAGCGGATCTGATTGTCGTTCCGGCAGCTTTTTCCGCCCGTACCGGTCCGGACCACTGGAGACTTCTCAATCGGGCGCGGGCGCTGGATGCCCAGGTTTTTGTCGCCGGTGCGGATATCGCTAAGAATGAAGCGGCTCCTTTCGCCGGGCACGGGGGTTCCTGTGTCTCGGATCCCTGGGGAAAGATCATCGCGGAGGCCGGAGACGGGGAAGAAATTATCATTGCGCAGATCGATACCGATCAGGTCAGGGAGATACGGCAGGGGCTCGTGGTGCTGCCTCACCAGCCGACGGTATAGTGCGCTTTTTTTGATTCCCGGCGACAGGGGAGTCCAGCAGAAGCAAAAAGACGAAGACTGAGCCGTAGTCGACATGGTATATTAGCTTCAACTTAGCGATTTGGG
>CAJLHL010000130.1 GCA_905206455.1 uncultured Eubacteriales bacterium
CCGCCGGCAGAAACCGGGCCGCGGGTCTGGGACTTCTGCCTCTGGAGACAGTATTTCAGCAAGAAAAGACACTGGGTCAGATATCGGGTCTGCTGCTGGGCTCCGGATTTTTGGACGGAGAGACTTGTCACGAGGATATCCGGATATCCGGATATGAAATTCATATGGGAAGCTCCCGGGTGAGCTCCGGTTATGAAGAAGAATGCAGACCTCTGCTGCAGCTGGACGACGGCCGGCTGGAAGGGTGTGTCTTCGGCAATGTGATGGGAACTTATCTTCACGGAATTTTCGATAACCGGCGGTTTACCGAAAGGCTGCTGCGGGACGCCGCAGAGCGCAAGGGGATTCTGTCCGGGGATTTTCAGATGACGGAGCGCAGGGCGTATAAGGAGATGCAGTACGATCGTCTGGCGGAGATCATCCGCGCCAGCCTCGATATGGAAAAGATCTATGAGATCATGGGACTTTCGGCCGGGGAAAATTAAGAAAATCATAAGAAGTGAAAAAGAGATCATCTGCTATAATAATTTTGTAAAGAAAGCTCAACAGGGGAAATGAGATTTTAATAACGGATATCCGGCGGCGTTTGGGAGTTCAGCCGGGATCCGCGAGATGCAGCAGGAGATTTATTTAAGGTTACAGCAGGGGGATTTACTAATGAAAAAACAACAGCAGACGTTATTTTCAGATGCCGGCCGTCAGCCGCGGCGGGGTCTTTTATGGTTTTTGTTTCTCGTCTATCTGGCGGCGATGACATGGATCATTCTTTTTAAGTTTTCCATATCGCTGGACGAACTGCCGGATATTCGGAAGATCAATTTTGTTCCCTTCGGGGAGATGGTCATCGTCAACGGTCAGCCGGATTTTTCTGAAGTCATCATGAACGGCGTGATTTTTCTGCCTTTCGGTATCTATCTTTCGGCGCTTTTTCCGGGAGGTCCTTTTTGGAAGAAATTTTTCGCCTTTGCCGGCGTAAGTCTGGCGTATGAAATCTGCCAGTATATCTTTTCCATCGGGACTTCGGATATTACCGATCTGATGCTCAACTGTCTGGGCGGCTGCGTCGGCGTGCTGGTTTTTGCCGTCATACGGCTGGTCGCAGGCAGTCACAGGAAAGCCGTGATTTTTATCACTGTAGCGGCGGCAGTCTGTACGGCGCTGACGGCGGCGCTTCTCGCCGTACTGGTGATCTTTAATCTATAGATGCGGCAGATGTTCGTCTTTCAAACGATTTACAGCGATAGAGCCGTATTTCTGTTCCTTTTCTGCCGGAAGAACCGTATTGATCCGGTCTTTGCGGCAGAATCGCGGGAACTGAACGGGAAAATAAAAATTGCGAAGACGGGAAATCATCGAAACAGCGCTGAAAGCAGAATCTCGGCGCTGTTTTTTACAGGCCAGTCGTAAAGCAGGGGGAGGACGGGATGCACGATATCTGGAATCCGTGGCACGGATGTGTCAAATGTAGCGAAGGCTGCGACAACTGTTATATGTATTTTCTGGATCGTGTCCGCGGATTGTGCGGGTCCGATATTTTCCGAACGAAGGAAGGATTCGACTATCCTCTGAAAAAGAAGCGCGACGGGAGTTATCGGGTGAAGAGCGGCGAGTTGATCCGCGTCTGTATGACGTCCGATTTTTTCTTGGAGGAAGCGGACGAGTGGAGGGAAGAAGCCTGGGATATCATATGGCAGAGAAGAGATGTGAAGTTTTTTCTGCTGACGAAGCGTCCCGAACGCGCAGAGCTGTGTCTTCCCAGGGACTGGGGAGACGGCTGGCCCAATGTCTTCTTCAATGTGACCTGCGAAAATCAGCGGAGAGCGGACGAGAGGATTCCGATCCTTCTGTCGCTGCCTTTTCAGCATAAAGGAATCATGTGCGCGCCTCTGATCGGTTCCCTGGAAATCGGGGAATATCTGGATACCGGGCAGATCGAGCAGGTGATCGCCGGCGGGGAAAATTACGGCGGAGCGCGCCCCTGCCGCTTTGAGTGGATTCAGTCGTTAAACCGTCAGTGCCGCCGCAGAGATATCACGTTTGCTTTTATCGAAACAGGGACTAATTTCGTGAAAGACGGCAAAACGTATCATATGCCGAAAAAATCCCTGCAGAGCGAGATGGCGTTTCGCTCCGGGATGAATTACCGGGGGAGACCGATAGATTTTGTTCTGACGGACAATTTCGGACTTCCCGTGGAGGAGGGTCAGCTTTACCGGCCGCAGTATGACGCCCTTCTCTGTGAAACCTGCGGCAGCCGGCTGATCTGCAACGGGTGCAGTGGGTGCGGGCAGTGCGAAAAATAGAGCGGAAGACTGCGCAGCGCGCCGGGGCGTTTCGGTCTGTGCCGAAGACAAAAAAGAGATATATGAAGAAAGATAAAAAAGAACAGCACAGAGATAGAGGAGAATGGATATGGACATCGAATACAGCAGGCCCGCAGATATCGAAAAGAGGAGCATGGAACTGATCTCGCGGGAAATGAAAACCGTGCCGCCGAAATATCACGCACCTGTCATCCGCCGGGTGATTCATACCACTGCGGATTTCGAATACGAACAGACGCTGGTTTTTTCCGGGAATGCGGTCACGTCGGCGCTGACCGCACTGTGCGCCGCGAGATCCTCTGCCGAAAGCGACATCCTGTCTTCGGTCACTATCGTGACTGATACGAACATGGCTTTATCCGGCATTAATAAGGGCGCGCTGTCCCGTCTGAACTGCCGTGCCGTCTGTTATATGGCGGATCCTGCGGTAGCGGAGGATGCGGAGAGACGGGGCGTCACCAGAGCAGCTGTTTCAATGGAAAAGGCCGCGGAGCTGAAAGGTCCGTTGATTTTTGCCATAGGCAATGCGCCTACCGCGCTGCTGCGTCTCAAAGAACTCATCGATGCGGACGCCGTCCGTCCAGAACTGGTCGTCGGTGTTCCTGTGGGTTTCGTCAACGTAGTAGAGTCAAAAGAATTGATCATGGAATCTGACGTTCCCTATATCGTAGCGCGGGGCCGAAAGGGCGGCAGCACCGTGGCGGCGGCTATCTGCAATGCTCTTCTTTACATGGCGGAAGAAGATATGTGAAGGCGGAAGGCGCCGTTGGAAAATACCCGGTCTGCTTCGGGAAATTTGAAGAGAATAGAGTGCTTTCGGGGTGATAAAAAAATTTTTGCAAAAATTTTTTTATCACCCCGTTTTTTCTTTCTTTTCTCCGTAATCTATAATATAACGTCGATATACTTTATCTTCAGAAATAAGGCTGCAGACTTTCCGTTTTCCGGCGGAAATGCGGCGGAAAGTAAAGACATCCGACAAAGCTCAGCGGCAGAGACCGCAGTATATTATCGAAACATGTGAAAGGAGAATTACCATGACAGAAAGAAAAGAAATGAAGAAAAACAGAGAAAATAATCACGGAAGAAAGATGATCTTCGCCGTATCCGCAGCGCTGCTCACAGCGCTTGTCGCATTTACCG
>CAJLHL010000131.1 GCA_905206455.1 uncultured Eubacteriales bacterium
ACAAGCTGTAAGCAGCAAAAAAAGGTCGTTCCCACCATGAGGAGCGACCTTTTGGTATAGGGAAACCGTATCCTGGATGGAATCCAGCGCCCGTACCACATCTTCTCTGGGAGAGTCGATTTCTTTGGCGATTTCATCGACGGAAGGGTCCCTCTGAAGTCTGTGAACCAGCGCTTCTCTGGCGCGCAGGGCCCGATAGGCCAGATCCCGCAAAGAGCGGCTGACGCGCATGGTATTATTGTCTCTGAGGTAACGGCGGACTTCACCTATAATCATCGGGACGAAGGGAAAAAGGTGAGGAAAAGAAAAAGCCGGTAAAAACTGCCGGCAGTGGTGTCCTGTTTGGTGTGCGAATATGTATGAATTTCGCATCTCACTTTCAGAAATTACTGCATCTGAGGAGATGCTGTTCTGCCGTCTATAGTCAGGTGATTGGCAATTTTTTTCAGCAGATCACTGTCGTCGTAAGTCAGGAACGCTACGATGTCCATTTTTCCCGCACTGGTGATGAAAGTGTAGAGAACACAGTCGGAAGTGAAGTCTTCGCTGCTCATTTTTCCTGTGGTGCGGTATGCTTTCATCGTTCCGAATGTGATTATGGAAGAACTTGCAGAGGAAAGTGTCATGCCGGACTGAGCAAATTCCTGGGAAAGCATGAGATTCAGGTCCGCTGCGGAGATGATCGAAATATCATAGCCCGCATAGGAACTGTTGTACTCAGAGTTGAAAATGACGGCCATATCTTCGCTGGCATAGGCTGTTACGCCGGAGAGAGAAGATATGTCCACGGCATCCTGCGGAATAGCGGCTGTGACAGAAGTGTCTTCTTTCCAAACATATTTATTCATCAGAGTGACGTTTTTGCGTTCCGAAGGAATCGCCATCCGCGCGATAATAGCCGCGGCTTCGGAGCGTTTGATGGAGTTGTCCGGATGGAATGTGCCGTAGATGTCGCTGCCCGTAAGGACTCCCGCCTGATAAAGCATCAGGATCTTATCGGAATTCGGATTGCCTGCGATGTCAGGGATGCTGCTGACCGCATTGATCGCGCTCAGTTCGGAAGCCGGAAGGGCATTACAGAACAGAGAGGCCATCTGCGCCCTGGTGATCGCCGCATCGTAATCTTTGAATTCCCCTTCAGAGAGAATGCCGTTTTCGGCGGCATAATCGATATAAGGCTGATACCAGGTTTTTCCATTCTGGAGTGTGCTCTTTCCGGTCGTGTAGATTTCGTGAACCCGGTCCGCCATAACGATAGCTTGGGCTACCGTGAGATTTCCGTCAGGATGAAAAGTGACGGCGGAATTTCCTTTCATCAGGCCATATTCGTAACAGGTTTCTACGGCGGAAGCGGCCCAGTGCGTAGAAGCTACATCTTTGAATGTGCCGCTGTAGGTATTGGTGATCTTAAAATTGCTCATGCTGTTTTGCGCCGCAAATACCGGAACTGCCGCAGAACAGATCAGACACAGCGACAGCGCTGCCGAAATAATTTTCTTTCTCATTTTCTCGTCCTTTCTCTTGTCGGGATTAAGAATATCTGTATTAAGTATAACACAATTTGTTTTTTCCTTTATCTGATTTTTCCAAAACAGACCGTATGAGACGCTGTGAGACGCGGCGTCTTTTCCGCACGCCCCGCAGACAGTCCGGGGCCGCAGAGGAGGGGACGCCTGTTTTTTAGCGGACGTTTTCTTCTTTAAAAAAGAAAGTACCTTTTGTCTTACCGCTTTCATGGAAGTCTTTTTTCGATTATAATATAATTTATGATCTGCTTGCGACGGGTCTCTTTTTTCTGTAAACTGACTTGAGACGGAGAGAAAAAATGAATTACCGCAAAAACGTTTATGAATATCTGCAGGAATCTGCAATGAAGTATCCGGACAAGACGGCTTTTTCCGATGAGAAGAAGGCATATACTTTTTCGGAGCTTGCGCGGGCCGCACGGGCGGCGGGCACATATCTCGCCCGCAGGTACGGCTGCGTCAGCCGGCCGGTGGCGGTGGCGGCAGAGCGCTCGTCGGACAGCATCGCCGCTTTTATGGGAGTCCTCGCTTCGGGAAATTATTATGTACCCGTGGACACATCCATGCCACGCCGGCGGATGGAGCGCATTCTCGAAAAGATCCGGCCGGTTTGTTTTCTGGCGCCGGAGACTCAGAAGGAGAAGCTGGTGCATATAGAGGAATTCTGTCCTCTGGAGGAGATGGAGAGGGGTTTTGCTTCGGAAGAAGACACGGAGCTTCTCGCTTCCGCCAGAGAATCCGTGCTGGACGTGGATCCCGCTTATGTGATTTTTACATCCGGTTCTACGGGGGTTCCCAAGGGCATCGTCATTTCCCACCGTTCGGTGATCGATTTTACCGAGTGGATGAGCGGGACATTTTGTTTTGATGAAACAGAGGTTTTCGGAAACCAGGCGCCTTTTTATTTCGATCTTTCGGTGAAAGATATCTATCAGACGCTGAGAAATGGAGCGACCTGTTATATTTTTCCGAAGAAGTTTTTTCTGTTTCCGAAGCTACTCCTTCAATTCGCTCAGGAAAAAAAGATCACAGCGTTTGTCTGGGCGACTTCCGCTTTTCATCTGGTGGCGAATTCCGGGGCTCTCAGCCGGGTGACTCCAAAGAGTCTGCGTACGGTCATTCTGGGCGGAGAAGCGCTGCAGGCAAAGCAGCTCAACGTGTGGCGCCGGGCTCTTCCGGAGGTGGAGTATGTCAATCTCTACGGCCCGACGGAGGTGACGGTGGACTGCACCTATTACCGTATCGACCGGCAATTTGAGGACAGCGATATGATTCCCATCGGAACAGCCTGTGAAAACAAACAGGTGCTTCTCCTGGACGAAGATCTCAGGCCGGTTTCTCCCGGACAGCCCGGAGAAATCTGCGTCCGCGGGATCGGTCTGTCTCTGGGCTATTACGGAGAGGACGAAAAGACGCGGCAGGCTTTTGTGCAGAATCCCATGAATCCCGCTTACCGGGATCTGATTTACCGCACCGGGGACATCGGCGCGGAGGGAAAAGACGGAATGATCTATTTCCGCTCCAGAAAGGACGGACAGATCAAGCATATGGGATACCGCATCGAGTTCGGTGAAATCGAGGCGGCTCTCAATTCTCTGCCGGAGGTGGACGAGGCGGTCTGTCTCTTCGACGAGGACAGGGATAAGATTATCGCGTGTTATTCGGGGAGCATCGAGTCCGCGGAGATTCTGAAATCACTGGAATCTCTGGTACCGAAGTATATGTTTCCGAATATATTTTATAAATTAAAAGATCTGCCCCGGAGCGCCAACGGCAAGGCGGACCGGCCGGAGCTGAAAAAGAGGTATTTGAGTGGAGAAAGCAGCTGATTACCGGAGCCTTTCCAGGCTCGTGATGGCCCAGATCAG
>CAJLHL010000132.1 GCA_905206455.1 uncultured Eubacteriales bacterium
AATCAATTTGCAGGAAAACGACATCGTCAACATGGGTCTTGCCCGCATGGTGGAGAGGACGGATCGGAGCTGGAAATTATTTATACGAATGCGGACCAGGCAGGAGATTTGCAGATGGTGACTCTCAATACGCCGCTGCTCAACAAAATAGGAACAGAGATAGCCAAAAGGGTCAATAATGATATATACTATAACGAAAAAGAGCAGATTCGTCTGTCTCTGGGAAGTCTGATAGGAAGCAAACTGCTGTCTCAGACCGGTCCGTATTTCAATTTCGATATCGTACCGGTTGCGGTCATCAATGTCGGCTACAATACAGAGTTTGAGAGCGCGGGGATCAATCAGAGCAAATACAAGGTATACCTTAATGTAAAAACGGAAACCCGCCTTCTGGTTCCCTTTATGTCGGAGAAATTCAGGACAGAGAACACCGTTCTCATCGCTGAAGCGGTGATTGTCGGAGACGTGCCGCAGACCTATACGAACATACCGAAAGAGGAAGTATCCGAATTGGTGCCGGGCTGATGTTACTTTTCCTCTAAGGAATCCGAAACGTCGCGCGCGATGTTCTTTCCGCAGGTTGATCGGGGTTTTCGTCTTCGACGGAAATGTGGAGCTGCGCGTGTTCGCCGGCGCTGTACCGAAATCGTCCGGGGTTCTGATCGGGAGAAGCGGTCAGAGCGGCGTTTCGATTTAATACAAAAAGAAAAAGCCGTGTTCGCCGGCGCATACGAACTGCGCCGGCGGGATACGACGGAAAGAAACACGGCGGAAAGGAAAAGAAATCCCTATGTTTGAAATAAACGAAAACAACGAAGTCGTGTGCGGTCAGACGACGAGAGCTATTCTCGTGGGCATCAGTTTTGAAGAAGATACCGGAGCTTCTATGAAAGAACTGGAAGGTCTGGCAGAAGCGGCGGGAGCACAGGTTTTAGGACAGATGGTTCAGTCCAGGGAGCGGCCGGACAAGGCTACTTATCTGGGGAAGGGGAAAGTGGAAGAATTAGCGGAAATGTGCGGCAATATGGAAGCGAATACCGTCATCTTTAATAATGAGCTCTCCGGCGCGCAGATCCGGAATCTGGAAAATGCGGTAGGAGTGACGGTTCTCGACCGCACGATTCTCATTTTAGACATCTTTGCGGAGAGAGCTTCTTCTGCAGAAGGACGGCTTCAGGTAGAACTTGCGCAACTGCAGTACCGGCTTCCGAGACTTGCCGGATTCGGCAAATCTCTGTCCAGAACAGGGGGCGGAATCGGGACGAGAGGTCCCGGCGAGAAAAAGCTGGAGATCGACCGGCGTCACATTCAGTCCCGCATGGATGAGATTCGAAAAGAGATTCGGGAAGTACAGAAATCGAGGGAAGTGCAGCGCAGCCGGCGGGAGAAATCCGAGATACCGGTGGTGGCCCTCGTAGGCTATACCAATGCGGGGAAATCTGCGATGATGAACGCTCTGCTGCGAAAGACAGAAAAAGAAGAGAAGTCCGTGATGGAAAAAAATATGCTTTTTGCCACTCTGGATGTCTCTCAGAGAAAGATTCGCCTGGACACCAACAGAGAGTTTATTCTCATCGATACGGTAGGATTTGTCAGCCGGCTGCCTCATTCTCTGGTAGAGGCCTTTAAAGGCACTCTGGAGGAAGTTTTGTATGCTGATCTGCTGGTGGAGGTCGTAGACGCCTCGTCCGAGGACTGCGAGTTCAATATGAGCGTTACAGAGACTGTCCTGAGGGAGATCGGCGCGGGGGATATTCCGCACATCGTCGCTTTTAATAAAATGGATCTGGTGGAGAGCGAAGACAAGCTTCCGATTGTTCCTCAGAAAACGTTCTGTGTCTCTGCGAAAGAGGACAGCGGTATCGACGAATTGATCGAAGCTGTCGGCAGCGTAATCTATGCGGATCTGCGGACAGCGGAACTGCTCATCCCTTACGCACAGGGACAGATTTCTTCTTATCTCTGTGAAAAATGTACGGTTCACCGAATGGATTACCGGGACGAAGGCACTTATTTCAGCGTAGATCTGAATACTGCGGATTACAATCGGCTGACGCCGTATTTTATCTGAATCTATCCTCTATCGGAAGAGGAATTTGAGATTTTTTCGGATGCAGTTTCTATATTCCGGAATTCCGGAAAGACTGCGGAGAAAAGAAGACGGGTATCGCGGAAAAAGCGATCCGGTTAAACCGATCTGCGGAAGCGGATTTTCATTCGGAAGAAATCCGTTTCCGCATCGTTGAAAAGAGAAAAACAGGGAGAACAGGATGGCAGAAGGAATGGTTTATTATAAGACGGCGGCAAAATACGGCGAAGTGGAACAGACGATCGAGAAATCCCGTTTTATCGGATATATCAAGCCGGTGCAGAACCGGGAAGAAGCCGAAGCCTTTATCGCCGAAATAAGGGCTCTGCACAGGAGCGCGACTCATAATGTTCCTGCTTATGTGATCGGGGAAAAATCCGAGATGCAGTGGGCCAGCGACGACAAGGAACCGTCCGGGACGGCCGGAGCCCCGATTCTTCATCTTTTGAACGGAGAGGGGATCACCAATGTGGCAGTCGTAGTGACCCGTTATTTCGGCGGGATCAAACTGGGAACCGGCGGTCTGGCGCGGGCTTACGGCGGAACAGCCCGTCTGGCTCTGGATGCGGCGGGAGTCGCTGAAGTCAAAGAAATGGATCTTCTGACTTTCGGTATCGACTACACTTATTACGGAAAAATACAGAATAGTGAAAAAGACGGCGGCTATATCATAGAGGATGCCGCTTTTGAAGAAAAGGTAAAACTTACGCTTCAATGCGAACCGTCGGAGACAGAAAGGATAAAACACATGCTTTCGGAGCTTACGGGAGGTATGTGTACGGGAGATAAAATACAGATAAAGAAAACTTTAAAAAAAGTGGAAATTTAATGTTGACATTCATAATTGCGTATCGTATAATGAACAAGCTGAAAGGTTGCAGGACGTTCTGCAGGCAGGAAATGCAGTGTTTTTAAGGCTTTGAGGCAGATATCTTTCAAAATAAAGCATTAAAAAGTGTTTGACAAACCTCAGGAAATGAGTTATTATAGAAAGGTACGAAACGCGCTGGCGTGGCTCAACGGTAGAGCAGCTGATTTGTAATCAGCAGGTTGGGAGTTCGATTCTCTTCGCCAGCTCCATTTTATTTTTAGAATACATCATGGAGGGATTCCCGAGTGGCCAAAGGGGGCGGACTGTAAATCCGTTAGCTGAGCTTTCGATGGTTCGAATCCATCTCCCTCCACCAATTACGCGGAAGTGGCTCAGTGGTAGAGCATCGCCTTGCCAAGGCGAGGGTCGCGAGTTCGAATCTCGTCTTCCGC
>CAJLHL010000133.1 GCA_905206455.1 uncultured Eubacteriales bacterium
CACGGTGAGCCTTTACTCTTTCTCATTGTTTCCACCAGTGAAAAGGCGAAACAGATCGAGGAGTTCCTGGCGTTTTTTGCAGAGAACAGAAGGGTGTATGTTCTGCCGGACGAAGAACGCAGCAGATTTCAGTACGAAGCGAAGAGCCGCGTACTCAGTTATGAGCGGCTGAAATGTCTTTCCGCCGCTCTTTCCGGCGAAGAATGTATTTTTGTAGCGCCGGTGATGGCTGCAGTAAAAGGGATGCCGGATGTCTCAAGGTTTCGTGAGGTCTGTATCGACATTTCTCTAAGAGATGCCGTGAACTATGATGAAATCCGTGAAATGCTGATATTTACCGGATATGAGCGCACCGAGGTCACCGAAGTGAGGGGACAGTTCAGCATAAGAGGAAGCATCATCGACATCTTTCCGCCGGATGCCGAATATCCTTTTCGAATCGATCTTTTCGGCGACGAAGTAGACGATCTGAAACTTTTTGATCCTCTGACCCAGCGTTCCGTACGCTCTTTGGACAGCGTCCATATTCTTCCGGCTACCGTCCCGAATCCCGCGAGTGAAAAAGTGGCCGCATTTTTCTGGGATTATATGTCGGAGGAAAAAACGATCATCGCCGATGATTGGGATCGGATCTGTGAACAGCGGGATCTGGCCGACCGGGAGTGGGCCGCCGGAGCGGCGCTGATGGAGGAGAAAAACGGCGGAGTGCCTCTGTCCGAAGAAGAAGATCCGGCGGAATACCGTCGCAGGATGAATAACCGTCCGGAGTATTTTGCGGATATGTATCTTCTGGCCGCTGTGCTGGAGAAAATCGGCGCGGCGGTTACCATGCCTTTCCCAAAAGCGGCAAAGTTTATCGAAAAACCGGCGGAAATCCGCGGGGTGAAGGTATTGGAAGCGCCGGAGTTCAGCGGTCGGATGGATTATTATGCGGAAGAATTGAAACGTCTTATCAGAGAATCGTATAAAATCGTGGTTTCCTGCGTCAGCGATGAGCGAAAGCGGAGTCTCCGCGAGTTCGCCGAGCGAATGGAGATCAGTGCGGGGCCCGGTGTTCTGACGTACGTCAGCGGCGTTTTGCCCCGGGGCTTTCTGCTTCCGGAATCCGGAGAGGCTTTTATCTCGGATAACGATATTTTCAAATCATCTAAGAAGAAGCGTCCGAAAAAGAAAAAACAGTCTAAGACGATCAATCTGTTTGCCGACCTTCAGGATGGAGATTATGTGGTTCATGAAAACCACGGTATCGGCCGTTTCGTGGGAATCGAACCGCTGAAGGTAGAGGGCAACCGGAAGGATTATCTGAAGATAAAGTATGCGGGGAACGATCTTCTCTATGTGCCTGTGGAACAGATGGATCTGGTTCAAAAGTATATCGGTTCGGGCGGAGCTGCACCGCGGCTGAACAAATTGTCCGGCGGAGACTGGAAGAAGACGAAGGCCCGGGCAAAGGCCGCTATCGAAAATATGGCGGAGGAACTGGTGAAACTGACGGCGGAACGCCAGATTCAGCAGGGTCATGCCTTTGCCCCCGATACCGTGTGGCAGCACGAATTCGAAGAGATGTTTCCTTATGTGGAGACTGAAAATCAGCTGCGCTGTGTGGAAGAAATCAAAGCTGACATGGAACTTCCGTGGCCGATGGATCGTCTTCTGTGCGGAGATGTCGGATTTGGAAAGACAGAAATCGCAGCCCGTGCGATTTTTAAATGCGTGATGGACGGTAAACAGGCGGCGATGCTGGTTCCTACGACAATTCTGGCAAATCAGCATTATCATACGTTTAAAGCGCGTTTTGAACGGTTCCCCTGCACTGTGGAAATGATGAGCCGGTTTAAGAGCGAAGCGGCGCTGAAGGATGTGGCGGAACGGGTTGCAGACGGCAGGGCGGACGTGCTTATCGGGACGCATCGGATTCTGTCTAAGGACATCAGATTTAAAGATCTGGGGCTTTTGGTAATCGACGAAGAACAGCGCTTCGGTGTGCAGCACAAAGAGGCGATCAAATATCTGAAAAAAAATGTGGACGTTCTGACACTGTCAGCCACCCCGATTCCCCGTACGCTTCATATGTCTCTTTCGGGAATTCGCAGTATGAGCACTTTGGATGAACCCATCGAGGACCGTTATCCGGTGCAGACGTATGTGCTGGAGCAGGACGACGAGATGATTCGAGAGATCCTGCGCAGAGAGCTGGAGCGGGACGGCCAGGCCTTTGTGGTCTACAATCGTGTCAGGGGCATCAATCAGGTGGCCGATCAGCTGAGAAGGCTGATACCGGAGGCGAGAATCGCTGTTGGCCACGGTCAGATGTCTGAGACGAAGCTGGAAGACATCATGCTGGCCTTTACGAACCATGAATACGATATTCTGGTGGCTACGACTATCATCGAGTCGGGAATCGACGTGGCAAACGCCAACACACTGATCATTCTCGAAGCCGATCACTTCGGTCTGGCGCAGCTGTATCAGCTCCGGGGCCGGGTGGGGAGATCTAACAGAGTCGCCTACGCTTATTTTATGTATCAGAAAAACAAAGTTCTGTCAGAAGTAGCAGAGAAGCGCCTGAAAGCCATCCGGGAATTTACGGAATTCGGCTCCAGTTTTAAAATCGCCATGAAAGATCTGGAGATACGGGGCGCCGGAAATCTTCTGGGAACAGAACAGTCCGGCCATATGATGATGATCGGTTACGAACTTTACTGCAAGCTGATCGATAACGCAGTGCGCAGACTGAGAGGCGAAGCCGTGAAGGAGGAAAATCTGGAGGTGACGCTGGATATCAAAGTCAACGCCTATATTTCCAGCGCCTATATCGACGATGAGAAATTGAAACTCGATATGTATAAACGAATCGCAGAGATTAAATCGGAAGAGGACATTTCTGACGTCACCGACGAGTTGATCGACCGTTTCGGAGAGATTCCTGCGGAGACGGAGGCTCTCATGAAAGTGGCTCTCATCAAAGCGAAATGTCAGATCGCAGGGATACGCAGAGTGGCTCCGGACGGAAATAAGATTGTCTTTGAATTCGTTCCGGAACAGAACGGCCTCAATCCGGGCGTTTTGCTGCGTCTGTCCGAGGCATATGGAATGAAACTGATCATCAATATGAGCAAACGGCCGTTCATCAAAATGCCTGTCGAAAAACAGAGAGAAATGCTGACAGAGATTACAGACTTTCTGACGGTTTTCGCATAAAAATCAAACGGGATGTGATCTAATGGTTCCCACCGCAGCCCGCGCAGGCCGGTATCGCTCTCTTTCTT
>CAJLHL010000134.1 GCA_905206455.1 uncultured Eubacteriales bacterium
GGCGCCAGCAGCTTTTATACTTCTATTTACAATTCACTTATCAGTAAATCTTTTTTTATTTACTTTATCGCCTCTGCAATGAGTTTTCCGGTCTCTACAGTACCGTAAACTTTTTCGCCGGGTTTTGCGATGTCGCCTGTGCGGACGCCGTCCGCCAGGACCTGCTTTACCGCATTTTCGACGGCGTCGGCTTCTTTGCCCAGACCGAAGGTATAGCGGAGCATCATGGCCGCGGACAGAATCGTAGCCATCGGATTGGCGATATCCCGGCCTGCGATGTCAGGCGCGCTGCCGTGAATCGGTTCATACATGCCGAAGCTGCCTTCCGCCAGAGAAGCGGACGGAAGCATACCGATGGAACCGGTTACCTGGCTCGCCTCATCGGAGAGAATATCTCCGAAGATATTGCTGGTGAGGATGACGTCGAACTGCTTCGGATTTCTCACGATCTGCATTGCGGCATTGTCCACATAGAAATGATTGAGTTCCACCTCCGGATACTTTTCCGCCATCTCCGTAACGACTCTTCTCCAGAGTCTGGAGCTGTCTAAAACGTTGGCCTTATCCACGCTGGTGACCTTTTTATTTCTCTTCATGGCCATATCGAAAGCCACCTCGGCGATTCTCTTTACTTCGCCTTCGGAATACTGTTCCACATCGTAAGCCGCAGGACCCATATCCGTCATCTTCGTGCCGCGTTCGCCGAAATAGATGCCGCCGATGAGTTCTCTGACTACTACCATGTCCAGACCGCCGGAAACCAGCTCCGGCTTCAGAGGGCAGGCGTCTGCCAGCTCTTCAAACATCATGGCAGGGCGGATATTGGCAAACAGACCCAGTTCTTTTCTCAGTCCGAGAAGGGCTCTCTCCGGACGATTGTCGCTGGGCTGTTCGTCCCATTTCGGACCGCCTACGGCGCCCAGGAGCACTGCGTCGCTGTTTTTACAGACGTCGATAGTCTCTTGAGGCAGGGGACGTCCTGTAGCGTCGATGGCGCATCCTCCTGCCAGAACTTCCGTATAATTAAATTTATGTCCGTAAATTTCGCCCACTCTGTCGAGAGTCAAAAGCGCTTGGTCGACCACAGAAGGGCCGATTCCGTCGCCTTTGATCACTGCGATATTAAATTCCATATTTTAACCTCCTTCGGTTTTATGCCGCGGCGGTTTTGAAATCCGGCATGGCCGCCGGCTTCCAAAACCGCCGTATCCAATTCAATTCTATCTTTAAGAAAACTATCTTTTTTCCCGGAAAACGCTCTGCCTATTGCTTTCGCTTCAATCCGGGCACATTTCGCTTTTTCCGTTTCTTTTTTCAAAAAACTTCTTCTCCTGTTTTTATGGAGCCGCCCGGACACGGTCCGTTTTCGCGTTTTCCTTTTTCTCTCTATTTTTCCTGAAGCTTACTCTTCGTATAGTTGACGAGTCCTTCTTCGGCGATGAGATTTCTCAGAAACTCAGGAAGAGGCTCGGACTGATAGGTCTCGCCCTTTGTATTATTCTTGATCACTCCCGTAGCGAAATCCACGTCGATATCGTCGCCGGCGTCGATTTTAGCCGCGGCTTCCGGACATTCCATGATCGGAAGACCGATATTGATGCAGTTTCTGAAGAAAATGCGGGCAAAAGAAGTGGCGATGACACATTTCACGCCGGAGGCCTTGATGGCGATGGGAGCGTGCTCACGGGAAGAGCCGCAGCCGAAATTCTTATTGGCTACGATAAAATCGCCCTTCATCACCTTTCCTGCAAACTGCGCGTCGATATCTTCCATACAGTGCTTCGCTAACTCATCGGGATCCGATGTATTCAGATATCTGGCAGGGATGATAACATCGGTGTCTACGTTATCTCCGTATTTATATGTAAAACCCATAATCGATTCCTTTCTTTTTTATCTTTTTTCCTGTATTCTTCTTTTACTCGATCGGGCGCTGAGCCTCTACAGTTCCTCCGGTCCCGCGATTTTTCCCGCCACTGCGGATGCCGCCGCCACCGCGGGACTCGCCAGATATACTTCTGACTCCACGTGACCCATACGGCCGACGAAGTTTCTGTTTGTGGTAGCCACCGCCTTTTCACCGGCTGCGAGGATACCCATGTGTCCGCCCAGGCAAGGTCCGCAGGTCGGCGTGGAGAATACGGCTCCGGCGTCGATGAAAATTTCCGCCCAGCCTCTCTGAATCGCCTCTTTATATACATTCTGCGTTCCCGGGAAGATGATACATCTTACATGATCCGCCACCTTTCTGCCTGACAGAACTTTCGCGGCAGCCTCCATGTCTTCGATGTTTCCGTTTGTGCAGGATCCGATGACGACCTGATCGATGGTGATGTCGCCCACTTCATCGATGGTCTTCGTATTTTCCGGAAGGTGAGGGAATGCCACCGTCGGTCTGATTTCGGAGAGGTCGATGACGAAGGTTTCATCGTATTCCGCATCGTCGTCTGCTTTGAAGACCCGCGGTTCTCTTTTCGCTCTGTCCTTCAGATATTCCATGGTGATTTCATCCACTTCGAAGATACCGTTTTTCGCACCTGCTTCGATGGCCATGTTTGCCATAGTCAGACGATCAGACATCTTCAGATACTTCAGTCCTTCTCCCGTGAATTCCATAGACTTGTATCTCGCCCCTTCCACTCCGATCATGCCGATGATGTGAAGGATGATATCTTTGCCGCTGACCCAGCCCTGGGGCTGACCTTTGAGTTCGAATTTCATAGCGGAGGGCACTTTAAACCAGGAAATCCCTCTGGCCATTCCCGCGGCGATATCCGTAGACCCCATACCCGTGGAGAAAGCCCCCAGCGCGCCGTAAGTACAGGTGTGAGAGTCGGCGCCGATCACCACATCTCCCGCTACCACCAGACCCTGCTCCGGCAGCAGAGCGTGCTCGATACCCACACGGCCCACCTCAAAGTAGTTCGTCAGTTTCTGATCTCTCGCAAACTCTCTCAGGACCTTGCACTGCTCCGCAGCCTTGATATCCTTATTCGGCGTAAAGTGATCCGGGATCAGATAGACTCTGTCCTTGTCGAACACTTCTTCCGCACCCATCGCCGGGAGGTTCTTGATCGCTACCGGACCTGTGATGTCATTTGCCAGAACAGCGTCCAGTTTCGCTTCGATAAACTGGCCCGCCTTAACCGAGTCGAGTCCCGCATGAGCCGCGAGAATCTTCTGGCAGCGCGAACATGAAGAAGCTGAAGCAGATGACTTTGAGCATGCCGGTCAGGCCGGCGCCGATG
>CAJLHL010000135.1 GCA_905206455.1 uncultured Eubacteriales bacterium
AAGGCATGTTGAAGTTATCCACATCTGTCAGCGTATATACCGCTGCAGCATCCATGTGTCCTCCGATGGTTTCCGCCTGCTGGCCTGCGACAGTAAATGTCACACCGCTGACTTCTGAGAAAGAATTCATCAGTGTACTCGTAATCTGATAGATAAAGAACTGTTCGGTATAGTTGTCCATGCCGTCCGCCGGAACTTCCGCAAGATCTACCGTGGCCCTGCCTTCGCTGTCCACCTTAACGCTGTTGATCTTCATATCATTTCCGATCACCGTCGTCAGATCAGCCTGTCCTTCAGGAACTTTCTTTAAGAGCTCAATCGTCTGAAGACACGCTTCATCGATGCCTTTCTCATCCGCCGGGACTTTGACGCTGCCGCTCACATCTGTGATCAGTTTTACCAGAGACTCGTCACCCTCCGCGATATATTTATCGTTTACAAAAGTCAGCGCCACCTCATAGATCTGATCTTCCGGCTGATCCGCGCTCGGTTCCTCCGCAGAGACAGAGGGAGCCGAATCGCCGCCCGAACTGGAAGCTGCATTGCTGCCGTCGGACTGAGGCTCACCGCAGCCGGACAGTGCGAATAAAGTTAGCAGCATGACTAACAGCGCCGCTGTCGCTTTTGTTCCGATTCTCTTAAATGATTTCATAATGATACCCCCTTTACGGTTTTGATAACTCTTTTGTGCTCTCATTATACATCCCGCCGCAGAAGGCCGCAACCGAAAACCATGCGGCAATTCTGCGGAATTCATGAAGTTTTTCCTACGAAAAAAGATATCCCCAATATACTGTCCCAAGGGATATCTTTCAATATTCTTTAATTTAAATGTTTCTCCATACGCTTTTTACACATCTACCATCTGTCAAAGATTCTATCCTGCAGCAACAATTCAGCGAATAATTCTACAGCAGCTTGCTCGTATTTTTCCAGATTCCCTGATGTTCCGCCTGCTTGATGAGATCTTCACGGAAATCAGGATGTGCGATATTGATCAGCGCTTCGGCTCTTTCCCATGTGTTGAGTCCTTTCAGCATCGCAATGCCGTATTCGGTAACGATGTACTGAGGAGCATATCTCGGGCAGCTGACGATACCGCCCGGCGGAAGGAACGGGAGGATCAGTGATTCGGTCACGCCGTCCTTCGTCTTTGTCGAAGCGGTGCAGATAAAACTCTTTCCTTCTTTGGAGTGATAAGCTCCCTCCACGAAGTTCATCTGACCGCCCTGTCCGCTGATATGGCTGAAACCGATAGATTCAGAGCTGACCTGTCCATAGATATCGATCTGCAGAGCCGCATTGATGGAGATCACTTTATCGTTTTGCGCGATGACATTCGGATTGTTTACGAAATCCACCGGCGCGCCCAGGCACATCTGATTGTTGTCCAGGAAATCATACAGCCGTCTCGTTCCCAGCGCGAAAGTATACACCATCTTCCCCGGCAGCACATTCTTGATTCCCGAGATCTTGCCTTCTTCGTACAGGTCTACGAAAGCGTCTACCAGCATTTCAGTGTGGACGCTGAGATTTTTTAAATCCGATTTTGCCAGCAGCTTGCCCAGATGGTTCGGCATCGCACCTACGCCCAGCTGCAGACAACTGCCGTCTTCGATCAGAGGAAGAATGAGTTCGGCGATCTTGGCGTCTGCTCCTCCGGCTTCTCTGACAGGAAGTTCGGCGATCGGATAGTTTGTACTCTCCGTGATGTAATCCACTTCCGCTATATTAATGTAGTTCTCTATGCCGTTGCATCGAGGCATGTTCTCATTTACTTCCACCACGACCGTCTTTGCCGCCTGGATGATTCCCTTGATCTCTCCGATAGTCACCCCCAGATTGAAATTGCCGCAGGAATCCATCGGACCTACCATGATAACCGCCATATCCACTTTATCTTTGCTGTCCTGAGACCACATCTGATTATTGTCGCTGTAAAGGATCGGAATATACCATGCATGCCCCGCGGTCTTTACTCGTCTGTCCTTCTGGCTCATATGGGTGGACCAGATTTTGAACACCTCGCCAGAAGGATCCACTTTGTTCGTTTCATAGGTATCATCATAACTCCAAAGAGAGGAATAGATGATAACCTCATCCAGCTCGTCTTTTCTCTTGGCCAGAGATTTTTCAAACTCTCTGGCGATATCGCCGAATGTTCCCAGATGAACTTTATATCCCGTCTGAACCAGACCCGCCGCTTCATCCGACGTGATCAGCTTCTTTTTATATGCCGCCTGAATGTCAGCAGCCCTGTAAAACGTCTGAGTACCCCGCATAGTTAATCCTTTCCTGTATTGTCCGCAATACAAATAATCACTCTTAACATAACTTCTTCATTCCGGCACGGAAACCGACGCCGGAACAAATCGCTGAACTCAGATTATTATATCATATTTCCCTATGCAAAACACTATTATCCGCAGCAATTATTTGCACACTTCTTCAGGACAGGACACTTTATTTTACAAAACGTTTCAGTCGTACGGCGATCAGCGAGGCCGCAGCGATCTTCAGCAGATCCGGGATAATAAACGGGATGACACACCAGGCCAGCACAGTCCCGACGCCTACCGGTCCGGTATTCTTTATGTAAAGAAACATATACCAGGCCGTGCCGAAAGCATAACATACCGTCATCCCCAGGACCATCGACGCCATTAGGACAGGGAGCTTCCTTCCGAAACGATCGGCACAGAATCCTACGATGAACGCCGTCAGAATAAATCCCGCGAGATAACCGCCTGTAGTACCGAAAATGGCTCCGAGTCCCCCGCGGAATCCCGTAAATACAGGAAGGCCCACCGCACCCATCAGAAGATAGACGATTATCGTCAGCGTTCCCCGCTTGAGCCCTAAAAGACCGGCCGTCATACAGACTGCAAAGGTCTGCAGAGTAAAAGGAACTGCCGCCGGAATCGAAATCCAAGCGCAGACAGTGATCAGCGCGGCGGACAGGGCGATGTACATCATATCTGCAGTCTGCAGCTTTTTTCCTGTAAGCTTCTTCCCGTCCTGCGCGCGCATTTCTTTTCTGTTTTCATATTTATCCATTTCTTTTTCCATATAATCTCCTCCTCTATTGTAAACCATTATAAATTTCGTAAACCTAATTGTCAACTTTTATTACGCAAAAAGTTTACATTAGATTTCGTTTTCTCGCTCTTCTCGGTTAAGCAGAAGTCCTCGCCAGTATCGAAAGATACTCTCCGGCATCCGG
>CAJLHL010000136.1 GCA_905206455.1 uncultured Eubacteriales bacterium
GGTAACAGAGCTGATGGAGACTTATTTCAAAGACATTGTGGATGTAGGGTTCACCGCGGAGATGGAAGACCGTCTGGACGCGGTGGAAGTGAAAAATATCGACTGGCACTCTGTGATCAACGATTTCTATTCCGGATTTGAGAAAGACCTGAAAGTCGCGGATGAGTCTATCGAAAAACTGGTGATTGAAGATGAGCCGACCGGGGAGAACTGTCCTAACTGCGGCAAACCTCTCGTCATTAAACACGGCCGTTTCGGAGAATTTATCGCCTGTTCCGGTTATCCGGAGTGTAAGACGACGATGACGATTCAGAAAAAGTTAGACGTCAAATGTCCGAAATGCGGCAACGATATCATCGTGAGAAAAAGCAAAAAAGGCAAGGTCTTTTACGGATGCAGCGGATATCCGGACTGTAATCAGGTGTTCTGGAACAAACCGGTAGATAAGAAATGTCCGGAATGCGGATCTCTCATGACAGAAAAAAAGACGAAAACGTATTCTCTTATTTGTTCCAATCCGGAATGCGGCCACAAAGAAGCGTAGAAATTCTTCGGGCGGCGCGTTTCGGTGCGTTTTGATATTAATGTACAGCCGGCGTCAAGCCGGCTTTGACAGGTTTTCTGTCAGTGTTTTGTTGATTTTTGAAGAAATACCGGATGAGATGATTCATTTCAATACCATACATACGGAGGTAATTCAGTGGGTAATGTAGTATTTCATGCGACGACCATCGTCGCGGTAAAACGCGGCGATGAAGTATGCATCGGCGGTGACGGACAGGTTACCATGGGCGAAAGCACGATTATGAAGGCTTCCGCCAAAAAAGTGAGAAAGATATTTAAGAACACCGTCGTTACGGGATTTGCGGGATCTGTAGCCGACGCCTTTTCTCTGACGGAAATGTTTGAAAAAAAACTGGAAGAACATTCCGGAAATCTCAAGCGGGCGGCTGTGTCGCTGGCACAGCGCTGGCGTTCGGACAAGGGCATGAGAAATCTCGAGGCTCTTATGATCGTGGCAAATAAAGAAGAAATTCTGGTCATTTCCGGAAACGGCGAGGTTATCGTACCCGATGAGGATTTCGTAGCGATCGGTTCCGGCGGAAATTATGCATATGCGGCGGCTAACGCGCTGTATCATCATACGGATCTGTCTGCGGAGGAAATCGTCCGCGAGGCTCTGGGAATCGCATCCTCGATCTGCGTATATACGAATTCCAATATCTCAGTGGAAAAATTATAGGAGGTGCGGTATGGGTGAATTTTATAATCTTACGCCGAGAGAAATCGTGGCGGAACTCGACAAATATATCGTAGGTCAGGACGGCGCAAAAAAATCGGTGGCGATCGCTCTGCGAAACAGACACAGACGGAATCAGCTTTCCGACGAGATGCGCGAGGAAGTCACGCCGAAAAATATCCTGATGATGGGTCCTACCGGCTGCGGTAAGACCGAAATCGCCAGACGGCTGGCGAAGATCATGGAAGCGCCTTTTGTCAAGGTGGAGGCGACGAAATTTACGGAAGTGGGCTATGTGGGAAGAGACGTGGATTCTATCATCAGAGATCTGGTAGAAGCTTCTATTCGGCTAACGAAGCAGCAGAAGATGGAGGAAAAGTATAAGGAAGCGGATCTCGTCACGGAGGAAAAAATCGTGGCGGCGATCATTCCTGACAAGAAAGCGGCGAAAAATAGCAATGCAAATCAGACAGCCGGCGGCCAGAGCGATAATCCTTTCGCGTTTTTATCCAATCTTCCGGGAATGCAGCAGTATTTCCCGTCTCAGCCGCAGACGCCGCTGTACGAGGAGAATGCGGAAGCCGACAAGACGGCCAACGAGCTGGAATTAGCGAGAGAACAGGTGAGACAGCAGCTCCGTCAGGGTCTTCTCGAAGATCAGATGATCGATATCGATGTAATCGATAATAAAGCGAATACCATCGACATCGGCGGAAACGAAAATATGAGCATCAGTATCGGTAGCATTTTCGGCGATATGGTGCCTCAGAAGATGAAGAAAAAGAAATTAAAAGTAAAAGATGCCAGAAAAATTCTGAGAGAGCAGGAGGCTCAGAACCTCTTGGATATGGACGCGGTTACCGCAGAGGCGGTGGAAAACGCGGAGCAGAACGGTATCGTTTTTATCGACGAAATCGACAAGATTGCCGACAGTTCCGAATACGGCCGCGGGCCGGGAGTTTCCAGAGAGGGTGTGCAGAGGGATATTCTTCCGATCGTGGAGGGCAGCGTCGTCAATACGAAATACGGTCCGGTCAAGACAGATCATATGCTGTTTATCGGCGCTGGAGCGTTCCACGTTTCGAAACCGACCGATCTGATTCCGGAACTTCAGGGCCGTTTCCCGATTCGGGTGGAACTGGAAAACCTGACGAAGGATGCTCTGAGACAGATTCTCACCGTGCCGAAAAACGCTCTGATCACTCAGCATAAGTTAATGCTGGAGACCGAAGGCATCAAGATCGATTTTACCGACGACGCGGTGGATGAAATTGCGGAAATCGCATTTATGACAAACGAACAGAATGAAAACATCGGAGCCAGAAGACTTCATACGGTCATGGAAAAACTTCTCGAAGATATTTCCTTTGATCTGCCGAATCCTGACGTCACGGAGATTGTGGTGGATAAGGCGTACGTGATAGAAAAATTCGCAGATAAGCTCAGCGAAGACGATCTCGACAGATATATTTTGTAAGTTTGCCCCGATCGGTAACAACAGACCCCCGTTCTGCATAATATGACAGACCGGGGGTTTTGATTGCCATGAAACGATACCATAACGCAAGACGAGGCACAAAAAAGAAAAAACGGAGGATCAAGTCCTTGCTCATGGTGGTGAGTCTGCTGATCTTATGCATCTGCGGGTTTATTTTTATCGAAAATACGATGAAACATACTCTCAGCACCACGGCTGAGCTGAAATCAAAAGAGATG
>CAJLHL010000137.1 GCA_905206455.1 uncultured Eubacteriales bacterium
CGGTCCCTGTGCGGAATAAAAAGCAAAATCCTCCACCCCCATGGAAGGATAAGGCTTTTGAAAAATCATTTCCTTTCCCACGCATTCCGCCGCCGTCTCCATCAGAAGATCCATGACACGATCGTCATTTTTCTGTGCGATATACCCCGGACGAAACTGAACGGAAGCCTGTGCGCCCATCGCCTTTGCCACACCCTCCGCCGTCTCTTTCAGCCGCTGCATCGCCCGGTATCTCGTTTCAGAAGAAGTGGTCCTTATCGTGCCGGTCAGTTCCGCCCGGTCCGCGATAATGTTTCCCGCCGTTCCCGCATGAAACTTGCCTATCGTGATAACACAGGGATCCGTTGCCGCGATATTCCGGCTGACGATACTCTGCACCGCCGTGACAATCTGCGCCGCCGCTGCGATAGCGTCGGCGCCCTCCTCCGGATTGGCGCCGTGGCTCTTGACGCCGCGTACCGTGATATCGAAGACATCCGAAGAAGCATGCGTATAACCGTATCGGACCGCGATGGACCCGGAAGGATACTCCGGCGCCGCGTGCCAGCCCAGCACGTATTCTACTTCCGGGTCTTCCAGACAGCCCGCTGCAATCATCCGGGCGGCGCCGCCGTCTGTTTCTTCGGCCGGCTGAAAAATAAATTTTACCGGAGCACTCAGACGGCTGCGGCAGTCCGAAAGAATACGGGCCGCACAGAGGAGCGCCGCCATGTGAAGATCGTGGCCGCAGGCGTGCATATATCCGTCTCTTTCCGAACGAAAAGGGAGAGCGGTTTCCTCCTGAATGGGCAGAGCGTCGATATCGGCTCTGAGGGCGACGCATTTTCCTCCTGTGCCTCCCGGTTTCAAAATGCCTATAACCCCGGTAGGAAGAGGATTTTCTATTTCGAACTCCATTTCTTTCAGAAGATTCTGAATATACTTCGTCGTCTTGTATTCCTGATCCCCGGTCTCCGGATAACGGTGCAGTTGCCTGCGCACACCGATCATCCAGTTACGGTACTCCTCGATTTTTCTTCTGATCCATTCCGGATATATTTCCTGCATTATCTCCGCCTCCTGTCAAAATCATCCTCTGCAGCTCATTTTCCTCTTCTCACCCCGCGGGCGATGCTTTTCCGTCACACCGTCTGCAGCGCGATAGTTATATTCACCGTCCGCCATCCTTCTGCGGAGCGGACCTTCCCCGTCTTCACTCCGCCTGCCGCGCGGACACTGCTCTGCCGCGAAAGAAAAGATAGCCGGCAGCGCCTGTATCTTATGTTATCTTATGAGCGCTCCATCGCCGTCATTCCTGCCGCATCCTCTGCACCCCGGCAGAACCTTTCGCAGTATCCATGTATTTTGCAGAATGCAGACCGGCAGAAAATCACTCCGTCTTTTCCGTCATATTCCCCAATCAGTTCAAATAAAAATATACGATGAAAAACATACCCTATAAAAAAGCTCACCGCCTGAAATCAAACAGACGGTCAACCGCCGCAGTGGCGCAAAAACAAAATCAGAAGACGACGGCGCCTGCGCCGCCGGTTCCAGGAGACAGAGCGGCGCTCATCGCTCCTTCTTTTGCCGTTACCCCGGAACAGCTGGCCAAAGCGGAAAAATCCATCCGGCTTCTCGGTCTGACACCTGTGATCTACCCTTCCTGCCGCAGCCGCAGAGATTATCTGGCGGGAAGCGACCGGCTGCGGGCGCGGGATCTGGAGGCTGCTTTCTCCGATTCGTCTGTCCGCGCCGTCTTCTGTCTCAGAGGAGGTTATGGCGCCTCTCGTCTGCTGAATCTCATCGATTTTCAGACGATCCGGAAAAATCCCAAATTTTTTATCGGATTCAGCGACATCACCGCACTTCATACAGCGCTCAATCAGGAGTGCGGGCTGGTCACCTATCACGGCCCCATGCCCGCTGCGCCCTATACGGCCTGTGACAGCCGGCTGACACTTTTCTTTCTGCGCCGCATGCTCTACGGAACTGATTTAGAAAAAGGCCTCTCGATTCGCCTGAAGAAAGCAAAACTCCTGTGCCGCGGAGAGAAGCGTTCCTTCTCCCCTGAAAAAATCTGCAGCGACAGAAGCAGCAGAGCATCGCAAAAAGAAATCACGGCATCCAGGGAAAAAAACACATGCGAAAAGAACCGTACGCCGTCGCGAAATGAGAGAAAACACAGAGAAACCATTATGAGCGGCCGTCTGTGCGGAGGGAACCTGACCGTGCTCGCCTCCGCCCTGGGGTCGCCCTACGAAATCGAAACCGAAGGAAAAATTCTGTTCCTCGAAGATGTGGGAGAAAGAACTTACCGTATCGACCGAGCCTTCACCTCGCTGAAGCTCGCCGAAAAGATCAGCCGCTGCAGCGGTATCCTTCTGGGTACCTTCTCCGGCTGTACACCGGATCCCGGCGGCCGCAGCTGTCAGCAGATCATCCGAGAGATTGCAGAACCTCTGGGTATTCCCGTCGTATCGGGCCTGCCCTGCGGTCACAGCCTCCCGCACCTGACGCTGCCTCTGGGAGCGGAATGCCAAGTGATAAAAGTCAGCGGTTCCGACCGTCTTGCTCCCGGCGGGATTCCGTTCTCACAGGCGCCCGGCGGAACACCGGAACTCCGCAGTTCACTGAGGTTTTCCCGATGCAGCGATCCCCAGAAACACTCTCTTGAAAATCCGGGCTATCTCGTTCTCCGTCTCTCTTTCGGATGATTCGGGATATCCACGAGCGCAAAGAGAAGAGATACCACAAAAACAGAAATCCCCGTAGCTGACACAGAATCCATAAAATAATCCACGCAGAGCAGTCCCAATGCGGTAGCTCCTGTATCCAACAACAGGTATAAAATCATCGCCTGGATCCGCGTAATTTTATTCAGATGATAGAGTGCATCCGGCAGCGCGCCGGCGATCAGATTGATAGGATAGCTGACGACCGTAGCGA
>CAJLHL010000138.1 GCA_905206455.1 uncultured Eubacteriales bacterium
GGGGAGTTGGAGAGTCAGGGGTCGTGTGTTTTGCGGGTGAGGTGGAAGATTTGGGGCGGGAGCAAGCCTTCCCGGGGATTCTGTCTGCAGTATTTCGGGCAGGAAGTGTCGGGACAGGAAGTGCGGGTCTGGGTGGACGCCGGAGGGGAGAGAGAAAATCTGTCTTCGGTAGGTCTGACGCTTTACTGTGAAAAACTGCGTTTTCTGATGAAGGATAATGAAGATAAAGTGCGGCGGATTCTTTCGAATCTCACAGATCAGGTGCTGGGCGAAATTCCGTCTATGGCTCTGGTCCGGGATTTTCATGTGATCAGCCGCCCGAAAGCAGAGGCGTCTGTGCGGCTTTCCGACCTTCCGGAATATCTGAAAGAATTGGGAGCCGAATGGAACACAGATCCGCAGAATTATCTTGACAACAGTTATATCGGATATGAGGCGGAGCCGGTGGAAGATCCGGAAGCGGACTGGCGTCTGGACGTATTCGCCGGTTCTGCGCGGCTGCCGTCGCTGATCAACGAGTATCTGAGCGGTGTCAGCGATGTTGTGGATGCCCTTGATGAGGACGGTGCGGCAGCAGGATTTTTCTGCTATCCTCTCGGCGGATTTTCCGGTGAGGACCGGGCGGCGAAGATTCTGGACTTTCGCGACGGTCTGGAGGCGGCTGTTATGGACGCGGCCGGAGAAGACGCGGTAACTTTTCTGGGCGGAGCCAGCGGTCTGTACTGCGGCTATCTGGACTTCATCGCCTGGGATCTGGATTCTGTGCTGACTGCCGCATCGGAATTTTTTAGAAAGAGCGGCTTGGAATGGGCCAATTTTCATTCTTTCCGCCGGGATGTGGGCGCAGTTGTCCTTTTGGACCCGGAAGACAGGGAAGATAGAGACGGTCCGGAGGAGGAGACCGGATCGCTGCTGTCCCGGGAAAACATCGACGCGCTGCAGTCTTTTGACGAAGGCAGCAGCGGTTATTTTTACAAGATGGTCGATTATCTGGAAACGTTTGTCGAAAACGGAGTGAAAGAAGGACGGTTCACCGAAAAGCAGGCCAGAAGAGATTTACAGATCGCTCTGTGGTATGCTTACGGATGCAATAATATCGACGAGTATGAATACTATTACCGGACGGCGCAGTGGATGCCGGCTTCGGAAGATAGGGCCGCAGGCTGCGGGATGTGGTTTTACCGCTATTCCTGCGCGCTGATGTACTGCGGCCGTCTGGAAGAGGCTCTTCATTACGCCGGGCGCGGTGCGCAGGAGGAGCCGGATTATCCGTGGACGTGGCTTCAGCTGGGAAAGCTCCGCAGCTGTTTCGGCGACAGAGACGGAGCGCTGAAAGCGGTGGAGCGAGGTCTGTCTCTGGTGCCGGGAGATCATGAATTTCAGACACTGCGCCGGGAGATCGAGAGCGGCGCTTCTCTGGAACAGATGGAGTATCATTGGATCGATCCTGATTATGACCGGCAGCTACAGAGCGGACTGGATGAAAATTCGGATGCCAAAAAGCGGGCGATCTCCTGTATTACGGTGGACGAAGGAGGACTTCGCCGGGTTCAGGAACTGTTTCAGCAGAGAGAGTGGACAGAGAGTGTACCTTACTGCAGATTCCCGTATTCTGTCGGAACCCACGAAGTAGAACTGGTATTTCGTATGAACGAAGGAGGACTTTCCAAGCTGGATCCGGTCTGGCTGAAAAAGCAGAAGGAACGGCTGGAAAGCGGGGCGTGGCTCGTCCGTCCGTCGGAAGTGGGCAGAACGGGGATGCTGGATACGGTGTTCTTCGGCCTGGATTATCAGATCAGCCTGATCTACAGACTGCCGGATACCGGCGAGTATTTTCAGATATTTCCCGACGAAGAGGAGCAAAACAGTCAGGAGGAAGAGGACAGCGATATTTTGCGGATTTCCAACAATCCGGAGGACGAGCGCCGGGAGGATTCCTGTGAACATTCTTCCAGCGCTGCCGGCGTGTTCGCGGGTTTCGTTCTCCTGTCGGACTGCAGCTGGGACAAAGAAAAGCTGATTCGCGATCTGAGAGAGGAATGGAATCTGAACGCAGAAGAAGAGGGAACGCAGCAGGAGGATATTCTGTATTTCGATTCCGATGGGATGACCGCCGCCGTCACTCTGATCGCCGCTCCTGTTCCCGAAAGAGAGGCGGAGATCAATGCCGCAGCCAATTACATGTGGCCGGAGGCGGTAAAAACCGCCGAGGCGCATAAGGCTCAGCTGATGGTAGCTGTTCTGGGGACAGACGTCGATCTTCTGAAAAAGGGCAGGCTGTTTGTAAAGATTCTGGACTGCTGCTACGGACAAAAATACGCTTCCGGCGTTTATACCAGCGGAACAGTATTCGAACCGCGCTTTTACCGGGCGTTTGCAGAAGTCATGAAAGTGAAGGAAGACCTGCTGCCGATCTATAACTGGATCTGGTTCGGTCTGTATCGCAGCGAGAAAGGGGTCTGCGGATATACTTACGGAATGGAGGCCTTTGGAAAGCCGGAGCTGGAAGTGGTGAATGCCGATGCTCAGCCGTCAGAGATACGGGATTTTCTGGCGGACCTGGTGTCTTATGTGCTGGAGTACGACGCTGTTTTGCAGGATGGGGAGACGATCGGATTTTCTGCAGAGGACCGTCACGCTATTTCTTACGGGCCGGGAATCTCCCTGCCGGATCAGATGACACTGAAGATTCGCTTTGCACCGGAAACGGAGAGGGGA
>CAJLHL010000139.1 GCA_905206455.1 uncultured Eubacteriales bacterium
GGCGCCAGAGGGCAGTATTTTTGCAGGATTCCGCGAGATTCTGACTCGAGTCTGAAGCCTGCGGGATAGCCATGCTGAAGAGACCGACGCGACATCATACATGTTTCAGTATAACATCAGAGATAGGGCGTGTCACGGAGAAAATCGCATCCGCCGGTTTTGACCGGCATGAGCGGAATCTCTTTTCGGATAAAAAATCTGTCGAAGAGATATACAAAATACAGTGCCGATTCGTGTTTACGGAACAGCGCTGTTTCAGTATAATCAATAAGGTTTGGCTGAAAACGGAAACGCCGCGATTCGGCAGGGCTGTGACGATGACAGATCGCAGGCCGGGATACCGCCGCAGGCCGCGGTCCCGCAGCGGAGTCAGGGAATTGCAGGCGTCGTAAGCCGCATGTTTTGAGGCTTCGGAAAGAGAGAGACGTTTTTTCGGCCTGCCGCAGAAGGTTCGCTTCACTGACCTGTGGGGCGGCGGCCCGCACTATGTGACAGGGAGGTATAATATGGAAAACTATGATGTGGTGGTTGTCGGAGCCGGAGCCGGCGGCGTGTTTTTAACTTATGAGCTGTATCGCAGAAAGTTTGCGGGAACCGTGCTGGTATTGGAAAAGGGAGCTCCTCTTGAGCGGCGTCACTGTCCGATCAACGACGGAAAGACAGAAAAATGTGTAAAATGCAATCCGTGCAGGATAATGAGCGGTTATGGCGGAGCGGGAACTCTTTCGGACGGAAAGTACAATATTACCACCCGCTTCGGAGGGGATCTTCACAAGTATGTGGGTGAAGAAAAAGCGATGGAGCTGATGGAGTATGTGGATGAGGTTCTCACAAGCTTCGGCGGTGCGGACGCGAAGCTGTATTCCACGGAAAATTCCGAGCTCAAGACAAAGGCTCTTCAGAATAATCTTCACCTTTTGGATGCGAAAGTGCGCCATTTGGGCACGGACCGGAACCGCCAGATTCTCCAGCATCTGTACGAATATTCCAGGGACGCCATCGAAACACGCTTTTTCACCGAGGTGGAGAATATCGAAACGACGGAAGAAGGTTTTATCGTCGTTACCGGAAACGGCGGCAGAATCTCCTGCCGTGACATCGTTCTGGCTCCCGGACGTTCCGGTTCCAGATGGATGTCAGAGATCTGTGAAAAGCTGAATATCCGTACCATGAGCAATCGCGTGGACATCGGGGTGCGCGTGGAACTTCCGGCGGAAATTTTCAAACACATTACCGACGATGTGTACGAGAGCAAGCTGGTCTATAAGACCGACCGGTACAACGATGTGGTGCGTACTTTCTGTATGAATCCTTACGGAGAAGTCGTAGCGGAAAACACAAACGGTATCATAACAGTGAACGGGCACAGTTATGCGGACGAAGATCTGCATACGGAAAATACGAATTTCGCCCTTCTGGTTACTAATCAGCTGACGGAACCGTTTAATGACAGCAATGAATACGGCGAATCCATCGCCCGCCTCAGCAATCTGCTGGGAGGAGGAGTTCTGATGCAGCGGTTCGGAGATCTGGTCAAGGGCAGGAGGAGCTCGGAGCGCAGGATGGAAAAATGTTACACCCGTCCGACGCTGAAAGCGACTCCGGGAGATCTGAGTCTGGTCATTCCTAAGCGCCAGCTGGACAGCATTATCGAGATGATTTATGCGCTGGATAAGATCGCGCCGGGCACAGCAAACGAAGATACGCTCTTGTACGGTGTGGAAGTCAAGTTTTACAATTCGAGAGTGGAAGTGGACGAAAACATGGAAACGAAGGTGAAGGGCATCTACGCTATGGGAGACGGTTCCGGAGTGACACATTCGCTGTCTCAGGCATCCGCCTGCGGGGTTCTGACAGCCCGCGTTCTTCTGAAGAAATACGGTTCGTCTCAGGCATGACTGACGATAAAATACAGGCATTGTACATTTTGCACGGCGGCTGATAGACTGACAGGTGTCCAGAGAGGACGCCTGTTTTTTTATGAGGCAGGATCTGCTGCATTCTCCGTAGAGGAAGATCTGCAGAATACAGATACCTGTTTATTGAAAGACCCTTTTTCGGCGGCGAGGAGGCCGCCGGAGATGAAAATGACGAAAGCAGAAAAAATGAGGTGAAATGATGAACGCGAATAAAAAGATTTTAGTGGCATATTTTTCCTGCGGTGGTGTTACGGCATCCGCCGCGAAAGTTTTGGCAGAAGCCGCGGGCGCTGATCTTTATGAGATTGCGCCGGAGGTTCCGTATACTGGCGCAGATCTGGACTGGACGAATAAAAAAAGCCGGAGTACCGTCGAAATGAATGATCCGGACTTTCTTCCTCCCATCGCAGGCCGTCTTTCCGGTATGGACTCTTACGACGCCGTGTTTGTAGGATTTCCGATCTGGTGGTATACCGCTCCTACGATTATTCACACTTTCCTGAAAAGTTATGATTTCTCGGGAAAGACGGTGATTCCTTTTGCTACCTCCGGCGGCAGCGGTATGGGGAAGACGGACCGGGTTCTGAAAGCGCAGTGTCCGGATACCGTACAGTGGCGTCCTGGCAGACTGCTGAACGGCCGTCTCGAGGGGAAAGCGCTGAGAGAGTGGGTGGACAGCCTGAATCTGTGATCCTGCTGTAGTTCGATTTCATGAAACAGGGTCCGGGCGCTTTCGCGCCCGGAC
>CAJLHL010000140.1 GCA_905206455.1 uncultured Eubacteriales bacterium
ATTGCGGAACCCTATATCCGCCGCCGCGCCATTCGCCATCTGGAAAAGGGAAGGTAACGCGGGGGCGTCGGTATCTTTTGCGGCGGACAACGCTGCAGGCGGAGCGGCGGAAAACGGAACCGAGGTATCGGAGCAGGCACAGGCACAATCGTTTCGTATCCGGACATATAACGACAGAAGAGCAGAAGACGATCAGAATATAGAGGTAACGGTGCAGTTCGATAAAAGTATTCGTGTAGATTCCGGTGCAGAAGAAGACGTTTCTGTAAAAATCGCCGGATCTTCGCTGGATCAGTCTCCGAACACGGAAAACGGGGTCAGCAATCGGACGCTTTCTGTGACTGCAGATCCTGAAGACGATACGAAACTGATCATAACTATAGGCAGTGTGAAGGGTACACAGTTTGTGAAGCAGACGAATGCGTCCATACAGATTCAGGCATCAGAGGCGGGGATTTCTCATATTCTTACAGCCGATAGCGGAAAACCGGTGAATCTCAGATATATCGAGTCTGTCATTCCGTGCGGACTGGAGCTTTCGACAGTGGATTCTCAGGCAGGCGCGGCAGGAAAGAGCGCTTCCGTGACGAAGCGGGTGACGCATCGGGCGAACGTGCGCAGCATGGTGTACATTCAGCTTCTGAAAGACGGCCAGCCGCTGTTCCCTGTGGATCAGTTCGATCACGAAGGTTCTTATGTTATTCATGCTCACGCATTTATTCCTACTGCTTCCGGAGACATTATGATACCTGAACTGACAGAGCAGAGTTATGCTGAACTTATCGTCCAGGGATTTGAAAACAGCGTAAAAAATCTCCCGGAACTGTCATCACGGTTTAAAATGACGCAGGATGGTGATAAAATCATATTCGAAGATACTCAGGCCGAAGAGGGCGAGACACTGGATGTGATCGTCTATGCATGGCCTTATGACGGCAGCGTGATTTCGGATGAGTCGAAAGACGATGGCAGCGATGAGTTTTTCTTTGAAGATGTCAGCGGATGGGAAAAAGAATATGTGTACTATCTGGCCGAAAAAGGCGTTGTCAAAGGCCGCACGGAAACGCAGTTTGCTCCGCTGGAAAATGTGACGAGAGCGGAGTTTGCGAAAATGCTGGCGGCTGCGGCAGGTGTTTCGGAGGAGTCCGGAAAGGCGCCTTCTTTCACAGATGTGGCGGTATCCTCCTGGTATGCCCCTTATGTGGCATGGGCAGAGGAAGCGGGGATCGTAAATGGTTCCAACGGCAGATTCCGGCCGTCGGATAAGATTACAAAACAGGAGATGGCGGTGATGATTCAGCGCTATGCGCAGACGGTCAATGCGGAGATCCCGCAGATGGAGGCAGGTATCACATTCCTGGATGACGCATCCATCGCAGGGTACGCGAAACAGGCGGTTTATCAGCTGCAGAAAGCCGGCGTCGTCAGCGGTGACATCAATGGAAAGTTTTATCCGCAGAGCAGCGCTACCAGAGCGCAGGCGGCAAAGATGCTCGCTGTTTTTCTGCAGGTGACAGGTCAGTAGAGGAGAGTCAAATGACAGAGGTTGAATTATTCAGAAAACTGAAGGACGAATTTCAGAAAATTATCGAGGAAAATCATCTCGAAGCGGATGGAGTGAAAATCCGTTCCACAGCGCTTTCTCCGGAGGAAGCGATCGGGATCACGGAGCGCAAGGATTACCCGATTCTCGATGGAAGCGAGGTGATGCTGCAGGCGGAATACAAAGGCTGTATCGGACAGGCATTCACTTCCTCACCCGCTGCTTTTTCCGGTACGCTGCAGGAAATCCTGGATTCCGATATTGAAAACGACGCTTATGCCAGGGCGCTTTTCATCGCATCTCTCAATGCGGTCATGCGTTATCTCGGTTTGGCCGACCGCACGATTCACTGTAAAAACAGAGGTCCGGAACTGTGCGCGCAGCAATTTGTGCCGTATTTAAAAGAAACTTACGGTTCCCCGAAAATCCTTCAGGTGGGATACCAGCCGGCGATTTTTCAGAATGTGGCAGAAAATTTTGAGATGCGTATTCTCGATTTGAATCCGGAAAATGTAGGAACGGAAAAGTACGGAGTGACAGTGGAACACGGAATCGACGCTTATGAAGACGCGGTGGCGTGGGCGGATTTGATTCTCTGTACCGGAAGCACGATCTGCAACGGATCGGTCGTAAAATATCTCGATATCGGCAAGGAAGTTATCTTTTACGGTACGACCCTCGCCGGTGCGGCGGCGATTCTCGGACTGAAGCGGGGCTGTTTTGAGTCCGAATAATATCATACCGGTGCGGCGTGTCTTTGCAGCGCGAGCGACGGCTCGGGGATGGTGAAAGACCCCCGCCCGGCGAAGATCGATTTCAGGTTCGATCTTCGCCGGGCGGGGGGGCTTTTCGGTTTTTATCTTGAATAATGTTAATCGGCTTTGTTTAGCCGGTGTATCAG
>CAJLHL010000141.1 GCA_905206455.1 uncultured Eubacteriales bacterium
CTCTATCGCCCCTCATTTCTATTTTATCTCGTTTGTACCCCTTGTACACCGATGCTTCCTTTAGAAGAAGCCCCGCGATGATCAGTGTGAAAATAGGGACGACAGCGTAGATAATCCCGGCCTCCGAAGAGGAAATCTGCGTCATGCCCAGAGTCTGGAAGAGAAAAAAGATGATGGGATATATGATGCCGTAAGGCAGAATCCTCAGAAAATCCCGAAGATGGATCGTCAGGCTGCTGCGGCGAAACAAAGTGAAAATCAGTACGGAGAGCGCCGCCAGTGTAAACCGGTGAGCCAGAAGATCCATAGTGTCCGCACTTCGCAGCGCGATTTTCAGCGCAAGAAAGGAAAAGCCGGTGATCAGTGATTGAAGTGTGATAGCCGTATAGGCTTTTGCGGTAATGTTCATAAAATCCCTCCTGTCATTTTCTATTTTATTACATTTCAGTAAAAGGAGGATAAAATATTTATCCATCATGAGGAAAATTTTGTTTTGATTAAAAAATTTTTTCGAAGGTGTCCCTTTTTTTAACAGCAGATCGTTTTATAAAGATAAGGAAAAACAAAAAATTGTCTATACTGAAATTATACTGAATGATAGAATAACAACGAAAAAGTTTCAGAGAAATGAAACAGACCGCGGCAAAAAGATATCTTATATATAACTCGATAATATTCACACAGAAATAGTTTATAACAAACAGTACGGAGTGATTCATGCCGCTGCTGAAAGTACCGGAAGTTTTGCTCGATTTAAAGGATTTGTTCAACCGGATGAAGACAATGAAACGATCGATAGTCACGAGAAAGTCAGAGGAAAAGAGAAAAGCAGAGGACATCGATATCAGAGACTTTCTGTATCAATACCGCGGCTTTGTATATGCGAATGCCATTAAGATACTGAAAGACACAGATCAGGCGGAAGACTGTGTGCAGATTGCTTTTGAAAGAGTTCTGCGCAATATCGAAAAAATCCTTGGGCTGAACGAGGCGCAGATCTGCAGCTACCTCTACAAGACAGTCCGCTCCTGCGCCGTTGATATCCTCCGCAAAGAGAGACGGTGCGTACCGATGGAGCGCGAGGATCTGGAAATCATCATAAACAGACAGCGTACAGATGAAATTCTCGGCGGCTGCGACTGGAGCGACCGTTTTGAAGAGATATTTTTGAAATTGAGAGGTGATGAGGTCTCTATGCTGATCAGCAGGTATCAGGATCATATGACGTATGCACAGATCGCTGAGGAACTGGGGCTGAGTGAAGATGCGTGCAAGAAACGGGGACAGCGGCTGAAACGGAAAATAGCGAATCTTTTGTCGCAGGAAAAAGGGGGAACCTCGGATGAATGAAAACAGAGATCATAGAGATGACGGATTCTCAGAAGAAATGACAGAGTTTTCGAACCGTTCAGAGAACAGCGCTGATACAGAGGAAACGGCCGAGATGCGGGATGTGAGACGACTGAGATGGAACAGTGAGCGTGCGGATGCGTCTCTCAGAGTATTTGCGGAATACTGCAGTGAAAGACTGCGTTCAGAGTGTGACGAGCTTCGCCAAGGCAGCTGTAATACTGCGATACCGGAAACTCTGACCGAGCGATTGGACGAGATGGCAGAACGATTTGAGTCGGAAAAGAAAAAAGAAATGCGCCGCAGGAAGACAAAATCGCTGTCAAAAGTCTGCGCTTCTATCCTGCTGGTCTTTGCAGCCGCAGCCGTGACAATCGATGCGGACGCTCTGCGGGTAAAGTTCTATGAGTTTTTTTCTCAGCAGGAAGAAAAGGGCATGTATATCTCATTTAAAGAGGCTGATCCCGATGATTCGCCGGGCGGGGATTCAGACGACTCTGAAAGCAGGATCCCCATCGCCGTCGAGCTGCCGGAAGAGCTCCATACGATTCTCTATCCCGCTGACATGAAAGAGGGATACCGGCTGTCCGAAGTGGATATCGTCGGAGATCATATAATGTTTACCTTTTGGGATGAAGGGAAGGAGACGTATATTCTGTTTGAGTATATGAATCTCGATGCAGCGATGCAGGTGGATACGGAGTATTCGGACAACTCAAAGACGAAAGTAAACGGTCAGGAAGCTCTCCTGCAGAAGACGGAATCCGGTGAACTGGTGCTCTACTGGCCGAAAGATGACTATCTGCTGATGCTGGACGGAGGCAGATCGCTTTGCACGAAAAAAGAATTGGTTCAGATGGCGGAAAGTGGACAATGGTACGACCGGAAGGTCTTTGTGCAAGATTGAGGAAAAGAAGCCAGGGAGCCGATGACGAGAAGTAAGAAACAATAGAAGATTAAT
>CAJLHL010000142.1 GCA_905206455.1 uncultured Eubacteriales bacterium
AGAGGAAAAATAGTCTAGCGCCCGACAGACGGTACATCGGCAGAAAAATGACAGAAATAGGATAAAACAGAATAAATAAAATGAAGGGACTGTCGCATTAAAGAACAAAAATCCTTCGTGCGGCGTCCCTTTTTTCGCACTCGAAAACAAAGAAAGGCTGATCGCACTGTCGAATAACAGTGCGATCAGCCTCTTTTTATCAGTTCTTCGCCTTCCGGTATCCGGCGTCCTGCGCTTCCTTTTCGCTTCCGAAGACCACCAGATATTTGGAATCCGCCATATCTTCGTACGCCCGCTGACCCGGACAGTGGTAGATTTTCGATCTGGAATTCCCCCGGACTGCCGTATCGGATACAAAGCCGCTGTCCTGACCGGAAGAACCGCTGTCAGAAGCGAGACGGCTGGTACCGTCGGCGTAATTTATCACAATTCCCGGCTGCACATTAAACACAAATACGTTGAAACAGACCGACTCGCCCCGGTCTTCTACAGAACATGCTTCCATCTGAACTCCTGAAGCCACCAGATTATCCCCCTCGTAGACCGGGGTTACGCGGTACAGAACATGACCTCCGGTCTCCTTTATGTAATCCGCCGTCAGATTTTCAAAAGGAAGCATGCCTTCCACATTAAAATATCTCGTTCCGGTGATCAGATTCTGCCGGTTGGCATTTTCCGCCGTCAACTGAAATCCGATGAGATGACAGCGATTGTACAGATATTTGCCGTCCACGCAGTCATATTTCACGGTCTGCCATCCTGCCGGCTTCACCTGTCCGATACTTCCCCGTTCTTCTGTAGGCATCAGATCCCTTCCGATATTTGCGAAGGCGGTTCCGCATCTGCCCAGAGAATCCAGTTCACTGTAAGTCTCAAAAGACGACGTCTCTGCGAAATCTGCCTCTGTAAAGGCCGGAAGGTTGTCGTTCACCTCGGCAAACGGTTCTCCCGTGTAATCAGGAATATTTTTCTCCGAGATTACCGCATTCTCCGGCGAGCCTCCCAGACTTAGAACTCCGCTGCTCTGAGAACCGGTTTCCACCGCCGGAGAATCGGCGGCAGTTTTTTCATTTCCGCCGGCCGCACCGCTGCAGCCGCTGAAAAAGGTGGCGATACAGAGCAGAAGAGACAGAGCGGCCGCCGCCGATTTCATGCTCTTTTTTCTGCCGCCTCCTGAAACCGACGAAACCCGCCGCTCCTCGCCTATCGGTCCATCCGATCTTGGCGTCTCCATTTTCCGTCCTCTGTTCTCCGCGATCTGAGCCGTCCCGTAAGTCCTCACTTCAGCTTCTTTTTCATATATCGCCTGAATCTGCTCAGCCGCCGTCGCTTTCCGTCTATTTCTTCCCATTATTTTTCTCCTGCCATAGATTCTCCTGCATCTTCTGTCATGACCGCTCCGTTTTTTCAATCCGGCAGCCCTCTTTTCACCGCACTCGCCGCGCACCGCGCGGCGGTTCTTTCCGTTTTAGGGCGGTCTCCTTCATCCTGTCCGCCTTCCGCATTGGCGTTCAAAAATTTCCCGGGTAATTTTTTCGTGTGAATTTCCTTCAAAATCCATGCGTTCGACAGCCGCCCAACCGTTGAGCAGATCTCCTTCGATCCGCAGATCCGACGGGTAATGCCGATTCCATCGGTAAATAACGATACTTCCGATCCTGCCCCGATGCGCCGCCGGGCTGATATCCTCCAGAAAGCAGAAATCATCTTCTCCGGCGGCGGTCAGCGCGGCTTCGGAACTTTCAAAAGTCTCGTGATCGCTGTACCCGTATTCCGAAAACATTTTATCCGAGTACTTGTTCATCAGGAGTTTTTTCCCCGCTCTCAGTTTCTCGATATCCTCCAGCACAGCACGGTCTCTGCTCTGGCGGCGCCGATGAAACATCATGCCGTTTCGGTCGTCGGCGCATAAAATCACATGCATCTTTTTACCTGCCTTTCTCACACCATCCCTCGCGGACGCTGTACGTATTTTACTTCGAGATAAAAATCCCTTTCTCCCTTGACATGCCTATTACATTGTATAT
>CAJLHL010000143.1 GCA_905206455.1 uncultured Eubacteriales bacterium
AGGATGTAGTGCAATCCTTTTTTGAAGATATGATAAAGGGCGTGCCGGACGATAATACACAGCTTTACGCCAGCCTGCAGACCATCAAGGATACGCTGCTCTCTCTTGCCGGTCTCGGCCGCGGCAGAAACTTCGGCTTTCTGGCGGACGAGCTCTTCCATTTCCGCCAGTGGTATCTGACACCGGACATCGCCGTCTGTCAGCCGGAAAACGGAGGAGCACAGAAACGTCTTTCCCCCTGTGAAGCTCTGATGCTCTACCGCGAGGAAAAACTGTCGGGAACAAAGTATTCTTACGATTTTTCGCAGGCTATGCCGGAAGAACCGGACGAATACGTACTGGATCTCATCGCTGAAATGACGGAGGATTACGACAGGGATATGGACCGCCGGGATATGCTGGACATGCTTCCCGACGAATACGATCCCGACGTCTATGATCCGGACAGCGAAGTCTCAGGCAGCCCGATAGATCCCTACCGCGACGGATTCGTAGACCGCCGCGATCCTGTCATCGAAGGGGAAGGCTACGACGTATATGAAAACTGACACCGACCCGGTTTTTCTGACATAAAATGAGTCAGCCGGTATCTTTCCGGCCTGTTTCAATTACAGTAAAGGAGTGATTTCATGAACCAATATCGCACGGCAACGATTCCGATCTTTACCATCGGAGAAATGAAACGAATGGCAAAAAAACAGCTGTCGGGCAAGTGGCTTCGCCTTCTGCCTCTCATGCTGATCTATACGCTTCTCACCACAGTTCCCGCTGTCGTCATCCAGCTGAACAGTTACATGACGCAGACCTCTCAGCTGAACAGCATGCTGGCATCCGAAGGAAGCGCGACTTCTGAGATGATTTCCGACATGCTGACGTCGATGCAGACCTCTCCGGCCGCCGGCATGACAACGTTCGGCCTCATCGCTTCGGCGCTGGCGCTGTATACTTTTCTCACCGCCGGAGCCTTCAGCGTATCTTTATCCGGCCTGTCTCTGAGAATCCTGAGAAACGAGCCTTTTTCTGTCCGTACTATTTTCGCCGGATTTACACAGTACGGAAAAGCCTTCATCGCCAATCTTCTGGTGAGCATCTTCTCCGTACTCTGGGCTCTTCTCTTCATTCTTCCGGGCAGCTTCTTTCTGGGAATGGGTACCGTTTCCGGCAGCCCGATAGCCACCTTCTTATCCTTCATGGTATTTACCGGGCTTTTGTTAGCGGCTGTCATTTTTCTCATGCGTTACCAGATGACTTTCTTCATCGCGGCAGATGAGGATTGTACGGGAAGTGAATGTGTATCGCGAAGCGTACGCCTGATGAAAGGAAATATTTCCAATTTCTTCCTTCTTCAGTTATCTTTCCTGCCCTGGATACTGCTTCTCTGCGTCCCGGTGGGATTAGCCGCCGGAGCGGCATTTACAGCCGTATCCGCATCTTCCTCTTCTGCCGCCATATTTCCTGCAGTCCTCGCGGTCATTTTCGGTATCGTCTCGCTCTTCGGAGAGATGTTGCTGATTCTCTACATGCAGACCGCATCCGCAGTGTTTTATTCCGGCGCCACAGGTAATTTCCGCTCTTCCGGCTCCGGCGGTCAGAGTATGCCGGAGGATAAAATTCCGCAGGATATTTCAGGCCCATCGAATACATCCGGCCTGCAGAATCCGGATACACCGAAAGACGCCGAACCCGCGGCGCTCACCGGCAGCCGTCCGTCCGGCGGCGCAAAGACCTCCGGAACAGCCTCCGCAGAGCCGGACACAGATTCTCCGTCGGATTCCGACAGTGATTCGGACGAAACACTGTCCATTCTGGAGAGCGACGATTCACTGGACCATCTGTACGATGAAGAGGAAAAATAGTCTATCGCCCGACAGACGCTACATCGGCAGAAAAATGACAGAAATAGAACACAACAGAATAAATAAAATGGAGGGACTGTCGCATTAAAGAACAAAAATCCTTCCTGC
>CAJLHL010000144.1 GCA_905206455.1 uncultured Eubacteriales bacterium
GGAGTTTTCGTCTGGTGGGAGATGTCGCTGACCAGTGTCTTCACGGCTTTTTTTTCTTCGGTGACGCGTTTTTGCGCGGTTTCGCCCGCCGCCAGGTAACGGTACATTTTGGACTCCAGCTGAGAGAGTTTTTCTTCGGAAAAACGGCTTTCGGAAAAAGTGCCGTCGATGGCTGATTCGATCATAGCATCGAGATGTTCCATGAGACTGCGCGTTTTCCGGCGCAGAAGAACGGCGGCGATCAGAGAAAACAGCGCCGCAGCGGCAAAGAAAGCGGTAAAAAAGTAGATCATCGTCATTTCTCCCATGTATAGCCGACGCCGTAGATTGTCTTTACCGGAAGTCCCGGCAGTTTTTTACGGAGCCGGTTGACCGTCACGGACAGAGCGTTTTCTTCCACGAATTCCGGGCCGTCGGACCAAATCCGATTCAGAAGTGTTTCGCGGGATAGGATGACACCGCGGTTCGAAACGAGCGTTTTCAGCAGTTTCTGTTCTGTTTTGCTGAGTTCCGCCGGCTCGTCGCCCGAACGGAAGATCATATTTTCGAAATCGAAGAAAAACTCTCCCTGTGAGAAGACGGAACCGTCCGTCTGTTTTCTGCGGAGCACCGCATTGACCCGCGCCCGGAGAACAGCCAGGGAGAAGGGCTTCGTGATATAATCGTCGGCGCCGCTTTCGAGGCCGGCTACGATATCGATCTCCATATCGTTTGCTGTCAGAAAGATGACGGGCGTCTGACAGAACCCGCGAATCTCCCGGCAGAAGTCCAGTCCGCTGCCGTCGGGCAGATTGATGTCGAGAATCGCCAGATCCGGTTTGAGGTCTATGAGCCTGCGGGCTTCTTCGAGAGAATAAGCCTGCAGGACTTCGCTTCCAGAAAAAGACAGGGCGATGCCGTCGTTTAAAGCTTTGTCATCTTCAATAATCAATAATTTCATGGTATTTTTCTCTCAGGAATGCATTCCGGTGAAGCCGCATGAAAACAGCGGAAAAAGAAAATCAGCAGACTCTGCGGGAGAGTCTGCTGCGATGTTTTTTAACGCGAAGCTACAGTGTCAGGGAAGGTGCGGTATAGACTCTCGCGCCAAGTTCTGCATCCAGTGCATAGAGTCCTTTCGGGTCGGAGCCGAATAACTGGAACTTCTTGAGATTTGTCTCCGCGGTATCTTCTTCTTCTCCCTGTTCTTTTACAAACCAGTCGAGGAACTGCATCGTGCGGAAATCGTTTTCTTTCACGCATTCCGCGTAGATGTTGTGAATCAGAGAAGTGACATAGATCTCGTGTTCGAGACCGAATTTCAGCGGATCCTCGAAGGATTTGAGCTCCTTGTCCGGTTTGTCGATGGCTTTGAGAGTGACCGGCATGCCGTTGTTTCTCAGATACTCCAGCATGAGTACCGCATGATCTCTCTCTTCCTGCGCCTGGATGAAGTACCAGTTGCCGTAGCCGCTGAGACCCTCATCATAGTAGTAATTTGAAAAATCAAGATAGAGATAAGCAGAATATAACTCTTTGTTTATCTGGTCATTGATTAAATCTGCAACTTTCTGGTTTAACATTTTAATCGTACCTCCTTAAAATTTAGATTATCCTTTGTAAGCTACAGGATACTGATCCTGTTAGAATAGTATAACACACAGAGACGGAGTTGAAAGAAAAAAATCCACGAAATTTCACGGTTTTACGGGAAGTATTTTTTGTGTTTCCCCCTGTCAAAAGTTTACTTCGCCGACCGTGTAGGTTACAATAGAAAAAAAGAACGGCGCCCTGCAGGATGCGGTCGGGAGGCGCTTAGAGAGGATAGAAATGATTACAGGAAAACAGAGAAGCTATTTAAAAAAAATGGTCCATGCGCTGGAGCCCACCGTCTACATGGGAAAAGCCGGACTGACGGAAAATGTACTGCAGGAAATGGACGATTATCTGAGGGCTCACGAGCTGCTGAA
>CAJLHL010000145.1 GCA_905206455.1 uncultured Eubacteriales bacterium
CGGACGCTCGCAGATATTCGAGCGTCCGCGCCCTGTCTGTCTTCCGTCTGCCGGTGAAGATCTTTTCCCGAGAAGACATCTGCTTCCCGGAAGGAAAGCATCGGGGAAAAATTTACGGTCGGAATTTCCTGCGCGCAAGAAAGTATCCGCCTCCGCCTCCGGCAGCAAGGCCCAGAATACCGGCGGCTGCGCCTGCGGAGCCGGAAGACGACTGTTCCTGCTGGATTTCGGTTTTCAGCTGATCGTTTTCTTCCTGCAGCGAATCGATTTCGTTCTGCGCTTCAGTCTTTCCTTTTTCATAAGCTTCCTCTGTCAATGTCTGCTTTTCTTCATTGAAATCAGCTTTTGCGGCATCGTAACCCGCCTGATAGGCATCGTCAGAGGCACCGGAGGATTCGCTGTTTGATGAAACCGTTCCGGCGGAGGTATTCGCGGAAGCGGCGGTTTTGGAAGAAGTGCCTGCAGAAGACGTACCGCCCGAGGTGCCGGACGACGATTTTGACGATGCCGCACCGGAAGAACCCGATGACGAAGACGAGGCGGATGAGGCATAAGGACAGACGCCGTTCGGGTGCAGGTGAGCTTCGTGCCCTCCGCAGTGATAGTGGTAGCTGCCCAGTCCGCTGACGTTTTTATTGTCTTTGTGTCCTCCGTTTGCGTCAGTTCGGCCAGAGTGGGCGCCGGCGCCCAGCGGCACAGCAAGACACAGTACAAGGGTTAGGATTGCGATAAGTGCATGTTTTCTTTTCATGATTCTCTCCTGTGGTTCATTTCGTGTTTTTGCATATTACTTTTTCGGGGCATCCAGCGGATGCTGTGGAAATTCCGTGGAATGGCTCGCCATTTTCAACTGATTTACCGGCAGACGATTGGCAAGTTGAAGAAATATTTGGAAACATTATATCATATTCTGGTAATTATAGGTGAGAAAACAGGCGGGACAGTCCGTCGCATCGGAAAAACAGAAGAGACAGACGACAAGTAATTTATTTTTACGGTTTTCCTTTGTATATTGATTTTCTTCAACAAGAGATTGCGAAAATATTGTATAATTTTAAACGTGAAGTAATGACGAGACAGATAGAAATTGAAACAAATAGATGTGGAGGTTTTCGATGCAGTTGGCAGAAAAATATCAGCTGATCCGTAAGTTGGCCCGCAGCTTTGCGGAAACGGAGCTGACACCGGAAATTCTGGATGAGGTGGAAGATACGGGAATTTTTCCCGCGGAGATTCAGAAGAAGATGGCAGAGACAGGTTTTTACGGTATTAAAGTTCCTGAAAAGTACGGCGGTCAGGGCTCGGATCATCTGGCCTACGCGATCACTATCGAGGAGTTTGCCAGAGTCAGCGCGGTAGGCAGCCTGTATGTGAACTCGCCGAATTCTCTTGGAGGCATGCCTATCCTCATCGCAGGTACGGAGGAACAGAAACAGAAATACCTGCGTCCGATGGTGGAAGGCGATATCGTCATTCCTTTCGGACTGACCGAACCGGGCGGCGGTTCAGATGCCGGCGATATGAGAACGACAGCGGTACCGGACGGCGATTATTATATTCTCAATGGAAGAAAGACATTTATCACCATGGCTCCTTTCGCGGATTATTCTGTCATCTACGCGAATACCGGCGTCCGGGAATCCGGAAAGCGGGGGATTACCGCATTTATCGTGGACATGAAGCTTCCCGGCGTCAGCCTGGGCAAGGAGGAGCAGAAACTGGGCCTGGTGGGCTGTGCCACCAGCGACGTGATTCTCGAGGATGTACGCGTTCATAAAGACGATATTCTCGGCCGCGTAGGCGAAGGATTCACA
>CAJLHL010000146.1 GCA_905206455.1 uncultured Eubacteriales bacterium
AGGAAATAATCCGAAATCCTGATAGACAAAGCCCAGGCGGCGATCCTGCAGAGGTATGCTGTGTACCGGCCGGCCATCGTACAGAATACCGCCGGAAAATTCTTCATAAAAACCCGCCATCGATTCCAGAAGAACGGTTTTTCCTGATCCTGTCTGACCGAGAATCGCGAAGATTTCTCCGTCCTTAATATCCATCGTCACATCCTTAAGTCTAAAATCGCCTACCTGCAATGTATAATTTTTTACTGCAATCATACGTCCTCACCTCATTTTTTCCGATCCGCCCGGCTGACTGTCGTCTTTTTATCCAGCAGCGCAGACAGAAAAAGCGACAGCGCTGAGATCAGAAGGAGAATCAAAGCCGAGGCCATGGCCGGCCCGGTGTCTCCGGTAGCCATGTTGAGATAAATACTGGTGGGCAGTGTCTCCGTCTTCATCCGCGTAGCGCCTACCAGCATCAGCGTCGCTCCGAATTCTCCCAGCGCCCGGGACCACGCCAATATGCCCGCTCCGATGATAGAATTTTTCGCCAGAGGCAGCGTCACCGTAAAAAAGCGCTTTACAGGTGTTGCACCCAGGCTCCCTGCGATCCATTCCAGCCGCGGATCCACGTTCATAAAGGCAGTCTTGATCATGCGGATCACAAAAGGCAGATTAATCATAAGATGAGCCATGACGATACCGTTCACGGAAAAGATCACGGGAAAACCATGAGCGCTGAGAAACTTACCCGGCACGGATGCGAACATGAGCATGAGACTCAGCCCCAGCATGATATTGGGCAGCGACAGAGGCAATTCGATCACCATACCACAGAATCTCTTCAGCGGCAGATTTGTACGCATCAGCGCATAAGCGGAAAAAAGCCCCAATACGAGACAGATCGCCGTGGAAATCAGCGATGTCGTCACGCTGAGCTTTACCGCAAAACGCACCTCTTCATTCTGAAAAGCGTACGGGAGAAACGGTACGCCCTTGACGACGATAAATGCCAGAGAGGTGAATATATACGCAGTGACGACCATCGCGATGATGATCGTCACTGTATCGAAATATTTCCTCTCCTTCTTCCGGGAAAGGCTTTTCCTTTGTTCTCCGTCTCCGTTATGCCTTCTCATAGCCGTACTTCGTCCATACAGCCGCAGCTTCGTCGGAATCCAGATATTCGAGGAATTCTGCCAGAGCCTCGTCGTTTGTCGAACAGGAGAGAGAAGCCGCCGGAATCACTTTGATGTACTTATCCATTCCTTCCAGATCCAGGATCTCCACTTCCTCCGATTTTGCAGCGTTTTCCTTCCATACTACCGCCGCGTCGCATTCTCCCGTGGACAGAGCTGTGATCATCTCCGGAGCTGTCGTCGTTCTGGCAACGATATTGGCAGATTCGGAAAGACCTGCATCTTTTAACACTGCGTCCGCGATTTTGCCGATCGGCGTCGCCTCCGCGTCGCCTGCGATCAGCTTCACTTTTCCCAGATCAGCGATGGACTGTATTCCCGCCGGATTTCCTTTCGGCACTGCTATGACAGGAATGTGTTTTACCAGCTTTTTGGAATCCGAAACGTAATCCTTCTCCTGCAGAGGCGCTAATTCGCCTTCCGCACCGGCGATAAACAGATCTCCCTGATCTGTCGTAGTAATCTGACTGACGATCTGCGCCGCATTTCCGTAGGTCACCTGAACATCCGCTCCGGTAGCAGCTTTGAAGTTGTCCGAAATCTCTGCAAACGGCTGCTTCATACCCGCGCCGCAGTAAATCATCAGAGACTTACCTTCCAGAGATGCCCACTGGCCGCCGGTTTTCTCCACAG
>CAJLHL010000147.1 GCA_905206455.1 uncultured Eubacteriales bacterium
CAAACAGACCTTCGTTAATATTAATCAAAAACAGAACCGGAGGTATAAAAAGATGCGAAAGAAAATGAGAAATCTTCTTGTTTTTATATGCGCGGCAATCTTTTCTGCTCTTTCCACAGTCCTGTGTCTGTATGAGACGAATGATCTGCTGCCGCACGCCGCATCCTGCGCAGTGTATGGATTTGCCGCGGCATTCAGCGGACTTGCTCTGTGGCAGCTTGTTCTGTTGTTTCAGAAAAAGTCTCCGAGACAATACATAGCGGCCGCCGCGCGCAAGACGGCGCTTTCAGCGAGGCTTTACGATGATTATGCGTTCCGCACCATGACGGGCATCCGCTGCTCACTTGCCGCGGATCTATGCATCGCCGCCGTCAAAGTGACTGCGGGCCTTTCCTGTCTTTCCGCATGGATATGCGCATCGGCTTTTTACTATATGATTCTCAGCGTCGCAAAGGCTCTCGTACTGCTGAAAGGACGAAAAAACGCACCGGACGAAACTGAATCAGAGAAACGATACCGCGAATGGAAGGTCTACGGACTGAGCGGCCTGATGCTCTCCCTGACGACGTTGACGCTGCAGGGAGTCATTATCCTGATCGTCAAAGACGGAAGCGTGTTCGCTTACGGAGGAACACTCATTTTTGCCGTCGCCTCATATGACTTCTACCGTCTGATCTACTCTGCCGTCTACATGATAAAGATGCGCAGACGGCATACGCCGATCGTAGTATCGACTAAGACGATCAGCTTTTCAGCATCCCTGACAGCGATGCTGACCCTGCAGGCGGCGATGCTCACAACATTCAGCGACATGGATATCAGGCTGCAAAAAATGATGAACATCATAACGGGAACATTCGTCTGTGCTATACTTATCACATGCGGAACAACTATGATACGCCGCGCACGCAAAGAATTGAAAATACTGTGGGAGGAAGCGGAATGACACGCATACTGGTAGTAGACGATGATAAAAAACTGAATCAGACGATATGCACCTTTCTTTCGGACGTCGGATTTGAGCCAAAAGGCGTTCTCAGCGCAGACGCCGGATATGATGAACTGTACGGCTCACTGTACGATCTGATCATTTCCGACATTATGATGCCGGAAATCGACGGATTCGAATTTGCTGAGACAGTCCGGCGGGTCAACAGGTTTATTCCGATTCTGTTTATCTCCGCTAAAGACGATCTGCCGTCAAAACAGAGGGGATTCCGGCTGGGAATCGACGATTATATGGTAAAGCCTATAGAACTGGCGGAGCTCGAAATGCGCGTGAGAGCGCTTTTGCGCCGCGCAAATATCGAGACTGAAAGGAAAATTTCCGTCGGAAATCTCGAACTCGACGCAGACGGCATGACGGCAGTCGTCAGCGGCAGAGAAATACCGATAACGACGAGAGAATTTCAGATTTTGTATAAGCTTCTCTCTTATCCTAAAAAGACGATTTCGAGAGCGCAGCTGCTCGACGAGTTCTGGGGCGTCGATACAGATACCGGGCTCCGCGCCGTGGACGTCTATATCACAAAACTGCGCGATAAATTCTCGGACTGCGACGGATTTGAAATCAAAACAGTACGCGGTCTCGGATACAAGGCGATACTGTTATGAAAACGCTGAAAAACCGGCTGTTCACGTCAGAAAACGGTATCCGGATAAAAAAGACGAGATTTCCCGTATCCGTATTC
>CAJLHL010000148.1 GCA_905206455.1 uncultured Eubacteriales bacterium
GGAAGGAGATGCTTCCGCCGTGAAAATCGGCGCCGCGGAGGATATCACCTGCGTCCGTACGGAGGGCGAAACGGCGGGGCTCAGTATCGTCTATGACATCCCGGATGCGGTAAAAGCGCCGGTCAAAAGATGGGAACTCGCCGGAAAAATGGACATTTACTCGGAAGGAGAATATGTCTATTCTAAAGATCTGTATTATCTCGAAGATGTCAGCCGGGCGCAATAGCGCCCGGTTTTTTGTGTATAGTGAACCCAAACGCTACACTTTTTTCCCCGGAGACGAATAATATAGCAGTATCGGAAACAGAAAGAACGAATACAGTAAAAAAGTGAGGAGAGGTATCATGGATACAAATACATATAAATGTGTAGATGCGGGTTCGGAAAACTGCCCCTGTGACTTGGCCGTCACAGGAGATTGCCTGACCTGCAGCCGTCTTCGGGGCAAAGATGTCTGCGACTGCGACTGGAAGGGGGTCTGTGTTTTAAACGAGTTTATCTTCAACGGAAAGAAGGCCAGCAACCGCAGAAAGGAAAAAGAGTGTTCCATCGTGTCGAAATATTATACGGCCGATGATTTTTTTATTCTGGTGATGCGCGTACAGAAGGGATTTGCCATCCGCTGTATGCGGCCAGCTACTTATATTTTCCTGAGAAATCCCGAATTCGATTCTCTTTATGACGTTCCGGTGTCGATTCTGGACGTCAATCTCAACGATTCCACGATAACGGTAGGAATCCGTGTCCTTTCCGCCAAGACGAAATCTCTGGCGTCTGCGGAAGATAAAATTCTGGTGCGCGGTCCTTACCGAAGCGGTTTTATCGGGAGAGAATTCCGCAAAATGGACGGAACGGTTATGATTCTCTGCAGCGGCGCGGGTCTGTGTCCCGGAATATTTGCCTGCAATCTTCTGCGTCCTTCGGCAAAAGTACTGCTGACGGTGCGCGATGCACCTTTCGAGCGAAAACTGGTGCAGCATTTCCTGCGGCCGGCCGCTCTGCCGTCTTCCGGAAAAGATGGCAGAACTGTGAGCGCCATGGCGCATCAGATGGCGGGAGGCAGCGTTTCTTTCCGCGATTTCGACAGCGCGGAAGAAGTAGAAAAAATCCGCCGCGTCATTCGGCAGGAGAAGCCGAAGTATATTCTGCTGCTGGGCAGCCGGAACTTTTCATCGGGGATGTATAAGAATCTGGAGGAATTTCACAAGTCATCCCGCTTTGTCACGTCGAACGATTTTAATATCTGCTGCGGAGAAGGAGTCTGCGGTGCCTGTGAATTTGAGACCAGCGACGGACGGCGTATCCGCATCTGCAAATGTTCTGAATCCGTGGATCCGTCGGAACTGTTTGATTACTGAAGCCGCCTGCTGCGTGCAGTGAGTCCTCTGCTGCATCCGGATCCGCCGGGAACAGAAAAACTGTTTTGATCTTTCCTGTTTTTTATCTGCCGAAACCCATGGGATTTCGGAGGATTTTATTCTCCCGCGCGCTGCGATGCGCTATAATGTAAAATGATTTTATTTTCAGGCGGCCAACCGTTTTTCAAAGAAACGGACGCTGTCTGACCTCTTTATGATGCAACTATTGTATTTCGCGTTGTTT
>CAJLHL010000149.1 GCA_905206455.1 uncultured Eubacteriales bacterium
TATGAGACCCGCAAACGGTATATCGATCTCGGCCTGAAATTGATCGGCTGGGAATTTGACGGTGAAAATGCGGACGTTCGGGAGGAATATCCTATCGATGATATGAACGGCGTACCGGGAAAGAAAGGTGCGGCGGATTATGTACTGTTCGGAAAAGACGGACTGCCCCTCGCGGTCATCGAAGCGAAACGCACCAGCAAAGACCCCAATGACGGGAAGCGGCAGGCGTTTCTCTATGCGGACGCTCTGGAAAGAAAATTCGGCCGCCGGCCGATGATGTTTACGTCCAACGGATTCGAACATTATTTTTGGGACGACCAGGCAGGACCTCAGAGAAAAGTCAGCGGATTTTTTTCAAAAGGAGATCTGCAGAAATTGATAAATCGCAGAGCAGAGCGCAGGACTCTGTCGGAGATACCGATCAGCGACCGGATCACCGACCGGTATTATCAGAAAGAGGCGATCCGCGCCGTCTGTGACCATGTGGAGCAGGGCATTCGAAAAAATCTTCTCGTAATGGCTACAGGCACCGGAAAAACGCGGACTGCATCCAGTCTGACCGACGTGCTGAGCCGCGGGCGGCACATTACAAATGTCTTGTTTCTCGCAGACCGGACCGCTCTGGTAAAACAGGCGAAAGATGATTTTAAAAATCATCTTCCCGATATGTCTCTGTGCAATCTGTGTGAGAGCAAAGACGACAGAAATGCCCGTGTCGTTTTCTCTACTTACCCTACGATGCTCAACGCCATCGATAATGTCAGGACGAAAGACGGCTTTCCTCTTTACTCACCGGCGCATTTCGATCTGATTATCATCGATGAGAGTCACCGCAGTATTTTTAAGAAGTATAAAGCCATATTTGAATATTTTGACGCTGTCTTAGTGGGACTGACGGCGACGCCGAAGATGGATGTGGATCGTAATACTTACGATTTCTTCGAGATGGAAAACGGCGTACCGACCTACGTCTATGATTACGATACCGCTGTGGAAAAAGATCATGTGCTCGTTCCATATTTTACTTATGAAGTCAAGACGAAATTTGAAGCGGACGGTATTCTCTACAGAGATCTTTCCGAAGAGGACAAGCGGCGTTACGAAGATGACTTTGCAGAAGACGGAACGATGCCGGAGGAAATTCCTTCCCATGCGCTGAATAAATTTATTTTCAATGAAAAAACAGTCGATACTGTACTGCAGGATCTGATGGAACGGGGGATCAAAGTCGCGGGAGGGGACCGCATCGGCAAAACGATCATTTTCGCTCAGAACAAAACTCATGCGCAGTTTATCGTAGAACGCTTTGACAAACTGTATCCGCAGTATAGGGGACTTTGGGCGCAGAGAGTCGTCTACACGGACAGTTATGCGCAGAGCATCATAGATGATTTTAAAAATCCGCAGAAAGAGCCTCATATCGCCGTATCGGTGGATATGCTGGATACGGGAATCGACGTGCCGGAGTGTGTCAATCTCGTATTTTTTAAGAAAGT
>CAJLHL010000150.1 GCA_905206455.1 uncultured Eubacteriales bacterium
CTGGGCACGGCGGGAGGATTCCCAATAGTGAGCGTCGAGGAAAGAAAGGGTGAAATATTTCATAAATTGAAGATCCCGGAGGGTACGGAGTTTCCGCAGCCCGGGCAGAAGATGAAAATGAAACTGGACTGGGATCGCCGGTTTGATCACATGCAGAATCATCTGGGAGAACATATGCTCTCCGGTCTGTTTAAATCGGAATACGACGCAGACAACAAAGGCTTTCATCTGGGTGAAGAGACCGGTTGTTTCGACATCGATCTGAAGGAAATCACGCCGGAAATGCTGAGAAATATCGAACGAAAAGCCAATCGTGCCGTCTACGCAGCGCTGCCGGTGACGGTCAGTCTGGTGGAAAGCGCGGAGGACGCCGCCGACTATCCTCTGAGAAAACCTCTTTCGGTGGACGAGGACATCCTCATCGTCACCATACCGGGGCTGGACTGCTGTGCCTGCTGCTGTCCGCATCCCTCCGACACGTCTCAGGTAGGTCTGATCAAACTGCTGCGTACAGAGAAGTATAAGGGTATGACCCGCATCTACTATAAATGCGGTATGAGAGCTCTTCTCGATTACGAGCAGAAACACGACGTCGTATCGGCGCTCAGCGAAAAATATTCCGCAGATGAATTTACTCTGCTGGAAAAGGAAAAAATCGCGGATAGAAAGCATGAAGAACTGCGCCGGGAACTGAATAATATGAAGGACAAGTTTGCCGGGCTGATGGCGGAGGAAATCCTGTCGGAAGCGGAAAAGACGGTTTCTCACGAATTCGAAGCGGAGACCATCGACGATTTGAAACGCATCGCGAAGAAAGTGACGGCGAAGACGGATCTGCCGGTGATTCTCTCTTCGGCGAAACATCTATGCGTTTTCATGACCCATACGGGCAAGAGCAGACTGCGCTGCGGCGCGGTAGTGAAGGAATTTGCGGTGGGTGCCGGAGGAAAAGGCGGCGGAAGCGATACTCAGGCTCAGGTGATTTTCAGCAGTCTGGATACCATGCGAAACTTCATTCTCATCGCTCAGGCGAGCGTATAGAAGAGACCGGCGGAAAAATCCGCGGCGGAGGATGCCGCTGCGGCAGACGGCCGGAAAGAACGGGAGAGGAGGTTTTTTCCTGTGACGAAAGACAAAATCAAAAAACTGGATTTTGATACGGTGGCTCTTTCTGATGACGGAAGAGCGCTGGTTATCATCGATCAGACGCTTCTGCCGGGAGAGATGAAGTTTATCAGACTGTCGGGACAGCGGGATATCCGGGAAGCGATTTACCGGCTTCAGGTGCGGGGTGCGCCGGCGATCGGCGTGGCGGCGGCCATCGGCATTTATCTGGCGGCGCTGGAGATTTCGGAGAATGTTTCTGAAGAGGACGCGTTTTTTGAAAGACTGTCCGAGGCGAAAATATATCTTCAGGAGGCGAGACCTACGGCGGTCAATCTGAGATGGGCACTGGACCGGATGTACGATTTCGCTCTGA
>CAJLHL010000151.1 GCA_905206455.1 uncultured Eubacteriales bacterium
GTTTTTATCTTACCGGACCATGCGGCGGCGATGACTACTCCCTCGCTGGCGGCTACAGACCGGAGACCTGTGATGGCAAATTCTCTGGCCAGGATCACGATGACCATCCATCCGGGAACGACGCCCGTCTGAACCATGCACACCAGAGCTGAAGTCACCAGAAGCTTGTCCGCCAGAGGATCCATGATCTTGCCGAAATTGGTCACCAGATTATGTTTCCGGGCGAGATGACCGTCGAGAAAATCCGTAAGCGACGCCGCGATAAACACGGCGGCCGCGGTATAGTGATAGTCCATGAGATACAGGACGATGAATACGGGAACCAGCGCCATACGCATCGTCGTCAGTTTATTAGGAAGATTCATAAAACTCGTTCCGCCTTTCTTCTTTTCGAACTTTCTTATCTTTCTTGAAAAATACAGCGCTGACAGTGCCGCCTCTGTCGGGAGATCTGTGTCCCGGCACCGGAAACCGCAAAGATATCCGAATCTGACAGCATTTTTTCGACTTCTGAACTGCCGTCTCTAAACGACTTCCGGCCGATGGTCTCCATCCTGTTTCGGAGCTGCTGTTTCCCTCCCCGACAGATCGTAATCGAAAGCGTCCGTAATTTCCACATACACGTACTCTCCGGGAATCAGCTCTCTTTCGGAGGTGAAAATGACGCCGTTGTCGATCTCCGGCGCGTCAAACCTGGTTCTGCCCAGATAAGTATCGCCTTCTTCTCTTTCGTCTACGATCACTTCGAAAACACCGCCCACTTTCGCCAGATTATTTTTCAGGGAAATCTCCCGCTGAATTTCCATCAGCGTATCCCGACGATGTATTTTCGTCTCTTCGTCGATCTGATGCTTCATCTCCGCAGCCAGAGTATTTTCCTCCTGAGAATAAGCGAAAACACCCATGCGATCGAATTTTACGGTTTCCACAAAATCTGCAAGTTCCTCAAAATCTTCTTCGGATTCCCCTGGAAATCCCGCGATAAACGTCGTCCGGATATGAATGTCTGGAATTTCCGCTCTGAGCCGCTGAATCGTTTCGCGAATCGACTGAGAAGTAGAATGACGGTTCATATCGGAAAGAACGCTGTCGCTGACGTGCTGCAGAGGAATGTCCAGGTAATTGCAGATCTTTTCTTCGCTGCGGATCGTCTCGATCAATTCCTCTGTAATTTCGTCTTCATAGCAGTACAGAAGGCGTATCCAGCGGATTCCTTCGACGCCGCAGAGTTTTCTGAGCAGCTGCGGCAGAATCAGATCTCCGTACAGGTCGATGCCGTAAGCCGTTACAT
>CAJLHL010000152.1 GCA_905206455.1 uncultured Eubacteriales bacterium
ACATTATTGTAAAACGTTTATAGTATGTTGCTATTGTAGTTATTACTAAAATAACGATTTTTCAGGAAAAATTAAAAAAGGGAGGGAGTCTTATGAAAAGAAATGATATCAGGCGCAGAAAGCGAATATTCCAAAAATCGATTTGTCTGCTGCTGTCGATGGCAATGCTTCTGACAGGAAGCGTCAGTGTTTTTGCGGCGGACCCCGGAGGTAACGCCGGATCGGAGCAGAGAGCGGAAGCGGCGCGGAGTGTGAGGTTTTCCGATACCGCGGGACACTGGGCGGCGGAATATATCGGGGAAGGAGTGGAGAAAAGCTGGATCAACGGTTATCCCAACGGAACATTCAGGCCGCAGAATACGATCACCCGGGCGGAATTCGTAAAGCTGATTCTCTCCGCCATGAAGCTGACGCCGGGCAGTGAAAATGCGAAATATTTAGATGCGCTTGAGCTGATGACGAAAGACGATAAGCCTTACGATGTGACGCCGTTGTCCGATGTGAAAGCCCACTGGGTGACGACGGGCGGCTATATGGACATCGCGCTGAAATACGGTATGGTCATCAATGCGGAATACAGCGGAGAAAAATTCCAGCCGGACAAAGCGATCACCCGGAGAGAGATCGCAGTGATGGCGATGCGCGCGCTGGGACTGGTCTATCCGTCCAAGACCACGAAAGAAAAATCGAATTATTCTGATGCGGCGGATTATCCGGACTGGCTGCAGGGGTATCTGACGATGACCGAAAAGACCGGAGTCATCGAAGGCTATCCGGACGGATCCTTCCGTGGAGAAAACACGGCAACCCGAGCGGAGGCGCTGACAATCGTTTCACGTGTGATGGAAGAGATGGAACAGAGCATCGATGACAGCGCGGAAATTTATGCGACGGTGAAAAGATATAATAGCGATGAAGAAAGAGAGTATTGGAAAGAACCTGTGCCGCAGGAGCTTTCGGTTCCGCTTCTGAAGATCGGCGGAGTCTTTTATGCGGACGGAAGGGATCTGTATAAGATCTCGGAAAAGAATTGTACAAATGGGGTAGGAGATAGCTTAA